>DASTAN010000114.1:0-5699 GCA_035712665.1 Gemmatimonadales bacterium
ATCCACGCCGAGTTCGAGCGCATCAGCGCGGCGTGCGGCGGCTGCCTCGAGGTGCGCTACGTGCAGGCCGTGGTCCCCGGCAATCCCGACTCGCGCATCAAGGCGCCGCTCAACATCGTCAACGTCGTGGCGATCCAGCGCGGCACGCGATATCCGGCGCGTGCCGTGGTGATGGCCGGCGACATCGACTCGCGCGTGAGCGACGTGATGGACGGCACCTCCGACTCGCCGGGGGCGAACGACAACGCCTCGGGGATGGCCGGGACGCTCGAGGCGGCCCGCGTGCTCTCCCGCCACCGCTTTGACAAGACGATCATCTACACCGGCCTGAGCGGCGAGGAGCAGGGGCTCTTCGGCGGAACGATCCTCGCCCGCTGGTTCGCCGACAGCGGCTGGACGATCGAGGGGCTGATCAACAACGACATGATCGGCAACACCGCCGGGATCACCGGCATCGTCGACAACCGCACGTTCCGGATCTTCTCCGAGCCGACGTCCCCGCTCGAGACCGAAGCCGACCGGCGCAACCGCCGCGTCTACGGTGGCGAGGTCGACGGCCCGAGCCGCCAGCTGGCGCGCTACATCGACGCGATCGCGCGGCAGCACCTCCCGGACCTCACGCCGAAGCTCGTGTATCGCCTCGACCGCTTCGGGCGCGGCGGCCACCATCGACCGTTCAACGACCTCGGCATGCCCGCAGTTCGTCTGATGGAGGCGCACGAGCACTACGATCGGCAGCACCAGGACCTGCGCACGGAAGGCAGCCGGCGGTTCGGTGACGTCGTCGAGGGGGTCGACACCGCCTATGCCGCCCGGCTCACGGCGGCGAACGCGACCGTCCTCGCCGCCCTGGCCTGGGCACCCCCGCCACCTGTGCGAGTCCGGGTGCAGGGCGCCGTCTCCGCTTCCACGACCGTCTCCTGGGCTCCCGACAGCACGACCACCGCCCTCGGCTACAAGGTGTACTGGCGCGACACCACCGAGCCGCGATGGACACACTGGCGCTGGGTTCCAGCCGGTCGCACCATCTTCACCCTCACGAACGTGATCATCGACGACCACCATTTCGGGGTGGCCGCGGTGGGACCAGGCGGCCACGAATCGGTCGTCCAGTACCCCACGTTCGGGAGATGACCCCGGGCCAGCCGGCCCAACCTTCCTCCGTCGGGAGTTTCATGCTCCGCTCGTGCCCGCGTCGGCACGCCCGCCTCGCGGCCATCGCCCTGGCGATGACCGCAGTCGCGGCGTGCGACCACAGCGACGCCTTCACCACACCGGACACGCGCAGCGACACGCCGCGGACGCCCGGAACGATCGCCCAGTTGACCTTCAACCTGCGTCCGGACCTGGCACCGATCGTCACGCGCGATGGCGCGGCAGTGCTCTATGCGTTCGAGTCGGGTGAGGCCGATCGGGACATCTGCCTCGCCGCACTCCCGGTGACGGGCGGGACGCGCACTGGTGAGTGGTGCGCCGCCGAGCTCGACGAAGCCACCCGCGCGGATTGGTTCGCGGGCGGTGCACTGCGTGCGGACGGGGCCCTCGCCTACACGCGCTTCGGCTCGCTGGTCTTCGCGCCGATCCCGAGCAGCGGTGCGCTGTACGTCGCGCCCGACGGCGACCTCACCCGGACACGGAAGGTGGTCGACCTCCTCCGCCTGGTCCCGGGCATCGGCATCCTTGACCAGCTCGTCGATCCGGTCTGGACCGGTCCGGAGACGCTGACGGCGCTGGCGGCGACGGCGAACATCGCGCGCGCCTGCAACGTCTGCCCGTGGGACACCACCCTGGTCGGGCAGGCCGTCGTCACGATCAACACCAGTGGCCTCAACGACCTGTCGGTGATCGGGAGCGCCGCGGGCGTGGAGCAGCTCGCGCTCGACGCGAGCGGCGCCCGCTTCGTGCTGCGCCGCGGCCGGGAGATCCTGACGATGCCGACGAGCGGCGGCGTGCCGACGCTGGTCTACGACGCGGCCCTCGAGACGGGGGGGCCCTTCCGCGAGATCCCCGGTGTCGCAGCCGGTGGGGGACGGATCTTCGCCACCCGCCGCTGGTTCGACGCCGACACGCTCCGGAGCGACATCACGATCCTCGTCAACGGCACGCCCGAGCGCATCCCCGGCACCTTCCTCGAGCGGAGCGCCTGGGGGCGGGCGACCGCGACGGCCGACGGGCGCCGCCTGATCGTCGAACGATCCGAAGGGCTCACCGGTCAAAGCGACCTCTACCTCGTCGAGGTGCCCCAGTGATCCGCCGACTGCTGTGCGCCATCCTCGTCACGGTCACGCCGCTTGCCGCGCAAAGCACCGGGACACTCGTCGGCCGCGTCGTCGACGCCACCACCGACCGCCCGATCCGGCGCGCCGAGATCCGCCTCGACGGGCGGCTCCGCGCCGTCACCGACACGGGCGGTGAGTACGTCATTCGCGGCGTGCCAAGCGGCACCCATCGCGTGGCCGTCTCGTGGCCGGGCTTCCGGGCCGCCGAGCGCGACGGCATCCGCATCCGTCCGGGCGAGGTGACGCGTGTCGACGTGCGACTCGCGCCAGTGGCGGTGCAGCTCGCCGACCTCGACGCCGTCGGCGTGCTCGACCCGATCCTCGATCCCCTTTCGCCGCAGACGGCGCAGCGCATCACCTCGGAGGACCTGCGTCGCCTGCCGGTGTCTTCGCTCGAGGATGCCATCGCCCTGCAGGCCGGCGTCGTCGGCGAGTCGTATCGCGGTGGTCGCGCGGGCCAGCAGGCCTTCCTGCTCGACGGCTTCGGGGTCAAGAACCAGCTCGACGCATCGACCGGCAGCGTGGGGATCCGCATCCCGCAGGATCTCATCGCGGAAGCCTCGCTGGTGACCAACGGCTTCTCCGCCCGCTATGGGCAGGCGATCTCCGGCCTCGTGAACGTCGGCACGCGCGATGGCGGCGAGCGGTGGCGCGGGCGGATGGCCTACGAGACCGACCGGCCGATGTCCGGGACTGCGGACCTCGGCCTTGATCGCCTCGTGCTGCAGGCCGACGGTCCGATCGCCGGGCGCATCACGGCCGTCGGCATCGTCGACCTCTCGGCCCGCCTGGATTTCGACCCGGTGAATGCGCCGGCGGCCGACAACCCGCGCGATCCGCGGAGCGCCACGCCCCGTCCGCTGCCGCACAACAGCGGCGAGACGTGGACCGCGGGCGGGAAGATCACCGTTCCGATGGGCGAGCGGTTCATCGCGCGCGTCTTCGGTCTGCAGTCGCGCGAGCAGCAGTACCTCTACGACCAGCGCTACAAGTACGACCCGACGCTGGCCCCGGGACGCCGCACCGACGGCACCCTGCTCACCGGGCACCTGCAGCTGCTGCCGGGCACGGGGGGCACGCCGATCATCGGCGACCTGCGGGTCGGCTACTTCGATCGCGAGTTCGTCCGCGGCACCGTCGATGCCCCGGACTATCGCTTCGGGGCGTTCACCGGCTCGGGGATGACGATCCAGGGCGAGGCCCTCGCCCGCTCGCGCGACACGGTGGCGGCCCGCGCGGCGCAGCCCGGCTTCGGGGTGCCGACCTTCAGCAGCTCGACACCGTGGGGCGTGCCCGGCTTCTTCCTTGGCGGCGCCTCGCAGGGCGACATCGCGTGGAATCGCTTCGCGGAGCTCCGGAGCCAGCTCGACGTGAGCATCGGCCTCGGCACGAGCACCGACCTCTTCGTGGGCGGCATGGTCGCGTCGCAGGAGGTCGAGACCTTCCAGCGCATCGCGGCCTGGCGACCGGCGGGCGAGTCGGTCCCGGGCGCCACGGCCTCCGGGTTCTCGCCGACGATCACCGGCGCGTACGTCGAGGCCCAGGCCCGCGTGAGTGACCTCGGCTTCACGGCCGGCGTGCGCTATGACGGCTTCGACCCGGGCGGCGATCTCGACAACCGGACCCTCGAGGCGCGCCGCACCATCAACCCGCGACTGGCGGTGTCGACCGTGCTCAAGGGTGCGACGGTGGTCGCCAGCATCGGGCGCTTCTCGCAGCCGCCCGACCTGCAGTTCCTGGTCGACGCGGCGTTCGACGACACCACGCGGACCGGGCGCTTCCGCCAGGGCAACCCGAACCTTGGCTTCGAGCAGGCCACGCAGTTCGAGCTGAGCGCGCGCGTCCGGCTCCGCGAGGCCACGTCGCTCCGGGTCAACGTCTACACCAAGACCCTCGACGGGCTGGTCTCGACGGTGCCCCTCGGCGTGAACCCGGACTCGAGCCGCTTCCTGAACGCCGACGTCGGCAACGTGATCGGCGGTGAGGTGATCTTCGAGCGCGAGCGGCGTGACGGGTGGGGCGCGCGCATCGCCGGCGTGATCCAGCGCGCGGAGGCGACGGTGAGCAACGCCTTCGAGCTGCAGCGCCTGATCCGCATCGATCCCAACACCGGGGACACGCTCGCGGCGCCCGCGCGCGCCAATTTCCCGCTCGACTTCGATCGGCGCCTCGCCCTGGTGGCCACGCTCGACGGCGAGCTCAACCCGACGGCCGGCCCGCGCCTCCTCGGCGTCCGTCCGCTCGGGGCGCTCAGCGCCGCAGCGGTCTTCCGCTTCGGGAGCGGCCTGCCGTACTCGCGCACCGACATCACCGGCGACTCGCTCGTCGCCGAGCCGAACGGGTCGCGACTCCCCGCCCAGTGGACGCTCGACCTCCTCTTCCGTCGGCCAATCCAGATCGGCGGGATGGCGGCGGGGCTCTACCTCGACGTGCGCAACGTCACCAACCGCCGCAACGAGATCAGCACCCGGCGCGACACCGGCAACCCATTCGCGTCCGAGGCGACCATCACGCGTCTCGCCGAGCAGGCCTATCTCGCCAACCCGCAGGCGATTCCGTTCGAGTCGCCGCGCTATCGCGGGTGGGCGGACACCAACGGCGACGGCCGCCTCAGCGGACGGGGCGAGCTGTACCCGCTCTACGAGGCCGCCGCGCGCGACTTCACGCAGCCGCTCTTCGTGTACGGTCCGCCGCGACTTATCCGGTTCGGGGTGGAGGTGGTCTTCTAGTCGTGAGTCGTGAGACGTGAGTCGTGAGAGTTGCGGTGCGGAACGCAGACGGGCCCCCCGGACAGCAGTCCGGGGGGCCCGTCTCACGACCCGCGATTCACGACGGCGTGATCACGGATCGGTGCTGATGCACTGCGAGAACTGCGGGTTGTTCTGCTCGTCGAACGGCACCGGGAGGACGTAGGTGTTGCCGAAGGTGCCGCCCTTGTTGTTCCCGTTCACGACGTACTGGCGCCCGCCGCCCCCGGGCCAGAGCGCATCGCGCGCCCGGCCGTACTGGCGCACCAGGCGACGCAGGTCGCCGTGGCGCGAATTGGTGAGGTAGTTCCAGAACGCCCGCTCCCGGAAGAGCTGGTCGATGCGGCCCTGCTCCGTGCCCGGATCGGTCAGCGGCGTGAGCACCGGGAAGACGGTGGTGAAGTTGGTCGGCAGCGCGGGGAGCGCGGTCGGATACAGCGTCTGGTCGGCCCGCAGCGCGTTGAGGATCGTGAGGTACGACGCGTCCCCGGCGCGGATGCGCAGCTCCGCCTCCATCAGGCGCGCCATCACCCCGGTCGCGACCGGGATCGGCACCGTCTCCGAGGCGTACTTCCCCTGCTCGAAGATCGGGGTGGCGTTGTCGAAGCCGACGTCGTTCGCGGGCGACCGCTCGAACGGAACGCGCGGGTCGCGGGCCGAGCGGAAGTCGAGC
>DASTAN010000115.1:0-16447 GCA_035712665.1 Gemmatimonadales bacterium
CCACGGCAGCGTCGAGGTGGCGCCGCTCCTCGGCCTCGCCGACTGGATCGTGGACCTCGTCGAGACCGGGAACACGCTGCGCGCCAACGGCCTCACCGAGCGCGAGACGATCCTCCGCAGCACGGCCACGCTGGTGGCGAACCGCGCGTCGCAGAAGCTGAAGCTCGAAAAGCACCTGGCGCTGATGGGGATGCTGGGCGGCTGAGGGGGAGACGGGACACGGAACACGGGACAAGGGACAAGGGACAAGGGACAAGGGACGCCGAGCTTACACTCCTTGTCGCTTGTCCCGTGTCGCTTGTCCCCGCCGTCGCGCGTCAGCGCGATGGCGCCTCGTCGTACGGACTCCGGTGCTTCTGCCGCACCTCGGGATTCCTGGGCGGGAAGATGTTGAACCGGAGGATGTGCCAGAACGCGGCAACGCCGTCCTTCCAGCCGATCTTCTTCCCTTCCTCGTAGGTGCGGCCGCTGTACGAGATCGGCAGCTCCCAGATCCGGGCCTTCGCCTGCGCGAGCCGCGCGGTGACCTCGGGCTCGAAGCCGAAGCGATCGGTGGTGAGGATCAGCTTCTTCGCGAGCGGCGTCTTGATGACCTTGTAGCAGGTCTCCATGTCCGTGAGGTTCAGGTCGGTGAACATGTTGGAGACCAGCGTGAGCACCGAGTTGCCGACCGAGTGCCAGAAGTAGAGCACGCGGTGCGGGCCGCCGAGGAAGCGCGAGCCGAAGACGGCATCGGCCTTCCCCGCCTCGATCGGGCCGAGCAGCGTCGGGATCTCGGCCGGGTCGTACTCGAGGTCGGCGTCCTGGACGACGAGCACGTCGCCGGTCGCCATCTGGATCGCCTGCCGGATCGCCGCGCCCTTGCCGCGGTTCACCGGCTGGTGGTGCAGGCGGTCGATCTTCCCCTCGGCCAGCAGCCGGTCGAGGATCTCCGCGCTCCCGTCGCGCGAGGCGTCGTTGACGCAGATGATCTCCTTGGCGAGCGGCACCGCGCGCACGCTCTCGACGAGCGCCTCGAGGGTGCGGGCCTCGTTGTAGACCGGGATCAGGATCGAGACGCGCATCGTCATCGCGAGCGGCTCCGGGCGGCAAGGGTCGTGGCCAGGGTCAGCGCAGCCTGCATGCTCGACGGGTCCGCACGTCCCGTGCCCGCGATGTCCATCGCGGTGCCGTGATCGGGCGAGGTGCGGACGAAGGGGAGCCCGAGGGTGACGTTCACCCCGCTCCCGAACGAGGCGACCTTGATCGCCGTCATCCCGACGTCGTGGTACGGCGCCAGCACCGCATCGAACTCGCCGCGCATCGCGCGCACGAAGACGGTGTCGGCCGGGAACGGCCCCGCGGCCCCGAGCTGCGCGGCGGCCGGGGCCAGGACGCGCGTCTCCTCGTCGCCAAACAGCCCCTGCTCGCCGGCGTGCGGATTGAGGGCGCAGAGGGCAAGACGCGGCGCGGCGATCCCGAACCAGTCGCGCAGCGCCCGTGCCGTGACCTGCCCGGTTCGGACGATCCGGTCGGTGGTCAGCATCAGCGGCACGTCGCGGAACGGGATATGGGTGGTGACCAGCACGACGCGCAGCCGATCGCTGGCGAGCATCATCGCGACGTCGACATCGCCCGCAAGGTGCGCGAGCCACTCGGTGTGGCCGGGATAGGGAAAGCCGGCGAGGTGGAGCGCGTGCTTCTCGGCCGGGGCGGTGACGATGGCATCGACCTCGCCGGCGAGGGCGAGCCGCGCCGCCTGCTCGACCGCACGCCCGGCGACGAGCCCGGCGGCCGCGGCGGTGGCCCGGGCGGCGCGGCGCCCCGGCTTCCAGCTGCCGATGCCGAGTCGGGTGACGTCGCCCGGGATGGCCTCGACCTGCTCGCGCGCGCCGATCAGGGTCACGTCGGCGTCGACGCCCGCGGCAAGCGCCGCGGCGGTGATCTCGGGCCCGATGCCGCGCGGGTCGCCGAGTGCGACCGCGAGCCGGACCCGGCGCGTCACGGCGAGCGAATCTCGACGAAGGCCTTGGCGCGCAGTCCGTCGAGGTACGCGCGCTCGCCGAGGCGGCGGGCCAGCACCGGCTTGAGCCGCTGCTTCATCCCCTCGAAGGTCGGCGTCCCCGGCGGCGTCCGGCTGAGCACCTGCACGACGCCGTACTTGGACCGGAGCGGCTCGCTGGCGGTCTCGAGCATGAAGACCGCCGAGATGCCGCCATCCGGGACGCCCTGGATCGCGTTGGCATACGCTGGGGTGAGCGAGTCGACCGGGAAGCGCGGCAGTTCCTTTTCCTCGCCCGGATCGTGGTAGAGCCGCTGCAGCGAGTCGAAGTTGGCGCCGGCCATCAGGGCGGCGCGGATCGCCATCGCGCGCTCCTGCGCCTGGCGGGCCGAGGCCGTGTCGACCTCCGGCATCAGCAGGATGTGGCGCGCCTGGATCTCGGTCGGCTGGATCCGCTCGACCTGGATGATGTGGAGCCCGAACGGCGACTCGACGGGATCCGAGATCGTGCCGCGCGGCAGCGAGAACGCCACCCGCTCGAACTCGCGCACCATCACGCCCTGCCGGAACCAGCCGAGGTCACCGCCCTGCGGCCCGGACCCGGGATCCTGCGAGAAGCGGCGCGCGGCGGTCGCGAAGTCGGCGCCCTTCCGGAGCTCGGCGACGATCGAGTCCGCCACCAGACGCCGACGCGCCTTCGAGGCCGAGTCAGGCTGGGGCGCGACGATGATCTGCTTCATCGCGATCATCGCCGGCTCGGGCGGGAGGCGGTCGGCGATGTCCTTGTAGAACTGCTCGAGTTCCTTGTCGGTCGGGTTCTTCGGCTCGAGCTTGCGATCGTTGCGCAGGTTGTTGCGGAAGCGCTCGATGACGAGTGTCCGGCGCTGCTGCTCGATGAGCCAGCGGCGCCAGTCGTCGGTGCCGCGGAAGCCGGCCTGCTTGAGCTCCGCAAGGAACTCCGCCTCGCTCTTGAACGAGCGACGCGAGTCCCGCATCACCTGATCGACCGCCTCGGAGACTTCCTGCGGCGTGATCTGGATGGTGGTGTCCTTGATCGCCTCCTGGAACAGCAGCTCGGTGTCGATCAGCGTGTCGATGAGCTGCCGCCGGAGCACGGCGATCGCGGCCGGGTCCGTGACCGGATTCCGGCTCTGGCTCTGCCGCGCGAAGAGCTCCTCCTCGACCTGCGACTGGAGGATGACGGCGTTGCCGACGACCGCGACGATCCGATCGACCGTCGCGTCCTCGGCATCCTGCGCCGCCAGCGGGCGCGCCCCCCCGCTCAGCACGAGCAGGAGGGCGAGCACGCCGCCCGTGACGCGGGCGAGACCCATCACGGCTGGGTCGGCGCCGGGGCGGGGGCGCCGCCACCGACCGGCGGACCGCCCGGGGCCGGCTGCAGCGGGGCCGGCGGCGCGGCGGTGGTGTCGACGCCGAGCTTCGCCTGGGCGAGCTCGATCGCGCGCTGGGTGCCGGCGGCGTTCACGCCGCTTTCCATCCGGCCGCGGAGCGTCCACGCCAGCATCCCCGGCAGCACGCGCATCTGCGCCTGGCCGCTGGTGAGGCGATCGAAGAACTGCTCGACCTTGAGGCCGGCCGCGGTCTTCCGGTCGGCAACCTTCGCGGTCGAGTCGAGCACCTCGGCGCCGAGCTGCATCTGCGCCTTGAGCGAGTCGACGTCCGACTTGAACGCCGCGCTGATCTGCGTCCACTCCTCGGGCGTCACGTCGATCTTCGCGTCCTGCGCCTCCTTGAGGAACAGGAGCCCCTGGGCCACGCGGAGCGCGAACTGGGTGAGGACCGAATCCGGCGCCTGCTTGAGCTGCTGGAGCGTCTGCGGACCCTGGATCGGGTTCGCCGTCGCGGCGCGCACCCAGCGGGCGAACTCGCCGATGGTCACGCCACCCTCGGAGTGGTCGACGATCTTGCCGCTCATGTCGCGCGCGGCGTCGAGGTTGTCGAGCGCGACCTTCATCCGCGCGATCCCCTTGCCGTTCATCTTCACCGCGTACTTCTGGTCGAGCTCCGCGAAGAGCGTCGAGTCGAGCGTCGCGACGAGCTGCGGCTGGAGCCAGCCCTGCATCCGCTGCTTCGCCTGGCCCTCGTCGGCGCGGCGGATCACGTGGAAGCCGAACTCGGTCGGGACGACCTCGGAGACCTGCCCGGCCTCGAGCGTCCAGCCCACCGAGTCGAACGCCGCGGCCCACGCGCCCTTGGGGCTCGGCGGCAGGAAGCCGGAGTCGGCGACGGCCGACGGATCTTCCGACGCGGTCAGCGCCAGCGCGCCGAAGTTGGTGCCGCCCTTGACCTGCGCGAGGAGGCCGTCGGCCTTCTTGCGGGCCGCCTCACGCTGCGCCGGCGTGGCGCTCGGCTCGACGCGGACGAGGATGTGCTGCAGCACCCGCACGGTGCCGGCCTTGTAGGCCGAGTCGAGCTTCTCGGGGCTCGGCGTGGCGCGCAGCGTCACGAGCGAGTCGTGCCAGCGGCCGGCCTGGATGTCGACGATCGCGGGCCACATCGCCTCGCGGATGAAGGTCGAGTCGGTCTCGAGCGTCCCGTCGGCCAGCGCCTGCGCGAAGAGGGAGTAGTCGACCCAGAGGTTCGCCACGAAGTTCGCGGCCTCGGGGGTGAGCTGGATTCCCTTCACGCTGGTGAGGATGTCGGCGACCCGCTGGGCCGACAGTTCCTGGTCCGCCGCCTTGGCTGCGATGTCGGGCGAGGCAGTGAAGACCTTGGGCTTGTCGCAGGCACCCGTCAGGGCAGCGAGCGTGCCGACCAGCAACAGCGAACGACGCATCGGACTCCTCGATTCGGTGGAAGAACGCCGGCGGCTCACACGGCCACCTGGCGCAGGGCACGGACCAGCGTGGGGATCAATGGTTCCCCGCCCAGCCGGACCAGCCGGAGGGAGAGCGGGACGGTGCGCCGCACCTCGGCGGCGATCTGCACGTCGTCCAGCGCTCGGGTCAGCCCCGCCATCCGCGGGGCCGTCCCCTGGCGGAAGGTGAGGCGGGCCTCGTCCCCGCGGACGAGGACGTGCTGCACGCCCAGCGCCGCCCCGATGACCCGGAGGCGGCCCATGTCGAAGAGCGCCTCGGCCGGCGGGGGGAGGGGGCCGAACCGCTCCCGCACCTCGTTCCGCAACTCATCAATGTCGCCGGGTCCGGACGCCCGCGCCAGTCGCCGATAGAGGTCGAGCTTCGCCTCGTCGTCGGGCACGAGGGCCTCCGGGAGGTGCGCCGGGACGTCGAAGACCACGTCGGGGGGCTGGGGCGCCTCGACCTTTCCCTGCCCCCGGAGCGCCGTCACCGTCTCCTCGAGCCAGCGCATGTACAGGTCGAAGCCCACGGCGTGCGCGTGCCCCGACTGCTCCGACCCGAGGAGATTCCCCGCGCCCCGGAGCTCGAGATCCTTGAGCGCGATCCGGTACCCGGCCCCCAGGTCGGTATGATGCTCGAGGACCCGCAACCGTTCCTCGGCGTCGGCGTCGATCGTGTCGGGGACGACCAGGTAGCAGTACGCGCGCCGGTGGCTCCGGCCCACGCGCCCGCGCAGCTGGTAGAGCTGCGCCAGCCCGAAGCGATGCGCGTCGTGGACGATCATCGTGTTGGCGTTCGGGACGTCGAGGCCGCTCTCGACGATCATCGTCGAGACGAGGATGTCGACCTGGCCCGTCACGAAGCGCTGCATCACGTCCTCGAGCGCGTCCGCCGCCATCTGCCCGTGCCCGACGGCGACGGTGGCCCGCGGGGCGAGCGCGCGGATCCGCTCGGCGATCGTCTCGATCGTCTCGATTCGGTTGTGCACCACGAAGACCTGCCCGCCGCGATCGAGCTCGCGCGCCATCGCCTCCTCGAGCAGCGCATCGTCCCACGGCTCGATGAAGGTGAGGATCGGCGAGCGATCGCGCGGCGGCGTCTCGATGACGGTCAGGTCGCGGAGCCCCGCGAGCGAGAGGTGCAGCGTGCGCGGGATCGGCGTCGCGGTGAGCGTGAGCACGTCGACCGCGAGGCGCAGCTCCTTGAGCCGCTCCTTGTGCTTCACGCCGAAGCGATGCTCCTCGTCCACGACGAGGAGGCCCAGATCCTTGAAGATCACGTCCTTCGAGAGGAGGCGATGCGTGCCGACGACGATGTCGAGCTCGCCGCGGGCGAGGCGCTCGAGCGTCGCCTTCTGCTCCTTCGCCGTCCGGAAGCGCGACAGCGCCTCGACCGTGACCGGGTAGTCGGCGAGGCGATCGGCGAAGGTACGGAAGTGCTGCTCGGCGAGGATCGTCGTCGGCACCAGCACGGCGACCTGCTTGCCGCCCTGCACCGCCTTGAATGCCGCGCGCACCGCGACCTCGGTCTTGCCGTAGCCGACGTCGCCGACGAGCAGGCGATCCATCGGCTGCGGGCGCTCCATGTCGCGCTTGATGTCCTCGGTCGCCTTGCGCTGGTCCGGCGTGTCCTCGTACAGGAACGACGACTCGAGCTCACGCTGCCAGCGCGCGTCGGGCGGGAAGGCGTACCCCGCGCTCACCGTGCGGCGGGCGTAGAGGTCGAGCAGCTCGGCCGCCATCGCGGCGATCGCCTGGCGCGTCTTGTCGCGCACCTTGCGCCACGCGGTGCCGCCGAGCTTGTGGAGCTTCGGCGGCGGGCGATCGCCGTCGCCGTCCTCGCCCGCGCGGTACCGCTCGAGCTGGTCCAGCCGGTAGAGCGGGACGTTGAGGCGATCGCCGCCCTCGTACTCGAGGATCGCGACCTCGATCGTCCCGCCCTCGACCGTCAGCGTCTGGATGCCGCGGTAGATGCCGATCCCGTGCTCGAGATGCACGACGTAGTCGCCGTGCGCGAGCGTCCCCGTGACGGTGTTCGGCGCCGCCTGCCGATAGCGGCGGGTGCGACGGAGGCGACGCGCCCGGCGGAAGATCTCGTGGTCGGTGAGGACGCGGAGCGTCGGCATCACGAAGCCGCCGTCGAGCGCCCCGACGACCAGCGACGTGCCGGCCGGGCGATAGCCGCCCTCCTCGAGCAGCTCGTCGAGCCGCTCGCGCTGGCCCTCGTTGTCGCAGAGGATCAGCGCCGGCGTGCCGCCGCCCAGCACGGCGCGCAGCCGGCTCAGGTCGCGATCCACCTTCTCGGGCGGGAAGAAGCCGAACTGGAGCGCCGCCGGCTCCTCGCGCAGCGTGAGGCGCGCGAACCGCGCGAGCATCGTGCGCCACGCCGCCGGGTCGACGAAGAGCGATTCGCGCGGCGGCGCCTCCTCGCCCATCCGGCGCGCGACCTCGCGATGGTGGTCGGCCTCGCGCCAGGCCCGCTCCACTTCCTCGCCATCCGCCCCGGGGGCATCCTCGATGACGAGGGCGTCGGCCGGGAGCAGCTCGAGCAGCGAGCGTCGCTCCATCGTGCCGCCGGTCGGGGTCGCGAGCGTGGCCGCGCCGGCGATCGGCAGCACGGTGACGTCGGGCAGCTCCTCGCCCGAGCGCTGCGTGGTGAGGTCGAAGGCGCGGATCGAGGCGATCTCGTCGCCCCAGAACTCGAGCCGCACCGGCGCCGGCATCCCGAAGCCGTAGATGTCGACGATCCCGCCGCGCACCGAGAACTCCGCCACTTCCGCGACGGTCGGCACGCGGCGATACCCCATCGCCTCGAGCGTGGCGACGAGCGCCCCGAGCGGCTGCTCCGCGCCGACGACGAGCGTGAACCGGAGCGACTCCAGCGCGGCCGGCACCGCGGTGCGCTCGGCGCTCGCGCGCGCGGTCGTGACCAGCAGGCGCAGCTCGCCGCGCAGCAGCGCCGCGATCGTCTCGATCCGCTCGCCGGCGATCTCGTAGTGCGGCTCCTCGTCGGCGAGTCCCTCGCGCTGCGGATAGAGCGCGACGGCGCCCTCGGCGAGCTGCTGCACGTCCGCGAGCCAGCGCTCCGCATCGGCCGGGGTCGGCGCCACCACCACCCCGAGGCGCCCCGAGCCGATCCGCTCGGCGAGGGCCGTCGCGAGCACCGCCCCGCTCGAACCGGGGAGTCCGCCGAGCCGCAGCGTGGCGCCGCGCGCCGGGAGCCGCTCGACGAGCGCGCGCGCCGCGGCGGTGCGGAGGAAGGCCTCGACGATCGGTGCCAGCGCGGTGGCGGGGCGGAGGGCGACGGTCACGAACGCACGACTCCCCCCGTCCGCGAGCGCGGTCGGGAGGCATCCGGGATGCGGCAGACGGGAATCCTGCGGGACGGCATCAGCACAGCGGGGCGGAACGTAGGGGAGGCGGGCGACCCGGTCAACGCACCCCGCCGCGCGGAGCCGCAAGCCACGCCTCGAGCAGCAGGCAGAGCGCCGCCAGTGCCAGCAGCAGCGGCCGCAGGTCGCCGCCCCCCGCGGCCGACCGCATCGCCGCGACAGCCTCCGCCGTGGTTACCACCTCGGCCCCGGGCAGGCGGGTCGCGAGGGTCCGGGCATCGGCACGGGCGAGGTCGGACTCGCGCGGATCGAGCGTGACCGCGAGCCCCGCGATCGTGTCCGTCCCCGCGAGCACCCAGTGCACGCCGATCGCGCGCGGCACCCACGGGGCACCGCGCTCGAGGCCGACCCGCCCCGTCGGCCCGACGACGGCCGTCGCGAGCGGCGGCAGGGTCATCGGCGTCCCGATCACCGCATCGGGGAGGGCCCCTGCCGTCCCGCTCGCCCGGCGCACCAGCACGTCGAGCAGCGGCACGAAGGCCGCGCTCACCGGGAGCGCGGTCCACTCCGGCTCGACGCGCGAGGCGACGATGACCGTCGTGCCGTCGCGGACGATCCACGGCTGCCCGCCCGCGGTGGCGAGCACCTCGACCCCCTCGGGGGGAAGCTGCAGGGCGTGGCGCATGGTGACGGCGATCTCGCCGGGCAGCAGCGCGCCACTGTCGGTCACCACCGGCGTCGCGAGGCGCGGACCGAACTGCACCGCGACCCCGCGCGAAAGCAGCGCGCGGTTCAGGGCACCCACCCGCGCCGCATCTTCGGGCGGCAGCACGATGGAACCGGCGCGCCCGATGGCGTCGAACGCCACCTCCTGACCGGTCCGCACGCGCCCCTCGGCCACCAGCACGGCGAAGGCGGCATCGAGCCAGCGCGTCCCCGGCGTCCACGCAACGCCCGGCGGCGGTGCCACGCGCACCGCGGCCTCGCGTCGGTCATCGAGCCGGAACTCGTCAGCCGCGAGCTCGGCGTGCAACACCTGCCATCCGGCGACCGGCGCCGGCAACGAGAGGAGCGCGGCGGAGCCGGGACGCGCGAGCGCTTCGCGCACCACCCCGCGCCCGGCGAGCGTCAGCTGCAGCGGCACGGCCTGGGTGTCGCTCGCGACGATGTCGGTCGCGACGCGACCGCCGCTGCTGGACCACGGCTGGTCGAGCGGGGCCAGCGTGATGATGCCGGCGTTGCGCGGCGCGGGCGCCGCCACGCGGGCGACGATCACGCCATCGGCCTCGCGGGTGTCGTCGATCGCGCTCTGCTGCGCATCGGTGAGCACCACCACCACCGCGCGCCGTCCGCTCGCGGTCGCGAGGTCGCGGGCGCGCGCGATCGCCGACCCGAGTGCCAGCCGTTCCGGACGCGGCGCGAGCGAGTCGAGCTGCGCGGCCAGCATCGCCGGCGTGCCGGCGCGGGCGACCCCATCCGCCAGCATCAGCCACGTGCGATCGGCCGGTGTGGCGGCACCGAGCACCTCGCGCGCCGCATCGCGCAGCACGGTGAGCACCGGCGCGCCATCCTGGACCGCGGCGCTGCTCGCGCTGTTGTCGACGATCACCGCCAGCGCGATCGGTGCGTGGCCGCCCCACGGGACCGGCCCGCGCCACGTCAGGCCGGCGGCCGCGAGCACGAGCGCGACCACCAGCAGCACGCGACTCGCCAGCAGCAGCAGGTGCCGGAGGTGCAGGCGATGCGGCGCGCGGCGCGTCGCATCCTCGAGGTACTGCATCGCGGGGAAGGCGCGCTCGGGCGGGTCCCGCCGCGGGACGAGGTGCAGCACGATCGGCACCGCCACGAGGGCGAGGCCGGCAAGCAGCCACGGCGTCGCGAAGCCGATCACGAGGCGAGCGCGCGCCCGAGCGCCGTGCCGAAGGGAAGGTCGGTCGGCACGAGGACGTAGCGGATCCCTGCCGCGCGACACGCGGTGCCCCACGCGCGCACCACGCCGTCGACGGTGCGGCGATACTCCGTCGCCCATTCCGCCGGCGCCAGCGTCACGGTGCGGCCGCTCTCGGGATCGCGGAAGCGCGTCTCCTCCCCGGGCGCGAGCTCGAGCTCGCCGGGATCGGCGATGTGCAGCACCAGCACCTCGTGGCCGCGGTGCCGCAGGAAGCGCAGCGCCTTCATCGTGAGCGCGCGATCGAGCAGCAGGTCCGAGATGAACACCACCATCCCGCGTCGGCGGAGCGCCGCGACCACCTGCGTGAGCGCCGGCGCCGCCGCCGTCCCCTTCCCGGGCTGCAGCGCGGCGAGTCGCTCCGCGAGCAGCGCGAAGTGCCGCCCCGCGGCCCGCGCCGGGGTGATGCTGCGCACCGTGTCGTCGAAGGTGACCAGCCCGGTCGCGTCGCGCTGGCGCAGGAGGAGGAGCCCGAGTGCCGCGGCGAGGCGCGCCGCGTAGTCGAGCTTGGTGAGCCGCTCCGGGGCGCCGCGCCACCCCATCGAGGCCGAGGCATCGACGACCAGCATCGCCCGGAGGTTGGTCTCCTCCTCGTACTGCTTCACGTGGAGGCGATCGGTGCGCGCGAGGAGCTTCCAGTCGATGTACCGCGGCTCGTCGCCCGGCTGATAGGCGCGATGCTCGGCGAACTCGACCGAGAATCCCCGCCGGGGCGACCGGTGCTGCCCGGCGAGAAACCCTTCGACGATTCCGGCCGTCGTCACATCGAGGCCGCCCAACCGCGCCACGTCCGACGGCGTCAGCAGATCGGGCCGAGTGCCGCCGCTATCTTGTCGGCGGGTCAGGCGAGTCCTCGCTGGAAACCCATTCTCATTTTGTCCTTCAGGATATGGAGCTGTTGCCAATGGTCCGTTCGTCGCTTCGTACGACCGCCCTGGCGCTTTTGATTCCCGCCCTTGCGGCGGCCCAGACGCCGCGCGAGCTGCAGCGCGCCGCCGAGGGGATCACGCCCGCCAAGGTGAAGGCCCGCATCACCACCCTCGCCCACGACTCGATGGGCGGCCGCAACACGCCGAGCCCGCACCTCGAGAAGGCCGCGATCTGGCTCGCCGACCAGTACAAGAAGTTCGGGCTCCAGCCGGCCGGCGAGAACGGAACCTACTTCCAGCGCTACAGCCTCGTCACGCGCCGCTACAACCCGGCGACGTCGACGGTCACGGCCGACAACGCCGGTGCGATCTCGAGCTGGACGCTCGATTCGCCGTTCGCCTACGCGACCGGCCCCAAGGTGGCCGGGCCGATCAGCGGGCCGGTGGTGCTGCTCGGCGGCGCGATGACGGCGAAGGACGCCGCCACGCTCGACCTCGCGGGCAAGGTGGCCGTGGTCGTGCACGACCAGGCCCGGGCGGCTGACTGGGTGCAGGCGATGCGGACGATCCGCTCGAAGCGTCCGCTCGCGATCCTGATGGTCACCAACCAGGCGCCGCAGGCGTTTGGCCAGATGCGCCGGGTGCGCGGCAACGGCCAGCAGACGCTCGAGGGGATGCCGAGCACCGCAGTGCCCGAAGTGACGTTGCACGACTCGCTGCTCGCCGGGGATCCGAACCGCGCGACCCAGCCCGACTGGGCGGCGATCCGCGCCTCGACGGTGCCGGTGGTGCAGCTCGCGCCGACGGAGGTGCTGGTGACCTTCGACCTGCGCGACGAGGAGCTGAAGCGGGTCAGCGCGCCGAACGTAGTGGCGATGCTCCCGGGCAGCGACCCGACGCTCAAGAACGAGTACGTCGTGTACTCGTCGCACTTCGACCACGTCGGCATCGTCGGCGACGGCGTCGGCGGCTGCAGCATCCGCCGCGAGTTCCCGGCCGACTCGATCTGCAACGGCGCCGACGACGACGCGTCGGGCACCACCGGCCTCGTGATGATGGCCGAGGCGTTCGCGTCGCTCAAGACGAAGCCGAAGCGCACCGTCGTCTTCCTGAATGTCTCGGGCGAGGAGAAGGGGCTGCTCGGCTCCGCCTACTACGGCGAGAAGCCGACGCTGCCGATGGCGCAGACCGTGGCGAACCTCAACTTCGACATGATCGGCCGCAACAACCAGGACTCGATCGTCGTGATCGGCAAGGAGCACTCGGACCTCGGCACCACGCTGGCGAAGGTCAACGGCCGCCATCCCGAGCTCAAGCTCACGACGGCCGACGACATCTGGCCCGAGGAGCGCTTCTACTTCCGCAGCGACCACTACAACTTCGCGCGGAAGGGCGTCCCGATCCTGTTCTTCTTCAACGGGGTCCACGAGGACTACCACCAGACGACCGACCATCCGGAGAAGATCGACTACCTGAAGCTCAGCAAGGTGGCGAAGATCGGCTTCTACCTCGGCGCGGAGATCGCGAACAGCGCGGCGCGCCCGCAGTGGAACCCGGAGAGCTACAAGGAGATCGTGCAGGGCCCGGGGCGGTAAGCGCCGCAGCTCCGATCACTGATCTCGGATCTCCTCTCTCGGCGCGAGAGGGGAGATCCGAGATCGGCGATCGGAGGGCGCCTATCGCGCCTCCAACTCCTCCAGCCGCGCCATCGCGCGGCGCAGGTGCGGGATCACGATCGACCCGCCCACGACCAATCCCACCGAGAAGACCTCCAGGAACTCCTCGCGCGTGACGCCGGCGAGGTGGCACTGCTCGATGTGGTAGGTGATGCAGTCGTCGCAGCGCAGCACCATCGACGCGACGAGCCCGAGCATCTCCTTCTGCTTCTTGCCGAGCGCACCCGGCTCGTACGCGCGGTTGTCGAGCGCGAAGAAGCGATTGATGGTCAGGTTGCCGGCCCCGAGGATGAGGTCGTTCATCCGGGAACGGAAGGCATTGAAATCCTGGAGCGTGTCGGACATTGGCGATGCCTGGAGAGGAGAGATCGGAGATCAGTGATCTGAGAACCCGTGAAAACTATCTCCGATCTCCGATCACTGATCTCTCATCTCATCCTTCAGGCGCCGGCGCCTGCCGGGTCATCAGCACCCCGGCGATGATCAGCGCCCCGCCGACGAGGTGCAGGACCCCCGGCCGCTCGCCGAGGGCGACGAAGGCGATCACCGCGGCGACGAACGGCACCAGGCAGTTGAAGAGCGACGCCCGCGCCGCCCCGAGCTCGGCCACCCCGCGATTCCAGAGCAGGTACGCCGCGACCAGCGAGAGCAGCGCGGCGTAGAGCAGCCCGCCCCATCCCGCGAGCGACACGGTCGCCCACTCGACCTTGAGCAGCTGCGGCACGCCGGCCAGCACCAGCCCCGGCGTCCCGGTGTACATCGTCCACGCCGTGAGGGTGAGCGTCGACACCGGCAGCGCCCACTTCCGCATCAGCAGGGTGTAGACGGTCCAGGTCACCACCCCGCCCAGCAGCAGCAGGTCGCCGGTGCCGACGCCGCCGCCGATCGAGCCGCCGCGCGCGAAGAGCACCGCGACCACCCCGACCGAGGCGACCACCACGGCCCAGCGCTGGCGGGCGGAGACGGTCTCGACCTTGAGGAGCCACGCGGCGAGGGTGACCATCACCGGCAGTCCCGAGAGGATCAGCGCGCTCTTGGTGGCGGAGGTGCGGGCCAGCCCCTCGACGAAGCAGAGCTGGTAGGCGGTGTTCCCGATCACCCCGAGGGCGATGAGCTTCGGGACGACCCCCGGCGGCAGCGGCCGGCGCCCCTCGACCTGCCGATGGATGATCCAGAGCACGAGGGTCGCCAGCGCGAAGCGGAGCGCCGTGAAGGCGAGCGGCGGCAGGTCGGCGAAGGCGACCTTGGTCGCCGTGAAGTTCCCGCCCCAGAAGAGGGTCACCAGGAACATCCCGGCGGCGGGCGAAAGGGTCGGTCGGAACGTCATCAGGGGGGTGAAGGTAACCGACTACGGAGCGGCCGGTGCCGAGGGCGGCCCCATCCCGTCCGGGCCCCCCGCGCCGGGAGCCCCCTCGTGCCGCTATTTTGGATGGCTATGCATCAAGCCCGGATCCGGAATTTCTGCATCGTTGCCCACATCGACCACGGCAAGTCCACGCTCGCGGACCGCCTGATCGAGGTGACCGGCACGGTGTCCAAGCGCGAGATGCGCGAGCAGCTCACCGACACGATGGACCTCGAGCGCGAGCGCGGGATCACCATCAAGCTGAACGCGGTGCGGATGGCCTACACCGCGCGCGACGGCGGCGAGTACGAGCTGAACCTCATCGACACCCCGGGCCACGTCGACTTCACCTACGAGGTCTCGCGCTCGCTGAACGCGTGCGAGGGGGCGATCCTCGTCGTCGACGCGTCGCAGGGGATCCAGGCGCAGACGCTGTCGAACCTCTTCCTCGCGCTCGACGCGGGGCTCGAGATCATCCCGGTCCTCAACAAGATCGACCTCCCCGGCGCCGAGCCCGAGAAGCGCGCGCAGGAGATCATGGACCTGATCGGGGCGAAGCGCGAGGAGATCCTCGCCGTCTCGGCGAAGGACGGCACCGGCGTGCCGGAGCTGCTCGAGGCGATCGTCGCGCGCATCCCGGCGCCGCGCGGGCAGTCGGACGCACCGCTCCGCGCGCTGATCTTCGACTCGTACTACGACCGCTACCGCGGCGCGATCCCGTCGATCCGCGTGGTCGACGGCGTGCTGACGAAGGGCGCGCGCATCGCCTTCGGCGCGCACCCCGACGACGTGTACGACGTGGACGAGGTGGGGCACCTCGTCCTCGGCCGGCGCCCGATGCCGGCACTCCGCGCCGGCGAGGTCGGCTACGTGATCGCCAACCTGCGCGGCGTCCGCGACGCGCGCGTCGGCGACACCGTGCTCGACGCGACCGACCGCGCCACCGAGCTCCTGCCGGGCTACCGCGACGTGAAGTCGATGGTCTTCGCGGGGATGTACCCGACCGACGCGGCGCAGTACGAGGACCTCCGCGACGCGCTCGAGAAGCTGACGCTCAACGACGCGTCGCTGCAGTACGAGCCCGAGTCGTCCACCGCCCTCGGCTTCGGCTTCCGCGCCGGCTTCCTCGGCCTGCTCCACATGGAGATCATCCAGGAGCGGCTCGAGCGCGAGTTCAACCTCGACCTGATCACCACCGTCCCCACGGTGGAGTATCACGTCTATCTCGCCGACGGCTCGATGGTGCCGGTCGAGAACCCGAGCGACCTCCCCGACCCGGCGAGCATCGTCCGGATCGAGGAGCCGTACGTGAAGGCCCGCATCATGGCGCCGCAGGAGTACATCGGCGGGATCATGAAGCTCGGCGGCGAGCGCCGCGGCATCTACCACGGGATGACCTGGCTCGACTCCGCGCGCGTCGAGTTCACCTTCGACTTCCCGCTCGGCGAGATCGTCCTCGACTTCTACGACAAGCTCAAGTCGATCTCGCGCGGCTACGCGTCGCTCGACTACGAGATGGCCGGCTTCCGCGCCTCGCCGCTCGTGAAGCTCGACATGCTCATCAACGGCGACCCGATCGATGCCTTCAGCGTGATCATCCATCGCGACAAGGCGTACGAGTGGGGCCGGAAGATCGCCGAGAAGCTCAAGGAACTGATCCCGCGGCAGCTCTTCGCGGTGGCGATCCAGGCGGCGATCGGCAGCAAGGTCATCGCGCGCGAGTCGATCTCGCCGATGCGCAAGGACGTGCTCGCCAAGTGCTACGGCGGCGACATCACCCGCAAGCGGAAGCTCCTCGAGAAGCAGAAGGAGGGGAAGAAGCGGATGAAGCAGGTGGGAGCCGTCGAGATCCCGCAGGAGGCCTTCCTCGCCGTCCTGCAGGTCGAGTAGCGCGTGGCGGTCGCGCGGCGCCTCGGCTTCGATGCGATCCGGGCCGTGCGCAACGCGACCGGCCTCGGGGCCTACAGCCGGCACGTCCTCGCCGGCCTCGCCGAGGCTGACCCGACCCGCGACCTCCACGGCTACACGCCGGTCGGCCCCGCCGCGGACTTCCCCTTCCCCGCACCGCCCGGCACGCTGCACCTTCCGCCGCGCGGCTGGCGGGGCGCGGCGCTCGGGAAGCTCTGGCGGACGGCGCGCCTCGGGCAGCAGGTCGCGGCTGATGGCATCGAGGTCTATCACGGGCTGACGCAGGAGATCCCCCGCGACCTCCCGGGCACGGGGGTCCGGAGCGTCGTCACGATCCACGACCTCCTCTACGTGACGCGGCCCGAACTCTTCCCCGCGATCGATCGCGCCTCGTACCGCTGGCGCTATCGCTGGAGCGCCGAGCGCGCCGATGCGATCATCGCGGTGTCCTCCGGGACGCGCGACGATCTCGCGGGGCACTGGCAGCTCGACCCGGCGCGCATCGCGGTCGTGCCGCCCGCGGTCGACCCGGCCTGCTTCACCGTGCCGTCGCCCGAGGCGATCGCCGCC
>DASTAN010000116.1:0-4086 GCA_035712665.1 Gemmatimonadales bacterium
AGCAGGCGAAGGCTCTCGCGGCGGCGCTGGACAGCACGGTGAAGCCCACCCGCGAGTGGGTGCAGGCCCAGATGCAGAACGGCGGGATGGCGGCGATGCGCGACAACCCGGCGGCGCGCGACTCGATGATGAAGCTGCGCACCGCCCGCACGACCTTCGATGCCGAGTTCAAGAAGCTGCTGACCCCGGAGCAGGTCACGAAGTACGACGCGTGGCTGGCGGAGCAGCGGCCCCGTCGCCCGATGGGCGGCGGCAACTGATGCGGCGCACGACGCGCGCGTGGGGCGTCGTGCTGCTGGCGGCCTGCGGTGGCGGCGAGGCCGTCCCGCAGGCCGACTCGCTGGTGCCCGAGGCGTCGGTCGTCGAGGCACCGCTGCCGACGTCGGTGGCGGAGATCGCCCCGGGCGACACGGGGGCGATCGTCGGCCTGATGCGGCGCACGATGAGCGCCGGCGACGACGCGTTGGGGTCGCTGGAGCGCCGGGACACGACACTCGCGCTCGCCGCCGGTGAGGCGCCGCGGCAGCTCACGCTCTGGCTCGACGGCGGCCTGCCGTTCAAGCTCGCGGTGACCGAACCGACCGAGACCGGGGCGCTGCTGGCAGAGACCGCGGTGTGGTTCGTGAACGGCGAGGTGCGGGTCGTGCAGGAGCCGTTCGCGGCCTTCCTGTTCGAGGCGGATCGCCTCGTGCTCTGGACCGACGAAACCCTGGTGCCGATCGACGGGCCAGAGGCGGAAAAGGCCACGCGCGCGGCGGCGGTGCTGGACAGCGTGCGGGCGAGGCTGGGGGTGTTCGGGGTGGGGTATCCTTGAGAGTCGTGAGAGGTGAGTCGTGAGTCGTGAGAGGGGCCAGCGTCATCCCACGACTCACGACCCACCTCTCACGACTCTTTTCGCCCTCCCCTGCGGCCGAATGCGCCGCGCCGTGCGACGTCCTGCGGCTTCCGTGTGCGGACCCATCCGCCCGGAGGCCGTTCTGCTTGCCCGCATCCATTCTGCATCCGTCCTCGGCGTCGAGGCCCTCGGCGTTGATGTCGAGGTCGACATCGCCAGCGGTCTCCCGTCCTTTACCACCGTGGGGCTCCCGCACGGGGCGGTGAAGGAGGGACGCGAGCGTGTCGCGGCCGCCCTCGCCAATGCCGGGCTGCAGCTGCCGCTCCGGCGCATCACCGTGAACCTCGCCCCCGCCGACGTCCCGAAGCGCGGCAGCGCGTTCGACCTGCCGGTCGCCATCGGCATCCTCGCGGCAAGCGGACAGCTGCCGCTCGAGTCGGTCGCGCGGACGCTCTTTCTCGGCGAACTCGGCCTCGAGGGCGATCTCCGCCCGATTCGCGGTGCACTGCCGATCGCGCTCGCGGCTGCGCGACTCGGGATGACGGAGCTCGTCGTGCCGGCTGCCAATGTCGCCGAGGCCGGCGTGGTCGATGGCGTGGTGGTGCGCGGTGCGCCGACGATCGCGGCGGTGGTGGCGCATCTGCGCGGCGAGGCGATGCTGCCGCCGTCACGCACCGATCCGGGGGGGATGATGGCCGCGCCCCGATTCGCGGATGCCGACTTCGCCGACGTGCGGGCGCAGGAGGGGGCGAAGCGCGCGCTCGAGATCGCCGCGGCGGGCGGGCACAACGTCCTCTTCATCGGTGCACCCGGGGCGGGGAAGACGATGCTCGCGCGGCGACTCCCCGGGATTCTCCCGCCGCTCACGCTGGCCGAGGCGCTGGATGTCACGCGGATCCACTCGGTGGCCGGGCTGCTGCCGGCGGGCGAGGCGCTGGTCACGCGGCGGCCGTTCCGCGCGCCGCACCACACCATCAGCTACGCGGGGATGATCGGCGGCGGATCGATCCCGCGGCCGGGCGAGGTCTCGCTGGCGCATCACGGCGTGCTCTTCCTGGACGAGGCGGCGGAGGCATCGCCGCAGGTGCTCGACGTGCTGCGGCAGCCGCTCGAGGATGGGCAGGCCACCATCGCGCGGGCGGCGATGACCCTGGCGTATCCCGCGCGCTTCCTGCTGGTGGTGGCGATGAATCCCTGTCCGTGCGGGCACGCCGGCGACCCGCAGCGCGCCTGCACCTGCTCGCCGGCGATGGTGCAGAAGTACCTCGCGCGGATCTCGGGGCCGCTGCTCGACCGGATCGACATTCACCTGCACGTGCCGCCGGTGCGCTTCGACGAGCTCGCGGGGCGGGCGCGGGGCGAGTCGAGCGACACGATCCGCGCGCGCGTCATCGCCGCGCGGGAGCGGCAGCTGGCGCGCTTCCGCGAACTGCCGGGGATCTACGCCAACGCCCACATGGGGCCGCGCGAGCTGGCGCGCTTCGTCCATCTCGATGCCGGCGCGGAGGCGATGCTGCGCGAGGCGGTGCTCCGGCTCGGCCTGTCGGCGCGCGCCTACCACCGGGTGCTCAAGCTGGCGCGGACGCTGGCGGACCTGGCGGGTGCGGCGGACGTCGGCGCGGCGCAGGTCGCGGAGGCGGTGCAGTACCGGGTGCTCGATGCGGCGTGAGGGGGTGGCGCAACGCACGGTTCGAGGCGAGATATGAAACAACTCTGGAGGATGCACGATGCGCATCGCACTGACGAAGGCTGCCGCAGAGCTGGACCGGCTAGTCGACCGTGTCGCGGCGGGTGAGGAAGTCGTCATCACGAAGCGAGGGCGGCCCGTCGCCGCCCTTGTTCCCGTGACACTGCCACCGGTGCGCCGCGTCTTCGGTGCACTCCGCCGCGAAGTCACAGTCCCGGCATCATTCTTCGATCCACTGCCCGAGGACGAGCTCACGGCGTGGGGGTAAGCTCACGCTCGCTCAGCTTGCGCTGGGTCGTGGCCGCATCGCTCATGGCCTGCGGGAGCTCCGCGACGGATGTCAGCTATCGCACGCTCCCGCCTCCGGAGGCGACGCACCCGATCGGGTTCTCCCATCTCTTCGGATTCGCCGAGATGGGGAACGGCGTCGTGCTGGTCACCGATCCCCGTGAAGGCGGCGTCTTTGCCCTCGATGCCGGGCTGCGCACGCGGCGGATGGTGGGGCGTCAGGGTGCAGGCCCGCTCGAGTACACGAGCCCCGGGATCCTCCACCAGTTCGGGGCAGACAGCGCGTACCAGGTTGATCTCGGTGCCCGACGCTGGCTCGTGATCGGACGCGATAGCGTCGTCGCTCACACAGCTGTCGACAGCGGCTCCAGCCCGACGCTTGATCTGGTTCTTGGGGCGGATAGCCTGGGGCGGCTGCTGCGGATGCGCACGCCACGCATCACGGCCGGCGGAAGCACGGTCTCAACGGCGGACTCCGCACTGCTGGTTCTCGTGAACGCGCAGGACGCGCGTGGCGATACGATCGCCCGACTCCGGATGTCCGCACCGCTGGATCCCGGCAAGGAGTGGGGGTCGTTCTGGGATGCGGAGCAGGCGTTCCTGGCGCTGGATGGTTGGGTCGCGGTGGTCCGGCGGGAGCCGTATCGCGTGGACTGGCGCTCACCGGAGGGTCGCTGGACATTCGGTGCGCCGATCATCCCGGGCGAGCGCCCCTTTGGACGTGCCGAGCGGGAGCATTTCCTCGCCAACAGCGTGACAACGGCGCTGGCTGCTGGTTGGGAGGCGCGGATGCACTGGCTCCCTTCGGTTCCGGCCGTCGGATTCCAGTTCTCGTGGCGAGCGGCCACGCGCGACGGACACCTCGTCCTGAAGCGGCAAGCGACGGTCGGCATGCCTGACGGGACATACGACGTGATCGATCGTCGCGGGCGCGTCGTCGATCGCCTGCGCTTGCCGGCCGGGTCGTGGATTCTCGGTTTCGGCGCGGCGCACGTCTACGTCGTGGCGGAGGATGAGGATGGGCTTCAGTTCCTGAGCAAGCACCCGTGGGGCGCTGACCGTGCTGCGTGCTGTCCCGCAGGGGGCAGTGCCGCCCGTGACAACTCCCGAGTGTGGCGCAACCCCGGAGGCCCCCGTGACGAAGCTCGACGGTTCTGTCCTGATTCCGCTGGCGTGGAGAGTTTCGTCCGCGCTGGTGCTGTTCTTCGCCACGCTGCTCGCGACGCCGGCCCGGTCCTACGCCCAGGCCGACTCGACCGACACGACGGAGCGCGAT
>DASTAN010000117.1:0-4734 GCA_035712665.1 Gemmatimonadales bacterium
GCCGCGATGCACCAGCGCGTGCAGGGTCGTGTCGAGCGTGCCGTCAGCCATCGGTTGCCGCCTCCAGTCCCAGTCGCTTGAGCAGCTCGCGCGCCTCGCGCTGTTCGGCTGCCGAGAGCCCGCGGCACGCGCGCCGCACCACCTCGGCGTGCTCGGGGAAGATCGCCGCGATGAACTCGCGTCCCGCGCTCGTGAGCCCCGCGTAGCGCGCGCGACGATCGCCGGGGCAGGGGGTGCGCTCGACGAGCCCGCGCTTCACGAGGCGGTCCACGATCCAGGTCATCCCGCCGCTCGAGACGAGGACCTTCTTCTGGATCTCGCCGAGGAGCAGCGGCCCCTTGTGGTACAGCGCCTCGAGCACCGCGAACTCTGCCGGCGTGAGGTCGTGGGATTCGATATGGCGGTTGGTCGCGGCCGCGAGCGCGTTGTAGGCGCGGGCGAGGACCACCCAGAGTCGGAGTGCCGGGTCGGATTTCATCTTAGCACTAAGGTAAACGGATCGCGGGGCGAATGCCACCCACCCGCGACCGGTTGCCCACCCCCTCGGCTCGCGCTACCTTCCGCCGCCGGTGAAATGACGGGACGTGGCGCAGTCCGGTAGCGCACTACCTTGGGGTGGTAGGGGTCGCGGGTTCAAATCCCGCCGTCCCGATGCAAACAACGAACGCCCCGCCGATCGCAACGATCGGCGGGGCGTTCGCCTTCCGCTTTCCGCCTTCCGCCCTGCTACTGCAGCCCGACCAGCACGAACGGCACGTCCGCCGCCGTCCCGCCCGGGGTTCCGCAGCGGACCGTCAGGGTGCTCGGCGAACCGGACGAGCTCGAGTAGCTCCATCCCAGCACCGCGCACCGCGCGGCGGTCGTGCCCGCGGCCGAGACGAGGAAGGTCTCCTCGCGTGCGCCATCCCGGAAGAAGCCGTTGAGCGAGATGTCCCAGGTGCCCGGGCCGATCCGCTCGACCGTGGCGGTCCCCGGTCCGGGGCGCGTTGCCTGGTTCGCGGGCTGGTACGCTCCGGTGGCCGTGGGCTGGTCAGCGTGGAGGAAGGCCAGCTGCGCGCCGGGGCGCGTGTCGTCGGCGACGAGGATCACGAAGCGCGAGTTCGCCAACGCGCCGGTCGCGTCGTGACAGCGGACCTGTGCGTCGAGATCCTCACCGGTGGTCGTCCACGAGACCGGCTGGCAATGCCGGTTGTCGCCGTAGGCCGAGACCATCACCGCCTCCCGATCGTTCGCGGTCCTGCGCCCGAGGCCCGCGAAGCGCACGCGATACTCGCCTGTGCCGATGTAGGTCGAGGTGATCGACCGCCCGCTCGCGTTGTAGCGCCACACCGGCGTCGCGGTCACCGACTCGTTGTCGGTCTGGATCCACGCGAAGCCCGAGCGCCCGCGCAGCGAGGCGCTCCCGACCAGCGCGGCGGTGAACGAACCGTTGGTGAGCGCGCCGGCGCTGTTGCGGCACCGGATCGCTGCGGTGATGCTGGTCCAGGAGTCCACGTGGCACCAGCTGCCGAACGGCGTCCCGTAGGCCGATGCCAGGACCACCTCGGTCTCCTGGCCCGCGCGCTGCAGGTGGGGCCAGTTGATCACGTACTGACCATCGCCGGGGCGCGCGATGGTGTTGGTGCCGACCGCGGTGCTCCAGCTGTACTCGGCATCGGCGTCCCACGTCCCGTCCCCGGCGGCGAACTGGTTCCAGAGGAAGCCGAGCCGTCGCCGCACCACCCAGACCTTTGCCGTGTCGGTCAGGTCGCCGAGTCGCACCTGCACGCGCGCGGTGGCGCCCTCGGTGACGCCGGTCACCCGGCCACCGGCAGCGATCGTGATGGGGCCCGCGTCGATCAGCGACCAGATGAGTCCCGGCGCCGGGACGACCACATTCGCCGCGGTGCGCGCCTCGGCAGCGAGGGTGAACTCATCCCCGACCCCGAGCACCACCGAGTCGACGAGGAAACGGACCTCGGCCGGCGGGGGCTCGGTGATCGTGACCTGCGTGGTGCCGCTCACGCCACCGGCCGTTGCGGTGATCGTCACGGCACCGGCAGCGACGGCGGTGACCAGGCCGGTGGCGCTGATGGTGACGCGACCGGCGGGCTGCGACGACCAGGTGATCGCGGGGGGTGTCGTGCAGTTGGCGCTGGTCAGCTGGGCCGTCAGCTGCACCGTCTCGCCGACCGCGCGCGTGACGCCGCCGCCGGTGATGGCGACGGCGGTGACGGTACAGGTCGGGGTGGGATCGCTGCCGTTGTCGCTGCCGCAGGCCGAGAGGACGGCCAGCGCGAGGATGCCAGGGAGGGCGAGGGACCGCATCGGGATGCTCCGAAGGTTGATGACTCCCGGAGTGTCGGCCGATGACCCGTAAAACTCAAAAATGCTTTACAGGCCGCGCTTCTATCCCCATCAGCAACCGGACCGGAGCACTCCGGTCCGGTGCGGGCCGCTCAGCGGAGATCGCCCGGTGGCGGCTCGATGATGAGGAGTTGTGCCGAGCCGTTGACGCCGCCGGCCGTGGCGGTGACCGTGACGTTGCCGGCGGAGACGGCCGTCACCAATCCCGATGCGCTGACGGTGACGCGGCCCGCCGGCTGCGACGACCACGTGACCGCCGGCGGGGTGGCGCAATCGGCGCTGGCCACCTGCGCGGTCAGCTGCACGGTCTCGCCGATGAAGCGCGAGACGTTGCCGCCGGTGACGGTCACGGCGGAAACCGTGCATACGGGCGGCGGGGGAGTGGTGCCATTGTCGTCGCCGCAGGCCATCGTGGCCACGACCGCGATCGACGCGAGTGCTAGGGTGCGCATGCCGTTCCCCCCGATGGTAAGCCGCAGCGCGGGAGGCCGAAGGGCGCTCCCTGGCGAGCTACGCGCCGCGCTTCTTGAGTTCCTCGTCGGCCGCCTTGTTGCCGAGCGCCGCGGCCTTCTTGAGCCACTCGACGCCCTGTGCCTCGTCCTTGGGCGTGCCGCGGCCCCGGAGGTACGACTGGGCGGCCTCGTACGCCCCCTCCGACGAGCCGCGGTCGCCGGCCTTCCGGTACCACTCGAGGGCCGCGCCCTCGTCCTTCTTCATCCCGCGCCCCTTCGCGGCGAATTCCGCCAGCTTGAGCATCGCGGTCGCATCGCCGCGATCGGCGGCCTTCCGGTACCAGATCGCGGACTCTTCCCAGTCGCGCTTCATCCCGCCGCCGGTCTCGAGCCGGAAGGCGAGCGTCATCGTCGCAAGCGGGTGGTTCATCGCCGCTGCCTCGCGAAGCCAGGTGATCGACGCGTTGCCGTCGCGCGGCGTGCCGCGGCCGATGTCGTACATCTTCGAGAGCTGGAACTTCGCCTCGGCGTCGTTCGGCGCGGCCTTGCGATACCACGAGAACGCCTGCGCCGGATCCTGCGTCACGCCGTTGCCGCGATCGTACATCTCCCCGAGGCGACGCATCGCGCCGGCATTGCCCGCGTTCGCCTCGGCGGTGCAGGTCTCGACCGCCTCGCCGAAGGCGGAGGCCGCGACGAGCGCGGCACAATCGCGGCGCGCGGTCGGTGCGGAGGTTGGCGCGGCGGACGGCGCCGCGGCGGTCGCGGCCGCGTCCTTCCCCGCGAGCGCGCGCGGCTTCGTCCCGGCGGTCGTGGCCTGCCGTGCCGTCGTCGCGGTCGGCGTCGTCGTGGCGGTCGCGGCGGAGGCCATCGCCGTCGAGTCGGTGCCCGCTGCGGCCGCGAGCGGCGTCGCGAGACTGCTGTCGATCAGTTCGGTGTCGATCGCCGCAGTGTTGCCGCCGCGCAGGTTGTTGACGATCAGCGCGCCGACCGCGATGACGGCGAACACCGCCATCACCAGCTGGCGGCGCTGCGAGCTCTGCGTCTTCGCGGCGGCCTGCGCGACCTTGGTGCGCTCGACGGCGCTCAACGGCACCGGTGCGGCGTCGTCCTCGAGCATCCCGGCGAACTCGAGCATCGTCTCGAAGCGCTCGCGCGGTTCCTTCGCCATCGCGCGCTGGATCGCCGTCACGACGCCGCCGGGGAGGCCCGGGACCTTGTCGATGAGCGGGGCGGGCTCGGCGACGAGCTGCTGGTAGAGCACTGCGCGCGTCGACTCGCCCTCGAAGGGGAGCGTGCCGCTGAGCATCCGGTAGCCGACGACCGCGAGCGAGTACTGGTCGGTGCGCGCGTCGATCGTCTTGTCGCCGCACGCCTGCTCGGGGCTCATGTACTGCGGCGTGCCGACGATGATCCCGGTCGAGGTCAGTGCCGGGGCCACGCCCTCCTCGGTCGCCGGCGTGTCCTCGTCGCCGCCGACCGCCTTGGCGATGCCGAAGTCCATCAGCAGCACGCGCGACTCGGGGCCCTCGAGCATGATGTTCTCGGGCTTCACGTCGCGGTGGATCACGCCGGCGGTGTGCGCCGCGCCCAGACCTGACGCCGCCTCGCGGAGGATGCGCCGCACCTCGGGGAGCGGCATCGCCCCCTCGCGCTCCATCTTCGCGCGGAGCGACTCGCCCGCGATGAAGGGCATGATGATGAACGCCAGCCCCTCGGCCTCGCCGACATCGTAGATCGGCACGATGTTCGGGTGGCGGAGGGCGGCGACCACTTCGGCCTCGCGCCGGAAGCGCTCGAGCATTCCCGGCGTCAGCCCGAGATCGGGGCGCAGCATCTTCACGGCGATGTCGCGCTTGAGGCGCAGGTCGCGCGCCTTGAACACTTCGGCGAAGCCACCGGCCCCGATCCGCTCGCCAAGCTCGTAGCCCGGGCC
>DASTAN010000118.1:0-13921 GCA_035712665.1 Gemmatimonadales bacterium
GCGGCCGGCGCGTCGCCGCTCGGGGCCGGCGTCGGCTCGGTCGCGGCAGGCTCGGGAGCCGGCGGCGTGGCCGGGAGGTCCTTGAACAGGAGGCGCGCGCGCTCCTCGAGCGACATCGTCGGCTCGGGGCGGGCCACCGGCTCGATGACCGGGATGTCGAGCTTCTCGGGCGCCTGCTGCGCCTCGACCTCGGCATCCGTGGCGGCCTTGGCTTCCTGCTCCGCGACCTCGGCGGCGGTGCGACGGCGACGGACCGGCTTCGCCGGCTCGGCGGGTGCCGGCTCGGGCTCGGCCACGACCTTGCGGCGCGCCTTCTTCGGCGCGGCCGGCTCGGCGCTCTTCCGCTTCTCCCGTTCCCAGCGCACGCGCACCGCGGAGACCTGGTCGGGCTCCAGCGCCGACATATGGCTGCGCACGAAGATGTTCATCTCGCGCAGCATGCCCAGCAGCTGTTCCGCGGGGATGCCGAACTCAGCGGCGAGATCGTGCACTCGAGTCTTGACCACGCAACTCCTCCGTCAGGTCCCGGCGTGCGGTGGCACGAGGGCGAGGATTCCCTTCGCCAGTGCCCGATCCCGCACACCCACTGCCATCACCGGCGGGCGACCGAGGCGCGCCCCGAGTTCGTCCGCCGTCGGGCCGGTCACGACGGGGAGTCCCCGTCCGTTGGCCAGCCGTGCCACCTTCTCCACCGCCCGGGGCGAGGCATCCGATGCCAGCACCACCAGGAGTCCATCCCCGCGCTGCAGCATCGCGCGCGTCCCATCCACGCCGAGGACGACCCGGCCGCCGCGCGCCCCGAGGCCCAGCAGGCCCAACAGGCGCTCGGCGCTCATCTCACGCCGCCGGCTCGTCGGGCTCGTCCTCGACGAGCTCGCCGAGGAAGCGCACGAGTTCGTCGGCGGTGCCCTGGGTCATCCCCGGGATCTTGGCGATCTCCTCGGGCTCGAGGTCGATCACGTCGTTCAGCGTCGTGAGCCCGGCCTGGTCGAGGATCGCCACCAGCTCGGGCGAGAGGCCATCGAGCTGCGCCAGCGGCACGCGCGGCGTCTCGTCCTCGTCGTCGGTCACGATGCCGCCGAAGATCGACCCCTCGCCGCCACGCTCCAGCCACTCGCGGCTCGAGTAGAGGTCGATCTTCCACCCGGTGAGCTCCGAGGCGAGGCGGACGTTCTGCCCGCTGCGGCCGATGGCGAGCGAGAGCTGGTCCTCGTCGACCACCGCCTGGATCGTGCGCGAGGCGATGTCGCTGAAGACCTTCGCGACGCGGGCCGGCGCGAGCGCGAGGCGCGCGAAGCGCTCCGGATCGGGCGACCAGGGCACGATGTCGATGCGCTCGCCGCCGAGCTCGTTGACGACCGCCTGCACGCGCGACCCCTTCAGGCCGACACAGGCGCCGACCGGGTCGATCGCGTCGTCACGCGAGATGACGGCGACCTTGGTGCGGCTGCCGGCCTCGCGGGCGATGCCGCGGATCTCGACGATGCCCTGCTGGATCTCGGGAACCTCGAGCTTGAAGAGCGCCTTCACGAAGAGCGGATCGGCGCGCGACAGGATGAGACGCGGCCCCTTCGGCGTCTCCTCGAGGCGCTTCAGCACCGCGCGGATCGTGTCGCCCTGGTGGAAGTGCTCGCGGTGATTCTGCTCGCGGTAGGGGATGATCGCCTCCGCCTCGCGGAAGCGGTTCAGCATGATCACGAACTTGCCGCGCTCGACCTGCTGGATCTCGCCCGAGAGGAGCTCGCCCACCTTGTGCGCGAACTCGTCGCGGATGCGGTTCCGCTCGCCCTCGCGCACGCGCTGGATGATGCGCTGCTTGGCGGCCTGCACCGCCAGGCGCCCGAAGGCCTCGAACGGGACCTCTTCCTCGAGGACGTCACCGACCTGGAAGTCGGGATCCTCGAACTGGGCCTCCTCGAGCGACACCTCCGCGCTCGGGTCCTCGACGGCGGGCACGACCTGGCGCAGGCGCATCACGGCGATCGTGCCGGTGAGCTCGTCGACCTGCAGCTCGAAGCGGACGTTCGCGCCGTACTTGCGCATCAGCGCGGCATGAATGCCGTCGCGGAGGAGGTCGATCAATTCCGCGCGCTCGAGCTGCTTCGCGTTCGAGAGCTCGCGGAACGCAGCCAGCATGTCGGGAGACGTCGCCATCAGGATTCTCCAGCCTGTTTACCGTACAGGGACCAGTCCATCACCAGCGTGGCGTCCTTGATCGCCGCCAGCGCGATCGTGCGGGACTCGCCACCGATTGCCACTTCCACGTGCTCGTCGTCGGGCACGGCCACGAGACGCACCGTCGGCGTCCCCGCGACGCCGGCGGCCTTGAGCCGCACGTCGCGCCCGACGTACCGCCGCCAGTGCTCGACGAAGCGAATCGGGCGCTCGATCCCCGGGGACGAGACTTCCAGCGTCCACTGCGGACCGACCAGCCCGGCCGCCTCGATGCGCTGCTCGAGGGCTCGCGACACGACGCGACAGTCGTCGGTCGAGACGCCGTGACCCGGACGACCGCCACCGGGGACGTCGATCCGGATCCGCACCAGCCGCCGAGTGGCGGGGCCGGAGGCCCGGACGTCCACGAGCTCGAATCCGAGCTCCTCGATGATGCCCCGCAGTTGGGTCGGGGCCAGCAGGTCGTCAGTCACGATCGGTCAGGTAGGGGAAACAAAAAATGTCGGGGGACACCCGACACCTCGCCGACTGCTCGCAAGTTGCCCCAGCACGGAAAATCTAGCCCGGGGGCGGGCTCGGTGCAATGGGTCCGCGGTGAATAGTGAGCGGTGAACGGGGTGAAGGGTGAGGGGTGAGGGGTGAGGGGGGGGCTGCCCTTCACCCTTCACCCTTCACCCTTCACCCTTCACCCTTCACCCGCAGCCCCAGCCACGCCACCATCCGACCGTCCCGCCCGCCGCTCCGGCGGTGGGAGTGGAAGTGCTCCGCCTCGCGGGCCGAGCAGTGGTCGCTGACCGTGACCTCCCCGACCCCGAGCGCGCGCGCCTGCTCGGCGAGGACCGCCCGGAGGTCGAGCTGCCAGGGCCCGGGGCCGTCGTGGGCGGCCCTGACCCCGGCCATCACCTCCGCCCCGACCTCGTAGCACGGCCCCGAGATGCCGATTCCGGCGTGCATCACCAGGTCGGCGGGGTCGGTCCCGGCCTGACGCCGGAGCAGGTCGACCCCGTGGGCGAGGATGCCGGCGGCGGTCCCCCGCCAGCCGGCGTGGAGCAACGCCACCGCGCGGCGGACCGGGTCCACCAGATACACCGGGATGCAGTCGGCCACCGTGACCAGCAGGGCGAGGCCGGGCCGGATCGTGGCGTGGCCATCCGCCCCCTCGTGGATCGCCCAGCTGCCGGGGGCGCCCGCGTCGTGCCAGAGGACCCGGTCGCCATGCACCTGGTGCGCCATCACAAGGGCCGGGCAATCGTCGGCGAGCGCCTGGCGGAAGGCGCGCCACTGCCCCATCACGGTGCCGACCGGGCGGTCGGTCCACAGCCCGAGGTCGAACGGGTGCGCAGGGTCGTCCCCCCGCCCCGTGATCCCGGCCGTGACCCCGAACCGCTCGCGCCAGCCCGGCACCTCCCAGAGCGGGAGGGCACCGGGCCGCCGGACCTCAGTCGTCACGCCGGACGATGTCGGCGCCGAGGGCGCGAAGCCGCTCGTCGATCTTCTCGTAGCCACGCTCGATCTGGCCGACGTTGTGGATGGTGCTCGTCCCCTCGGCCGCGAGGGCCGCGATCAGCATCGCCATCCCGGCGCGGATGTCGGGCGACTCGACCTTCCCGCCCCTGAGCGGCGACGGGCCGCTGATGACCGCGCGATGCGGGTCGCAGAGCACGATCCGCGCGCCCATCCCGATCAGCTTGTCGACGAAGAACATCCGCGACTCGAACATCTTCTCGTGGATGAGGATCATCCCCTCGCACTGCGTGGCGGCCACGATGGCGATGGACATCACGTCGGCCGGGAACGCCGGCCACGGCCCGTCCTCGAGCTTCGGCACGTGGCCGCCCAGGTCGGGCCGGATGCGCCGCTCCTGCCCGGCCGCGATGTCGAGCCTGTCGCCGTCGATCCGGCAGTGGATGCCGAGCCGCTCGAAGCCCAGCAGCGTGCTGCGCAGGTCGTCAGCGCGCACGCCGCTGATCGTGAGGTGGCTGTTCGTGACGGCGGCAAGCCCGATGAAGGAGCCGATCTCGATGTGATCGGGACCGATCGCGTAGCGGGCGCCGCCGAGCGGCGTACCGCCGTGGATCGTGTAGGTGTTGCTGCCGATCCCCTCGATGTGGGCGCCCATCGCGACCAGCACGCGCGCGGTGTCCTGCACGTGCGGCTCGGCGGCGGCGTTGCGAAGGATCGTGGTCCCCTTCGCGGCGACCGCCGCCATCAGCGCGTTCTCGGTGCCGGTGACGCTCGGCTCGTCGAGGAAGATGTCGGCGCCGACCAGGTGCTTCGCCTCGATCTCGTAGCGATCGCCGACCGAGACGAGCGCACCGAGCCGCTCGAGCGCGAGGAAGTGCGTGTCGACGCGCCGACGGCCGATCACGTCGCCGCCGGGCGGCGGCAGCACGACCTTGCCGAAGCGCGCGCGCAGCGGCCCCGCGAGCAGGATCGATGCCCGGATCTTGGTGCAGAGCACGGGGTCGAGCGGCTTCGGCTTGACGGCGCGCGTGTCCACCACGAGCACGCCATCGTCCCGCCAGGTGACGCTCGCGCCGAGATCGGCGAGGATCTCGAGCAGCGTCTCGACATCGCGGATGCGGGGGATGTTCTCGAGCTCGACCGGGCCGTCGGCCAGCAGGGTGCTCGCGATGACCGGCAGGGCGGCGTTCTTGTTGCCGGCCGGACGGATGGTGCCGTGGAGCGGACGGCCACCGGTAACGACGAAACGAGGAGGCATCGGACAAAGGTCACGGGGCGCGCGAGGCACCGCAAGGCGTCCGCGGGCGCACCGTCGGCGGTTACCTTTCGGGAAGCCCGAAATCGAGGGGGATGCCATGGCTGGCTGGGTCGGACCGACGATCGCGATCGCGATGGTGATCATCGCCGTGTGCGTGCTGGGCGTGACGGTGGCGCTGCTCTTCGCGGCGAGGGAAGCGGCCGAGAAGACGCACGGCCTCTCGCGCGAGCTGGCCGAGCTGCGGCAGGAGCTCTCCCCTGCCCTGCAGTCCCTCAACCGACTCGGGGTGAGCGGCGCCGAGGTGGCCGAGCTCGCGCGCGAGGAGGTGCGTGAGCTGGTGAGGACGTCGCAGCGCCTCCGCTACGACGTCGAGCGCGGCGCGAAGGGGTTCCGTCGCCGGGCCGCCGACCTGGCGGCTGTCGTGGACGTGATGCAGGAAGAGGTCGAGGAGACGGCGCTCGCCCTCACCTCGACGCTGCACACGGTGCGCACCGGCGGCGGGATGTTGAGCCAGCTGAAGCGCCTGGTGCGCCCGCGGCGCCGGGTTCGCCGATGACGCTGCTGGCGTTCGCGCTCGTGGTGCTGGTCGGGCTGGCGTGGCCCGAGCAGGCGCTGGCGTGGACGCCGGGCACGCACGTGGTGCTGGGCGAGCGGATCCTCTCGTCGCTCCAGCTGCTGGTGCCGTCGGTCGCCGACCTGCTGCGGGCCTTCCCGTACGACTTCCTCTACGGCTCGATCGCGGCCGACACGACGATGGCGAAGAAGTACGCCCCGGCGGATCGACACTGCCACGCGTGGCACGTCGGGCGCGAGGTCTACGAGCTGGCACCGACCGACGCCCTCAAGGCCTTCGGGCTCGGCTACCTCGCGCACCTCGCGGCCGACGTCGTGGCCCACAACCATTACGTCCCGCGGCAGCTGGTCGTCACCAGCAGCACGCGCTCGATGGGCCACACCTACTGGGAGTCGCGCGTCGAGACCGTGCTCGGCGATGCGGTGCCGCGCGCGGCGCGGGAGCTGATCGGACTGGACCACCGCGCCGCCGATGCCCACCTCGAACGGATCCTGTCACCGACGATCTTCTCGGTGCGCACCAATCGACGGCTCTTCAAGGGGATGGTGCGGCTCGCGGACTCGCGACCGTGGCAGGTGGGGATGCAGGTGGCGCACGACCAGAGCCGCTGGGACCTGCCGGAGGAGCTGATCAGTCGCCACCTCGATCGGGCGACCAACCACATCCGCTCGATGCTCAACGACACCACCTCGCAGGTGCTGCTGAGCGACCCGAACGGCGAGGCCGCGATCCTGCGCAGCAAGCAGGTGCGCCGCGAGGCGATGCGCAGCTCGGCCCGCCGCGATCGCGACTGGATCGCGGCCGTGGCCGATCAGTACTTCGGACTGGAGGGACAGGGCGGGCTGCCGATGCCGGCCACCGATGTCGTCGTCACCTCGCCCCTCGTCGCGGCCGACGCCCCGATCCGCCGCGACGACTGACGGCGGCTAGCCGGCGAGCTTCGCCGCAAGGATCGGCTGGATCCCCTTCGGATCCGCCTTGCCGCCCGACCGCTTCATCACCTGCCCGACGAAGAACCCGGTGAGCTTGGTCTCGCCGCCGCGATAGCGGGCAACCTCGTCGGGGTGCGCCGCGATGACCTCGTCCACCCACCCCTCGAGGGCGCCGGCATCGCGCACCTGCACGAGTCCGAGGCGCTGGGCGATCTCGCGCGGCGACGCATCGTTCGCCACCAGCTCCGCGTAGACCTTCTTCGCCGCCTGCAGCGACACCGTGCCGTCGGTCACGATCGCCGCGAGCTCGGCCACGCGCGCGGCACTCACCTCGAAGCGACCGCTCGCGTTCCAGCCAGCGAGCACCTCGCCCATCACCCAGTTCGCCGCCACCTTCGGATCGGTGCCGGCGCCCACGACCGCCTCGTAGTAATCGGCCACCACGGGCTCGGCCGTGAGCACACCGACGTCGTAGCTCGGCAGGCCGAGGTCGCGCTCGAAGCGGGCCCGCTTGGCATCGGGGAGTTCCGGCAGCTCGGCACGACGCGCGGCGACGTACGCGGCATCGAGCACCAGCGGCGGCAGGTCGGGATCGGGGAAGTAGCGGTAGTCGTGGCTGTCTTCCTTGCTGCGGAGCGGCTTCACCTCGCCGGTCGCGGCGTTGAAGGTCAGCGTGACCTGGTGCACCCGCTCGCCCGACTCGACGAGTGCCACCTGACGACGGTACTCCGCCTCAAGGGCCCGCTCGACGTTGGCGAACGAGTTCATGTTCTTGACCTCGGTCTTGGTGCCGAACGGGTCGCCGGGACGACGAATCGAGAGGTTCGCGTCGACGCGCAGTGACCCCTCCTCCATCGAGCACTCCGACACGCCGGCGTAGACCAGCAGCTGCCGCATCGCGACGAGGTAGGCGCGCGCCTCCGCGGGCGAACGCAGGTCCGGCTCGCCGACGATCTCCGCCAGCGGGGTTCCCGCACGATTCAGGTCCACCGCGGTCTGTCCGGGGATGCGATCGTGCATCGACTTCCCCGCATCCTCCTCGAGGTGGAGCCGCGTGATGCCGACGGTGAGCGGGCCGCGCTCGGGCGAGACGATCTCGATCCGGCCGTTCGTCGCGAGCGGCTTGTCGAACTGCGAGATCTGGTACCCCTTCGGCAGGTCGGGATAGAAGTAGTTCTTGCGCGCGAACACCGAACGCTCGTGCACCGTGCAGCCCAGGGCGAGCGCCCCGAGCACCCCGAGGCGCACCGCCTCCGCGTTCGGTGCGGGGAGGGCCCCCGGCAGGCCGAGGCAGACGGGGCAGACGACGGTGTTGGGCGCCTCGCCGTAGGTCGTCGGACAGCCGCAGAACATCTTGGTGCGCGTCGCCAGCTGGACGTGGACCTCGAGGCCGATCACGATGTCCCAGGTCATCAGCGCACCTCCTGCGTGGCATCGAGCGCCGCCTCGAGGCAGCGCGCGGCGGCGATCATCGTCGCCTCATCGAAGTCGCCGGCGATGAGCTGGCCGCCGATCGGCAGCCCCTCGTCGCGCCCGATCGGCAGCGACATCGCCGGAATCCCCGCCAGCGAGGCCGAGGTCACGAAGACGTCGGCGAGGTACATCGTCACCGGATCGGCGGTCTTTTCGCCGGCGCGGAACGCCGGGGTCGGCGTGGTCGGCGTGAAGAGCAGGTGCACACCTGACGCGAAGACCTGCGCGAAGTCGTCGACGATCCGGCGACGCACCAGCTGGGCGCGGTTGTAGTACTGGTCGCTGTAGCCCGCGCTGAGCACGAAGGTGCCGACGAGAATGCGGCGGCGCACCTCCGCCCCGAATCCCTCGCCGCGGGTGGCGCGATAGAGCGCGCGGATGTCGCCCTCGGGGCCGACCCGCCGCTGGCCGTAGCGCACGCCGTCGTAGCGGGCGAGGTTCGCGGCGGCCTCCGCCGGATTCACGACGTAATACGTCGGGACCGCGTACTTCGTGTGCGGCAGCGAGACGTCGCGGATCTCCGCGCCGAGCTCGCGCAGCGCGGCGATGGCGCGATCGCAGGCGGCGCGCACCCCGGGATGCAGGTCGGCCGGGAAGTATTCGCGCGGGAGGCCCACCACGAGTCCGCGCAGGTCCGTGCGCGGCGCGGGCAGCATGAAGGCCGGCTCCGCGCGCGTCGTCGCGTCGAGCGGATCGTGGCCGGAGATCGCCGCGAGAACCCGCGCGGCATCATCGACCGTCGCACCGAAGGGCGAGATGCAGTCGAGCGACGACCCGAAGGCGACGAGGCCCGAGCGCGACACCCGACCGTAGCCTGGCTTGAGGCCCACGATGCCGCAGAAGGCCGCCGGCTGGCGCACCGACCCACCGGTCTCGGAGCCGAGTGCCGCGCGAACGACGCCCGCGGCCACGAGTGCGGCCGAGCCGCCGCTCGAGCCGCCGGGGACGCGATCAGGGAACAACGGATGGAGCACGCGTCCGTAGGCCGAGTGCTCGGTGGACGAGCCCATCGCGAACTCGTCGAGGTTCGCCTTGCCGGCCACCAGCGCCCCGGCGGCACGGAGCCGCGACACGGCGGTGGCCTCGAACGGCGAGACGTACCCCTCGAGGATCTTCGAGGCGCAGGTCGTCGGCTGGTCGGTGGTGACGATGTTGTCCTTGATCGCCACCGCCATGCCGGTGAGCGGACCTGGCGCAGCCGCATCGAGCGCGGCCGCGTCCTTGTCGAGGACCGCCTGCGACCAATGCAGCGTGGCGTTCAGGCCCTGGGCGTCCGCAAGGCGACGCCCGGTCGCCCGGGCGAGGTCGGCGGCGCTCATCCTTCCGCCATCCCGCCGAGCTTCGGCACGACGAAGAGACCGTCGGTCATCGCGGGCGCGAAGTCGGTCACGGGATGCGCGAGGGGAATCGGCGCGATCACGTCCTCGCGCAGCGCCACGCGCTCGGGACCGACCGTCACCGCCCCGGCCGCGACATCGCCCTCGACCTCGCTCAACTGCTCCACGAAGGCGACGATGCCGCCGAGCTGCTCGGCGAGCGGGGCCACCTGCGCTTCGGGCACCGCGAGTTCCGCCAGCTGTGCCACGTGGCGCACGACATCCGCGTCAATCCGCATCCGCTACTCCCAGTCGCGCTCGAGGCCGGCAAAGGCGACGAGCAGTTGCTTGGTTCCGATTTCCGGATCGTCGAAGGCGACGCTCACCTTGAGATCCTTCCCCGCTCCGCTGAGACCGAGGATGGCGCCGCTGCCGAAGCGGCGATGGCGCACGCGCTCGCCCTTCACGTAGCGGGGGGCGTCCTGGTTCTCGTCCACCGGCGCCTTGGGGGCCGGCGCGGGCGTCGACACCGAGACGCCCTTCGGCGCGGCCGGCGTGCCGCGCTGCCAGCTGCGCGCGCCCCCGCTGCCGCGCGAAGCCCCACCGGTCGTCGTGCGCGGGCGCCCCCCCTCCTCGCGCCAGCTCCCCCAGCTGCTGCCGCTGCCGCCGAACGTGCCGAAGGCACCGGCGCCGAACGACGTGCGCTGCTCCTCCACCAGCTCGGGCGGCAGCTCGCGCAGGAAGCGCGACGGCATCCCGGGACGCAGCTCGCCGCCGCGACGACGCGCACGCGCCCAGGTCATGAGGAGGACGTCGCGGGCTCGGGTGATGCCGACGTAGCAGAGGCGCCGCTCCTCCTCGAGGCCGTCGGGCGACTCCATCGCGCGCATCATCGGGAAGAGCCCATCCTCCATGCCGGCCAGCACGACGAGCGGCCACTCGAGCCCCTTCGCGGTGTGGAGCGTCATCAGCGTCACGCCATCCTCGCGACCGGCCGAGGTGTCGACGGCCGAGAGCAGCGCCGCTTCGGCGAGGAAGCGCTGCAGCGGCGTCCCCGGCTCCTCCTCGGGACCAACGACCTCGGACCATTCGGCGGCGCCGGCGATCAGTTCGCGCACGTTGTCCCAGCGCTCGATCCCCTCGGGCCCCTCGGCCGCGAGCAGGGTCTCGTAGTCGAGGACCCGCGCCAGCTCCTCCATCACGACGACCGGCACCGACTCGCCGACGCGGTCGCGGACGCCGTTCACCAGCTTCGCGAAATCGGCCAGCGCATGGCGCACGTTCGGGCGCATCCCGGTGATCATTTCCGCCCGCTCGGCGGTGGCGAGCAGCGGCAGCTCCCACGCGCGGGCCTGCTCCGCGAGCTGCACGAGCGCGACGTCGCCGATGCCGCGGCGCGGCACGCCGATCGCCCGCAGGAACGCCTCGTCATCGCGCGGGTTCGCGACGAGTCGGAGGTACGCGAGCAGGTCCTTCACCTCGCGGCGGTCATAGAACGAGATCGCCCCGACCAGGCGATACGGCACGCCGCCGCGCCGGAGCGCCTCCTCGAGCGCGCGCGACTGGGCGTTGGTGCGGTAGAGGATCGCCATCCCGGTATAGGGGATGCCCTGCCGCTCGCGCTTCGGGAGCTCGCGCGCGATCCACTCCGCCTCGTCGCGTTCGTCGGCCGCGGCGAGGACGACGATGCTCTCGCCGCCCGGGCGCGCGGTGCGAAGCGTCTTGCCGAGCCGTCCCGGGTTGCGGGCGATGACCGCATTCGCGGCGTCGAGGATCGGGCGCGTCGACCGGTAGTTCTCCTCGAGGCGCACCAGCGCCGCCGAGCCGAAGTCCTGCTGCAGCGCCTTCATGTTGCCGACGTCGGCGCCGCGCCACCCGTAGATCGACTGGTCGTCGTCGCCGACGGCGAAGACGTTGCGGTGGCCGCCGCCGAGGAGGCGGATCAGCTCGTACTGCGCCTTGTTGGTGTCCTGGAACTCGTCCACCAGCAGGAAGTCGAAGCGACGGCGCCACCGCTCGAGCACGTCGGGATGGTCGCGGAAGAGCGCCAGCGGATGCAGCATCAGGTCATCGAAGTCCATCGCGTTGGCGACCTTGAGCGCCTGCTGCATCGCGACGTAGACGTCGGCCGCGACGCGGGTCGCCGGGTCGCCGGGGGCCGAGCGCTCCAGATCCTGCGCGGTCTGCATCCGGTTCTTCGCGCCGGAGATGATGTTCTGCACCAGCTTGGGCGGATAGAGCTTGATCGGGTGGTTCCGCTCCTCGATCAGCCGCTTCACGAGCGACAGCTGGTCGTCGCTGTCGTAGATCGTGAACTCGCGGCTGAAGCCAAGGCGATCGCCGTCGCGCCGCAGCAGCCGCGCGGAGAGCGAATGGAAGGTGCCGATCCAGAGTCCCGCCGGGTCGCGCTCGAGCTGGTGCCCGATGCGCTCCTTCATCTCGCCCGCGGCCTTGTTGGTGAAGGTCACGGCGAAGATGCGCTCGGGCGGCACGCCGTGGTCCCGGATCAGGTGTGCGATGCGCGAGGTGAGCACGCGCGTCTTCCCCGACCCCGCGCCCGCGAGGACGAGGATCGGGCCGTGCAGGTGCGACGCGGCCTCCCGCTGGGCGGGATTGAGGCCGGCGAGCAGGTCGCGTCCCGTCACGCGGACGGAGTGGCGAGGGGAAAGCGCATCACGAAGGTCGTACCCTTGTCGGTCGAGTCGAGTGTCAGGGTGCCGCCGTGGGCATCCTCGATGACGCGGCGCGCGAGTGCGAGGCCGATGCCCCACCCGCCCCGCTTGGTCGTGATGCCGGGCTCGAACAGCGTCCGGCGAATCTCCCGCGGAATGCCCGGCCCATCGTCCGAGACCCGGAGCGTGGCGTCGGCACCGCCGGCCGAGGCCTGCAGCACGATCCGGCCACCCCGGCCCTGGAGCGCGTCGATGGCGTTCTTCACCATCGCCTCGAGGGCCCACTCCAGCAGGACCGGATCGCCGAGAATGACGGGCCCCGCGCTCGGGGCCTCGACCTCGAGCGCCACGGTGTTCGCGTGCCGCGGCAGCCGCGGTCGAAAATAGCCGGCCACGCGCTCGGCAAGCGCCCCGAGTGCCACCGGATCGCGCCGGGCCGGGTTGCCGATGCGCTCGAAGCGCTGCGCCACCCGTTCCAGCCGCTCCGCATCGGCCCCGAGGAAATCCGCCACGCGCGCCGGCGGGATCCCCTCGGCGCGCAGCTGCTCGAGCCAGCCCTGCATCGAGGTGAGCGGCGTCCCCATCTGATGGGCCGCCTCGCGTGCCATCGCCACCCAGAGCCGGTCGCGCTGCGCACCGGTCGCGTTGCGGTACGCGACGATCGCCACGGCCACCAGCAGGACGATCGTCAGGCCCTGCAGCACGGCGAGGGCACGGAGGATGTCGCTCGCCGGTCCCGGACCGAAGTGCACCGCCCCGACCCCGGGCTGTTCGAGCGGGGCCGTGACCCGGTCGAGGTCACGCACGAACGTCGCGACGCGCGGATCGTCGAGCGGCGCCTCGAACGGCAGGTTGGCCGCCGCGGTGACCCGACCCGCGTCGTCGGTCACGACGATCGGGATGCCGAGTTCACGGACCTGCTCGGCCATCCGCAGCAGCGCGGCGGAGGCGGCGCCGGGATCGGGATCGTTCAGCCCCTCGAAGACGTCGGCGTAGAGGCGTGACGCGGCCTCGGCCTCCTCCGCGAAGTGGCGGGCGACGATGCGGTTGGTGCCGACCGAGAGACCGGCCACGGCGGCAACCAGCAGCAGCGCCGCCGCCGGCGCGAGGCGGCCGAGTCCGCGGCTACGCCGCTGGAACGAGCCGGTCGGTCCCGACATAGGGGACCAGCGCCTTGGGCAGCACGACCGAGCCATCGGCCTGCTGCCCGTTCTCGAGGATCGCGATGATGGTGCGCGGGAACGCCACGCCCGAGGCGTTCAGCGTGTGCACGAACTCGGGCTTCGCCCCCGGCGCCGGCCGGTAGCGGATGTTCGCGCGACGCGCCTGGAAGTCGGTGAAGGTGCTGGCGCTCGAGGCCTCGAGCCACGTGTTCACGCCGGCGGCCCACACCTCGAGGTCGATCGTGCGCGCCGACGCGAAGCCGGTGTCGCCCGCCGCGAGGGCCAGTGCACGATAGGGGATCTCGAGGCGCTGCAGCACCGCCTCCGCATGCGCGGTGAGGCGCGCGTGCTCGGCTTCGCTGTCCTCGGGGCGCACCAGCCGGACCAGCTCGACCTTGTCGAACTGGTGCACGCGGATCAGGCCGCGGGTGTCCTTGCCGTGCGACCCGGCCTCGCGCCGGAAGCACGGCGTGTAGGCACAGCAGGCGAGCGGGAGCTGCGCGGCCTCGAGGATCTCGTCGGCGTAGATGTTGGTGACCGGCACCTCTGCCGTGGGCAGCAGGTAGAGGTCATCGCGCTCGACCCAATAGAGGTCTTCCTGGAACTTCGGCAGCTGCCCGGTGCCACGCGCCGTCTTCTCGGTGACGAGATACGGCGGCTGCACCTCGGTGTACCCGTGCTCCGTCGTGTGCAGGTCCAGCATGAAGTTCTGCAGGGCCCGCACCAGGCGCGCACCGCGCCCGGTGAAGAGCGGAAAGCCGCTGCCGGCGATCTTGGTGCCGCGCGGGAGGTCGAAGAGCCCGAGGGCGGCGCCCAGCTCCCAGTGCGGCTTCGGCGTGAAGTCGAAGCGCGGCGGGGTGCCCCACTCGCGCAGGACGCGATTCGCGCTCGCAT
>DASTAN010000119.1:0-3671 GCA_035712665.1 Gemmatimonadales bacterium
CCCCTCACCCCTCACTCCTCACCCCTCACCCGTTTACCGTTCACCGTTCACTCCACCGCGATCTCGCCCAATGACCGAACTGTCCACCCTCCTCTCCGAAGACCGCCGCTTCCCGCCCCCGCCGGCCTTTGCCCGGCGCGCGACCGCGACCGCCGCGCTCTACGAGGCCGCCGCGCACGACCGGCTCGCCTTCTGGGAGGCGGAAGCCCGCCAGCTCGCCTGGTCGCGTCCCTGGGACCAGCTCCTCGACTGGCAGCCCCCGCACGCCCAGTGGTTCGTCGGCGGGCAGCTCAATGCCTCGGTGAACTGCCTCGACCGGCACCTCCACGGCCCCAAGCGGAACCAGGCGGCGCTGATCTGGGAGGGAGAGCCGGGCGATCGCCGGGTCCTGACCTACTGGGACCTGCATCGCGAGGTCTGTCGGGCGGCCAACGCCCTCGTGAAGCTCGGTGTGCGTCGCGGCGATCGTGTGGCGATCTACCTGCCGATGATCCCCGAGGCCGTGGTCGCGATGCTCGCCTGCGCGCGCATCGGGGCCGTGCATTCCGTGGTCTTCGGCGGCTTCTCGGCCGAGTCGCTGCGGGACCGGATCAACGACGCGGAGGCGGTCTGCCTGATCACCGCGGACGGCGGCTACCGGCGCGGCGGCGTGGTGCCGCTCAAGCGCTTCGCCGACGAGGCACTGGCCGAGTGCCCGTCGATCCGCGACGTGCTCGTGGTGCATCGCGGCGGCGGCGCGATCGACGCGACGCAGTGCCCGATGCAGGAGGGACGCGACCACTGGTGGCATCGCGCGCTCGACGGGATGCCGGGGAAGCACGAGCCCGAGGCGATGGAGAGCGAGGACCTCCTCTTCATCCTCTACACCTCCGGCACGACGGGGAGGCCGAAGGGGATCGTCCACACCACCGGCGGCTACCTCACGCAGGCGATGGCCACGACGAAGTACGTCTTCGACCTCAAGGACGACGACGTCTTCTGGTGCACCGCCGACATCGGCTGGGTCACCGGGCATTCGTACGTCGTGTACGGCCCGCTCGCGAACGGCGCCACGGTGGTGATGTACGAGGGCGCCCCCGACTGGCCCGAGCGCGACCGCTTCTGGGAGATCTGCGACCGCTACGGCGTGACCGTCTTCTACACCGCGCCGACCGCGATCCGCGCCTTCATGAAGTGGGGCGAGCAGCATCCGCGGAAGCACGACCTCTCGCGGCTTCGCCTCCTCGGCACCGTCGGCGAGCCGATCAATCCCGAGGCGTGGATCTGGTACCATCAGGTGATCGGCGGCGAGCGCTGCCCGATCGTGGATACCTGGTGGCAGACCGAGACGGGCGGGATCATGATCACGCCGCTGCCGGGCGTGGTGACGACGACGCCGGGGTCGGCGACGATCCCCTTCCCCGGCATCGAGGTCGAGCTCGTGGATGCGCAGGGCACCGTCGTGGAGCGTGGCGGCGGCTTCCTCACGATCCCGTCGCCGTGGCCCGGGATGCTGCGGACGATCTACAAGGACGACGCGCGCTACGTCGAGACCTACTGGAGCCGCTTCCCCGGCCGCTACTTCGCGGGTGACGGCGCCAAGATCGACGAGGACGGCAACTGGTGGATCCTGGGCCGCGTGGACGACGTGCTCAACGTCGCGGGCCACCGCATCGGCACGATGGAGGTCGAGAGTGCGCTGGTGGACCACCCCGACGTCGCCGAGGCGGCGGTCGTCGGCAAGACGCACGACCTCAAGGGCCAGGCGATCGCGGCGTTCGTGACGCTGAAGGAGGGCCGGCATCCGTCGCCCTCGCTGCGCGACGAGATCCGGGACCACGTCGGCCACAAGATCGGCGCGATCGCGAAGCCGGACGACGTGCTGTTTGCCGCGGACCTGCCGAAGACGCGCTCGGGGAAGATCATGCGGCGCCTGCTGCGCGACATCGCGGAAGGGCGCGCCCTCGGCGACACGACGACGCTGGCGGATCCGAATGTCGTCGCGAAGCTGAAGGAGCAGTATGAAGGGGAGGAGAGTTAACGCGACGGAGATCAGCGATCGGCGATCGGAGATCCGAGGGTGCACCTCCGATCTCCGATCACCGATCTCCCTTCTCAGACTTGGAGCTGCGCTCCAAGTTCCACGACCCTGTTCGGCGGCAGCCCGAAGTACGCCGCGGCGCTCTGCGCGTTGCGCATCATCACGCTGAACAGCTTCGCGCGCCACACCGGGAGTGCCACCGCCGCGCGGGGCGCGCCCTTCTTCCTGGGCGCGATGATCAGCGTCTCGCGGCCGAGGTAGAACGAGACGTCGTTGATCCGGAGCGGCTTGTCGGCGCTGCGGCCGAGCTGCGTGCCGATCCGCTCCAGCACGCCCGGCACGTCCGGGCTCTCCATGAAGCCGTAGCGCGCCTCGACCTCGAAGAAGCCCTCGCCGCGATCCTCGACCAGCACGCGATCGTCCTCGGCCACCTGCGGGATCTCCTGCGGCGCGATCGTGAGGAAGACCACCGTCTCGTGCAGCACCTTGTTGTGCTTGAGGTGATGCAGCAGCACCGGCGGCGCCACGTTGGGCAGCGACGTCATGAACACCGCGACCCCCGGCACACGGTGCGGCTTCCGGCGCACCATGTCGGGGATGAAGAGGTCGAGCGGGAGCGAGCTCTCGCGGAGCATCGCGGTGATCTGCCGGCGCCCCGCCTTCCACGTGGACATCAGCAGATAGACGCAGCCGGCCGCCACGAGCGGAATCCAGCCGAACTGCGCCAGCTTCAGGAGGTTCGCGCCGAAGAACGCGGCATCCACCACCACGAAGACGACCGTCATCACGGCCACCTTCCAGAGCGCCCACTGGAACCGCTGCCGCGCGACGACGGCGAAGATGATCGAGGTCACCAGCATCGTGCCCGTCACCGCGACGCCGTAGGTCCCGGCGAGCGCCCCCGCACTCTGCAACGACAGCACGAGCGCGATGCAGGCGACCCAGAGGATCGCGTTGACCCCGGGCATGTAGATCTGCCCCATCGCCGTGTGCGAGGTGTGCACCACGCGCATCCGCGGCACGAAGCCGAGCTGCATCGCCTGCTGGGTCAGCGAGAACGCCCCCGAGATCAGCGCCTGCGACGCGACCACGGCGGCCCCGGTCGCGATCACCACGAGCGGCAGCAGCATCCAGGTCGGCGCGAGGCGATAGAACGGGTTCTCGATCGCGGTCGGGTCGCTCAGCAGCAGCGCCCCCTGCCCGAAGTAGTTGAGCGCCAGTGCGGGCAGCACCACGGCGAACCAGGCGAGGCGGATCGGCTTCGGGCCGAAGTGGCCCATGTCGGCGTAGAGCGCCTCGCCGCCGGTGATCACCAGCACCACCGCGCCGAGCACGGTGAGGCCGATCGGCCCCTCGCGGACGAAGAACTGCACCGCGTGCCACGGGTTGAGGGCGTGGAGCACCTCGGGGTTCATCAGGATGCCGCGGACGCCGAGCACCGCGATCACGACGAAGTAGAGCGTCGTCACCGGGCCGAAGATCCGGCCGATCCCGGCCGTGCCGCGCGACTGCACCGCGAAGAGCGCCGTGATGATGACCACCGCGATCGGCAGCACGTAGGGCGTGAAGACCTTGGTATAGACCGAGAGCCCCTCGACCGCGCCGAGCACCGAGATGGCGGGCGTGATCGAGCCGTCGGCGTAGAGGAGCG
>DASTAN010000120.1:0-2859 GCA_035712665.1 Gemmatimonadales bacterium
AGACACCCATTCGCCCCACCAAACCCGAACGAGTTCTTGAGCACCGCGCGCGGCTGCGCGGCGACACCGTCCGTGGGCACGAAGCGCAGCGCGCCCTCCGTGATGGGGTCGTCAAGGTTGAGCGTGCCGGGCAGCCAGCCGTGATGCAGCGCGAGACAGGCGATCGCGGTCTCGATCGCGCCGCTCGCCCCCAGCGCGTGCGCGTGCCACCCCTTGGTGGCGCTGACCCACGCGGTGTCCGCCGCATCGCCGAGCACCGCGCGAATCGCCTCGGCCTCGGTGGTGTCGTTGAGCGTGGTCGACGACCCGTGCGCGTTCACCCAGTCGATGTCGTGCGGGGCGAGGCCCGCGTCGGCGATCGCCTGCGCCATGGCGCGGCGTGCCTCGCGGCCGTCGGGGCGCGGCTGCGTCATGTGCCACGCATCGTTGGTCTCGGCAAACCCCGCGATCTCGGCGAGGATCGTGGCGCCGCGCGCGCGGGCGACCTCCTCCGCCTCGAGGACCAGCACCGCCGCCCCCTCGCCCATCACGAAGCCGTCGCGCCCGCGGTCGAACGGCCGCGAGGCGTGCGCGGGATCGTCGTTGCGCGTCGTCATCGCGCGGATCAGCGCGAAGGCGCCGTAGCAGAGCGGCGCGAGCGGCGCCTCGCTCCCGCCGGCGAGGATCACGTCGGCGTCGCCGCGTCGGATCGCCGCCATCGCCGTGCCGATCGCGACGGTGCCCGACGCGCAGCTCATCGCGTTGGTCTGGTTGATGCCGCTCACGCCGTGCGCGATCGCGACGTTGCACGACACCGCCCCCGCGAACACGGTGAGGCCGAGGAGCGGGTCCACCTCGCGCAGCCCGCCCTGCACGTACTTGGTGTTCTCCTCCTCGGCGAAGCCGATCCCGCCGAGGGCGGTGCCCATCAGCACGCCGACCCGCCCGGGGTCGTGGGCCGCGAGGTCGAGGCGCGCGTCGGCGATCGCCTGCTGCGCCGCGGCCAGCGCGAACTGCGAGCAGCGATCGGTGCGGCGCGCGGTCTTGTGCGAGAGCAGGGCGACGGGATCGAAGTCGGGGATCTCGGCCGCGACCTGCGAACGGAACGGCGACGGGTCGAAGCGCGTGATGCGCGACACGGCCGAGCGCGGCTCGTGAAGGCGTGCCCATACCGCGTCCCGACCGATGCCGATCGGCGTGACGAGGCCCATGCCAGTGACGACGACGCGACGGGTCACGGTGCCATTCCTTCCGCGGCGCGCGCAACGCCGGCGAGGGTGCGCGATGCGATGGCGTGCACGAAGACGGGGCCGATCACGAGCTCGCTCGCGATCCGGCGGATCAGCGGCCACGGCGGACCGTCCCACTCATGCACGATGGTCACGTCGGTGTGTCCCTCGGCGGTCGGGACGAGGCGCCACTCGACGTCCATCCCGGTGGTGATCCCGCCGATGTGGCGGTAGCGGATGACGTGCGCCGAGGCGTCGACCCACATCTTCGAGCGCCACCAGGTCGGCCAGTTGAGCGGGCCGCCGAACGGGCGATATGCCGCCATCGTGACGATGCCGTCGCCGGCAATGTCGCCTTCGTCGCGCGTGACGTACCGATAGTGCGGCAGGATCAGCGGCCACCGCTCGACCTGCACGGCGTGGGGCCAGACCTGCTCGGGGGCGGCGCGAATCACGCGCTGGTCGACGGTGCGCATCATCTCAGGCGGTTTCCCAGGTCACGAGAACGCGGGCGAGCGGCAGGTCGGTTCCCTGCACCGCGCGTCCGCCGGCGGCGAGGGCGAGCGGGACCAGGGTCTCGGCGTCGCGCCCGCGACCGAGCGAGACGACGCCATCGTCGATCGTCGCGCGGTGGAAGCCGAGCACCCGCCCGGCGGCGCGGTAGGCCCACCCCGAGGCGGCACTCGGCCGCAGGTCCGCCACGATGACACCCCGGCGCGCCACGCGAGTTGCCTCGGCCAGCATCCGGATGGCCGAGGCATCGTCGAGGTGATGCACCAGCTGGCTCAGCAGGACGACATCCACGGACCGATCGGCGAGCGGGAGCGTCGCGCCGCACGCGAGCATCGTCGCGAGTCCCGACGCGTGGGCGAGGCGCGCGGCGGCCGGGATCCGTTCGAGGCCGATCGGATGCAGCGCGATCCCGCGGCGCGCGGCGCGGCGCGTCAGGTCGTGCGGCAGGTCGCCGGCGCCGGTGCCGATGTCCAGCAGGGCGAGCTCGGTGGTCGCGCCATCGACGAAGCGCAGCAGCCCGCGCCACGCGGTGCGGCGCCCGCCGAACAGGCGGTTGGCGATGGCGATCTCGCGCAGCATCCGCGCGACCAGCGCGGGGTCGGCGCCGGGATCGTCGAGGACCTCGACGCCGTGCGCCGATGGGGTCAGCAGCGGGTCGGCCTCACAGCGACTCGAGCTCGGCGTACCCGCCGCGATAGTAGAGCAGCGGCTTGCCGTGCTCCGCCGCCGCGCCGCCGACCACGCGCCCGATGAAGATCGTGTGGTCGCCCGCCTCGACCTGGGCGTGCGGCACGCAGTGCAGCTGCGCCAGCGTCCCCTCGAGCAGGATCTCGCCGTGCGGGCCGCGATGCCAGCCGATGCCGTCGAAGCGATCGGCCTGCCCCGAGGCGAAGCGCCGCGACAGCGTCTCCTGGTGCGACTCGAGGATGTTGATCGCCCACTGCGTCGCCTGCGCCAGCGCGCCGTGCATCGAGGCGCCGTGGGTGATCGCCACGCTCACCAGCGGCGGGTCGAGCGACACCGACGCGAAGGAGTTGACCGTCATCCCCGCGGGCTGCCCCACGGCATCGGTCGTGGTGATGATGCCGATCCCGGTCGCGAAGCGGCCGCAGAGCTGGCGGAACTCAAACGAATCCAT
>DASTAN010000121.1:0-18431 GCA_035712665.1 Gemmatimonadales bacterium
TGGGCCGCTCGGGCAGGTCACGGTCAACGATCTCTACCTGCAGCACCTCCCGGGCGGCGTGCAACGCCTCTGGGCCGCGACGGCGGGCCTTGGCGGGTTGCGCGTGGCGGATCCCGATGCCGATCGGGTCACGTGGCGCACCGCACCCCTTGAGGTCGTGCGGGCGCTGCCCACCGACTTCGTGCGGGATGTCACCGGTGACGCGCTCGGGCGCATCTTCGCCGCCACGCCGCGCGGCATCGTGCAGCTCCGGTCGGTCACGCCGGATTCGGTGGTGCTCGAGACGATCTACGGCGTCGACGAGGGGCTGCCGAGCGAGGACGTCTACAAGATCGAGCTGACGCCGGACGGCGAGCTGATCGTCGGCACCGCGGAAGGGGTCGGCCGCATTCGGCCCGAGTCGGTGGCGCTGGCCGACAACACCGCGCTGTATCTGGTGGCGCGCCACGTCGCCGGCGGCGACTCCGTGCTGACCAGCGGCGTGCGCCTGCCGCACGACGCGGCCGCGGTGCGCTTCGACATGGCGCTGCTCAACTACCATCGCGAGGAGCAGACGCGGTACCGCACCGAACTCGTCGGCGGAGCGGGCGGGGTGAGCGACTGGGATGCGCAGCCGCGCACCGCCTTCGGCGCGCTGGCCCCCGGGTCGTACCGTTTCCGCGTCTGGGCGCGCGACTATCGCGGGCAGGTGCACGGCCCGCGCGAGTTCGCCTTCTCGGTGGCGCCGGCGCCGTGGGCCTCGCCGGCTGCCTATCTCGCCTACGTGGTGTTCGGCACCCTCGGCCTCGCGCTGCTGATCCGGTGGCGCACGCAGGCCGCCCGGCGTCGCGCCGAGGAACTGCTGGTGCGCGAGCGCCTGGCGCTCCAGAACGAGCGAAAGTTCCGGGCGCTGTTCGACCGCGCCTTCGATGCCCACTTGCTGGTGGAACAGGGGACGATCACCACCGCGAATCCCGCGGGCGCCGCCCTCCTCGCCGGGGGCGAGGCCGAGCGACTCGTCGGCGAGCCGCTGGCGCGCTTTCTCCCGGACGTGGAGGAGCTGCCGCTCGGTGCACCGCGGGAAGGCGTCACCACGCGCCTCGACGGGAGCAGCGTGCCGACCGAGGTGCTCCTCGCCGAGATCAGCACCGACGAGGAGAGCGCGCGTCGCCTGCTGCACGTCACGCTGCGCGACCTGACGGTCGTGCGGGAGGCCGCGGCCTCGCGGGCCCGGCTCGAGGAACGGGTGCGCGAGTCGCAGAAGCTCGAGGCGCTCGGCACCCTCGCCGGCGGCATCGCGCACGACTTCAACAACCTCCTCACCGTGATTCGCGGCAACGCCGAGCTCGCGCGCCAGGCGACGACCCCCGACCCCGCGCACCTCGAGCAGATTCTCGATGTGACGGGGCGGGCCCGCGATCTCGTGCGGCAGATCCTCACCTTCTCGCGCCGCTCGCCGGCGGTGATGGAGCCGCTCGACCTGGCACAGGTGGTCGGAGGGCTCGAGACGCTGCTGCGCTCGTCGCTGCCGTCGTCGATCGAGCTTGCGATCACCGTGCCGTCCGAACCGGTGGTCGTGATCGGCGACGCGACGCAGCTGCAGCAGATGGTGCTCAACCTCACCACCAACGCCGAGTACGCGATGCGGGCGCGCGGCGGCACGCTGGCGCTCACGGTCGAACGAATCGCGGTCTCGACCGACGGGCGCACTGGCCACGCGGCGCTCGCCCCGGGGCGCTACGCGCGGCTCGAGGTCCGCGACACCGGACTCGGGATGAATGCCGAGACGCTCGCGCGGGTGTTCGAGCCGTTCTTCACCACGAAGCCGGTGGGCGAGGGGACCGGGCTCGGGCTCGCGGTGCTGCATGGCATCGTCGCCTCGCATCGCGGGTCCGTCTCGGTGGAGAGCGAGCCGGGCTGGGGCACCGCGTTCGAGATCCTGATGCCGCTGGCCCCCGTCGCCCCGGCGCGCGAGGCCCCGATACCCGCGGCCGTCGCGGACAGTGTCGCGCCGCGCGTGCTGCTCCTCGACGATGATGCCGACGTCCTCGCGGTCACGGGGCGCCTCCTCACGCGGCTCGGCCATCGGGTCGAGTCCTTCGGCGACCCGGTCTCAGCGGTGCGCTGGTTCCGCGAGCACGCCAGGGAGGTCGATGTCATCGTGAGCGACCAGACGATGCCGCTCCTCTCCGGCGATCGCGTGATCGAGGCGATGCGCGCCATCCGCCCCGACGTCCCCGCGATCATCGTGACGGGGTTCTCGCATTTCCTCACCCCCGAGCGCGTGGCCGCGCTGGGCCAGCTCGAGGTGCTCGACAAGCCGGTCGACGCCCGCGACCTCGCCGCCGCGATTCGGGCGGCCCACCGCCGTGCCACCGAAGGAGCGAGTGCATGACCCGATCGCTGTCGACGCTCACGCTGCTGCTTGCCGTCGCGTGCGGCGGCACCGTCGCTCCCGAGGACGATCCGGCCGGTGCCGTCACGGCGGTCGCGGTCCTTCGCGACACGACGCAGGTGGGGGATGGGCCGCTGCTGGTGACCCGCGCGGATGGTCGCGTCGACACGGTCCCGGTCGCCGCGCGCCGGGCGTGGCTGCTTGACGAGGGGCGGCAGGTCGCCTGGAGCAGCGGCAACGGCGCGGGTGGCTACGAGAACGAGGGCGAGGCGCTGCACGTCGCCCCGGCCGACTCGCTCGGCGATGTCGCGCCGATCGCGCGCGAGGTCTTCCCGATCCTCAAGGTCACCGAGATCGACGCGCCCGACGGCACGCCGTGGCTCGTCCTGGGGATGCAGGATGGCGGGGCGGGGATGCCGCACGTCGCGATCGTGGCGCCGGGTCGCGGCACGGTCTATCGCGCGATCCGCGGGCGCTTCGCCGGGACCGACAGCACCGGCCTCGCGATCGCGATCCTGCGCGCGGAAGGTGACACCACGACGCTGCGCGAGACGCTCACCTGGGCCGCCCTCGCGGAGCTGCCGACGCTCGCGCTGCCCTGAGCCGCGTCAGGCCGGTCCGGCCCCCGGCGCGGGCCGGCCGCTGAAGAACGCGGCGCGCCCCATCCGCGCGGGGAAGTGCGCCGCATAGTCATCGCGCCACGCGCGGAGCATCGCGTCGCGACGCGCCACCTCGACCAGCGCCCACACGCTGCCGCCGAATCCGGCACCGAACGCCGACGCCGCGACCGCCCCGGCCGCGACGGCACTCCGCGCGAGGTGCATCGTCTCGGGCACCTGGTTGCGGAGCACCTCCTCGGCGAGTTGGTGCGACCGCGCGATGGCCCGCGCGGCGCGCGTCGGCTCGCCCCCCGCGAACGCCGCCGCCACCTCGGGGATCAGCTCGAGGCACTCCTCGCGAAACTGCTCGAGCCGCCGGAGGAGGTGCACGGCATCGCCGGCCGGCCCGGACGCGGCGCGGGCGATCGCCTCGCGCACGTCACGCGGGGACGCCGCGAGATCCAGCAGCGATGTCGCCTCGGGCGCCTCGGTGCGACGCCACGCGTCGAGCAGCGCCGCGTGCTCGGCCGCGAGGGCGTTGTAGTGCGCCTTCACCGCGCCGGCTTTCGCTGCCGGCACCGCGCTCGATGCCACCGCGAGTTCCCATCCCTCCGGGAACGGGATGCGCGCCTCCGCCGCCACCGGGAGCCACCGGTACTGCGCGATCTCATCGCGGCGGCAGCGGAGGATCGCGGTCTGGTCCTGGCTGCCGCCGTGCGTGCCGACCCCGTGGTCGGCAGGAAACGGCCCGAACGCCTTGCCGTTCTCCATCGCGCCGAGGTAGCCGGCGAGCGCGTCGTCGTCGCGGATCGTCGCGTGCCATGCGGCGGGCAGGGCGTCGCGGTTGAATGCGAGCAGCGGCAGCAGGATGGCGATGACGAAGGCGCTCGAGGACGAGAGCCCCGAAGCCGACGGCAGCGTCGAGGCGAAGACGAGATCCATTCCGGTCCCGGCGTCGGGCCAGTCGCGCGCGACGCGTCGGAGCACGGTGATGATGTAGTCCATCCACTGCCCCGGTGCGTGGGGCAGCGTCGGGTCGAGTCGCCCCGCGTACCCGGCCTGCGAGCGGGCGTCGAGCACGCGGACGGTGCGGTCGGTGCGCGGGCGCGCCATCACGTGGAAGCCGCGGTCCACGGTGGCCAGCAGCGAGCGGCCGCCACCGTAGTCGGTGTGCTTCCCCAGGAGCTCGATGCGCCCCGGCACGAACCATCGTTGCGCCCCGTCGGTCGACCCGGCGTGGTGCACGAAGGCGCGCGCGAGATCCGGGAGCGGCGGGGTCACGTCGCGATCGGGCGGTCGGCGAGCGCCGCGGCCACGGCCGCGATGTCGCCGCGCTGGGAGAGGTCGAGCACGCCTGCCTCGAGCGGCAGGGCGCGGAACTCCACCCCATCGGCGATCGCGAGGCGCACCGCCTCCGGGAGCTCGTGCTCGCCGCGCACCGACCGCGGCGTGGCGCGGCACGCCGCGAGGATGCGGTGATCGAATCGCCAGAGGTTCATCGACACCCACGGGTCGTCGCCGAAGGCGGCGAGCGTCGCCGCATCGGGCTTCTCGACCAGCACGGTGAGGCGGTGTGCCGCGTCGAACGCCACCGGCGCGAACGCCGCGACGCGCTCGCGCGGGATGTTCCCCTGCGCGACCAGCGCGGACGCGCGGAAGGCGACCATCCCCGGCATCCCCAGCGTCACGAGGGCCCGGAGCGCCACGACCGGATAGAGGTTGTCGGCGTTGAGGACGAGGAAGTCGCGCCCGTCGAGCGGCTCCTCCGCGGCGAGGACGGCGTCGGCCGTCCCGAGCGGCTCGGCCTGCACCGCGTACCGGAGCACGAGGCGCGCCGGCGGATGCGCGCGGAAGTGGTCCGCGATCGCCTCGTGGTCCGGCGCCACCACCAGGATGACCTCGCGGATCCCGGCATCGGCCAGCGCGGTCAGGACGTGGTCGAGGAAGGGGCGGCCCGCCGCATCGGGGATCATCGCCTTGAGTCCCGCGGCGGCGGCGGCGCGCTGCGTGTCACTGAGTCCCGCGGCGTCGCTCCGCTGCATCCGCGAGCCGAGGCCGCGTGCGAGCACGACGGCGACCGTCGCCTCGCGCGTCACGCGGCAGGGCTCCCGCGCCAGAGCTGCGGCACCAGCCGCACCAGCCACCCGGTGGCGATCGCGCAGGTCACCGTCCAGAAGAGCGCGGTGCCGGTGTGGCCGTAGAGCCACGACCCCGCCCCGAAGAGCGCGCCGTACACCGCGAGGCAGCCAAGGGCCCAGGCCAGGAACTGCTGCGGCAGCGAATCGGGCGAGGGCGGCAGCCCGGATTCCTCGCGGATCGCCCGCCACCCCGGTCCTGCCGGGCGCACCTTCGCGTAGAACGCGTGCAGCGTGGCGCGGTCGGCCGGCGCGGTGAGCAGCGCGGTGACGACCCACGCGACGGTCGTCACGCCGATCGTGCCGAGCAGCGCGACGTGCGAGGGGATCGTGGCGCCCTGCTTCTGCAGCACGAAGAAGGCGATCGAGGCGGCGAAGCTCGCGCCCATCGCGGCGATCTCGGTCCACGCGTTGATCCGCCACCAGAACCAGCGGAGCAGGTAGAGGAGGCCGGTGCCGGCGCCGATCGACAGCAGCAGCTGGAACGACTGCTGCGCCGTGTCGAGGACGAAGGTGAGTCCCGCCGCGACGAGCATCAGCAGCGCGGTGACGAGGCGCCCGACGGCCACGTAGTGGGCCTCGTCGGCGTCGGGGCGCACGAAGCGGCGGTAGCCGTCATGGACGAGATACGAGGCCCCCCAGTTGAGGTGCGTCACGATCGTCGAGACGTACGCCGCGAGCATCCCCGCGATCATCAGCCCGAGGAAGCCGTGCGGCAGGAACTTCAGCATCGCGGGATAGGCCATGTCGTGCCCGACCAGCGCGGGGTCGACGTGGGGGAAGGCGACGCGGATGTCGTCGAGCGTCGGGAAGACCAGCAGCGAGGCGAGCGCCACCAGGATCCACGGCCACGAGCGAAGCGCGTAGTGCGCGGCGTTGAAGAGCAGGGTGCCGCCAAGGGCATCGCGCTCCGACTTGGCTGCGAGCATCCGCTGCGCGATGTAGCTCCCGCCGCCCGGCTCGGCGCCCGGATACCAGACCGACCACCACTGCACGGTGAGCGGAATGATGAAGATCGAGAGCGTGAGTCCCCAGTTGCCGAAGTCGGGGACGAGGGCGAGCGTCTGCGGGTCGAGGCGCGTGACGAGACCGGCCATCCCGCCGACTTCCGGCTGGGCGAGCGCGAAGTACGCCGCGGCGACGGCCCCGGTCATCGCGATGCCGAACTGGATCAGGTCGACGACCAGCACGCCCCAGAGGCCGCCGGTGGCGGCGAAGGCGACGTTGAGCAGCGCGCAGATCACCAGCGTCTGGATCATCGGCCAGCCGAGGACGACGTTGGCGATCTTGGCGGCGGCGAGGTTCACCGTCGCCATGATGAAGCAGTTGAAGACGAGGCCGAGGTAGACCGCGCGGAAGCCGCGCACCACCGACGCCGCGCGCCCCCCATAGCGCAGCTCGTAGAACTCGAGGTCGGTGAGGACGCCGCTTCGCCGCCAGAGGCGCGCGAAGAAGAACACCGTGGCCATCCCGGTGAGCAGGAACGCCCACCACTGCCAGTTGTTCGCGACGCCGCCGGTGCGGACCAGGTCGGTGACGAGGTTCGGCGTGTCGGTGCTGAAGGTCGTCGCCACCATCGACACGCCGATCAGCCACCACGGCGCGGCCTGGCCCGAGGTGAAGAACTCCGCGGTGCTGCGGCCGGCGCGGCGGGCGTACCAGAGGGCCGGCACGAAGCAGACGACGATCGACAGCAGGACGATCGCCCAGTCGAGGGCATTCGGGTTCATCGCGCCGCCGCCGTCCGCCAGCCGCCGCGGGTGAAGTCGGGGAACTGCACCGGTGCGCTCGACAGCGCGACCGAGGCCTCGCTGAGCGGCCACGGCGCGCTCCACGCGGCGGCATCGTAGACGTCGAAGTCCGGGACCTCGCCGAGGCGCATCGCCTCGACGAGCCGGAAGGCCATGATGTAGTCCATCCCGCCGTGGCCGCCCTTCGCGCGGGCGATCTCGCCGATGCGGGTCCAGAGCGGGTGGGTGTACTGCGCCTTGAGCGCGTCGTCGACCGGGCGCCAGCGATGCCCGCCGGGCTGCCCCTCGAGGTAGATGCGGCCCGGATAGTCCATGAAGGCGCCCTTGGTGCCGCGCACCACGTTGAGGCGCGAGTACGGCGTCGGCAGCGTCACGTTGTGCTGCAGCGAGATCGTCCGGCCGCGCACCGTGCGGATCAGCGACGACGAGAAGTCGCCGGCGACGTAGCGCTCCTGCTGCTTCGGCGAGTCAGCCGGGATGTTCGCCGCGCGATACGCCGCGAGCCCGAGGTCGGCCGACGACATCGAGACGAGGTAGTCGAAGCGGTCGCCCTTGTGGATGTCGAGATACCACGCCAGCGGGCCGAGGCCGTGGGTCGGGTAGAAGTTGCCGCCGCGCTCGGTGTGCGGCCGCCGGCGCCAGAGTCCCTCGTCCTGGTCCTCGAACAGCAGGGCGCGCAGGTCGTGGATGTAGGCGCCCTCGCAGTGCAGCAGGTCGCCGAACGCCCCGGCCTTCACCATCTGCAGGACGAGCATCTCGTTGAAGTCGTAGTTGCAGTTCTCGAGCATCATGCAGTGCCGCTGCGCCGCCTCGGAGGCGTGCACCAGCGCCCAGCACTCCTCGAGCGTCGTCGCGGCCGGGACCTCGGTCGCGGCGTGCTTGCCGGCCCGGAGCGCGGCGAGGCAGACCGGGACGTGCCAGTCCCACGGGGTCGCGGTGTAGACCACGTCGATGTCGTCGCGCTGCACCAGGCGCTCGAAGTCGCGCTCGCCGGCGGTGTAGAGCGCCGGGGCGGGGTGGCCCTTGTCGGTGATCATCTTCGCCGCCCGCGCGGCCTTCTCGGGCGCGATGTCGCAGAGCGCGGTGATCCGCACCCCGTCGATCGCCAGGAACTCGTTGAGCACCGAGCGCCCGCGCAGCCCCGTGCCGACGATCGCGAGACGCACCGTCTCGTGGCGACGGAACGGGACGCCCATCATCGTCCCGGTCGGCGCGAGGTGGGCGGGCGGCGTGAGGGCGGCCGCGAGGCGCGGCGTCAGGGCCGCGACGCCGGACGCGCCGGCAGCGGCCTTGAGAAGATCGCGACGCGAGAGCGGGCCGTCGGACGGCAGGTGCGACATCGGCGGGTCCGGAGCGGAGGGAGCAGGGGATTGGGCGCGGGCGCCGGCTGGCGCGCGCGACCGGACGCTACGCATCCCTCGGGTCCATCACAAGGGGCCGAGTATCTTCCGTGCCATGACCTCGACAGCCCGCGCCCGTCCCCTCGGCTTTGCCGCGGCCTTCGCCGTGGTGGTCGCCAACATCGTCGGCACCGGCGTCTTCACGACGCTCGGCTACCAGGTGCAGGCCACCACCGATGGGTTCGCGCTGCTGATGATGTGGGTGGTCGGCGGCTGCATCGCGCTCGCGGGTGCGCTCTCGTACGGCGAGCTGGCGGCGAGCATCCGCGGCTCGGGCGGCGAGTACCGGTTCCTCGGGCGGATCTACCATCCGGCACTGGGGGCGACCGCGGGGTGGGTCTCGGTCGCCGTCGGCTTCGCCGCACCGGTGGCGCTCGCGGCGATGGCCCTCGGCCGCTACGCGGGACCGCTGGTCGGCATCGTGCCGCGCACGCTCGGGCTGGTCGTCATCGTCGCCGTCACCGGGGTGCACCTCCTCGCCCCTGCGACAGGCGGTCGGGTGCAGGTCGTCGTCACCGCGCTCAAGGTGCTGCTGATTCTCGCCTTCATCGGCGTCGGCCTCGCACGCGGTCCCGAGACCGCGCTCAGCTTCCTGCCGACGGCCGAGTCGGCGGGGCAGGTCGCCAGCGGCTCGTTCGCGCTCTCGCTGATCCTCGTGTCGTATGCGTACTCGGGCTTCAACGCGGCGGCGTACTTCCAGGGCGAGGTGGTCGATGCCGAGCGCACCGTGCCACGCGCGCTCGTCGCCGGCACCGTGCTGGTCACGCTGCTCTACGTCGCGCTCAACTGGGTCTTCCTGCGCACCACGCCGATCGGCGATCTCGCCGGGCAGATCGAGGTCGGGGCAATCGCTGCCGAGCGGATCTTCGGCGGGGCCGGCGGGCGGCTGATGAGTGCGCTGATCGCGGCCCTGCTCGTGTCGACGATCTCGGCGATGACGCTCGCGGGACCGCGCGTGATCGAGGCGATGGCCGAGGACCTGCCGCCGCTCCGGGCGCTGGCGGAGCGCTCGGCCACCGGTGCGCCGGTGCGCGCGGTGCTGCTGCAGGGGGCGCTCGCGGTGGCGTTCGTGCTGACCGACTCGTTCGAGGGGGTGGTGACCTACGCCGGCTTCACGCTGACGCTGTTCTCGCTGCTCGCCGTCGGCGGCGTGCTGCTGCTCCGGCGGCGCGAGCCGGACCTCGCGCGTCCCTACCGCACGTGGGGCGCGCCATGGACGCCGCTCTTCTACGTGGCGTTCTCGCTGTGGACGGTGCTGGTGGTGGTGCGCGATCGCCCGCTCGAAGCGATGGGCGGCGTGGTGACGCTGGGGGTGGGGGCGCTGCTGACCTGGCTCGTGGGCGAGCCGCGCGTCAGCTCGACAGGCGCGGCTGCAGGATCGGATTCGTCAGCGTCGGAAGCGTGAGCGAATCGATCGTCTCCTGATGGGTGAAGAGGCGGCGCACGCCCTTCCACCACCGCGTCGCCCAGCGGCCGGTCGGGAGCGGCGCCTCGACGACACCCTTCCCCTTCCGCGCGGCGTGGACGTACTTCCCCTCGCCGACATAGATCCCGATGTGATCGACCACGCGCCCGTTGCCGAAGTAGAGCAGGTCGCCCGGCTTGAGCTGCGAGGGGTCCTTCGGGATCTCGACGCCGACCTTTGCCTGCTCGCGCGAGGTGCGCGGCATCTCGACATCGAAGTTCGCCATCACCCACTGGACGAGTCCGCTGCAGTCGAACGCCTTCCCCGGGGCGCTGGCCCCGAGGCGATACTTCGCGCCGACCTGTGACTTTGCGAGCTGGACCAGCGAGTCGCGGGCGTCGTCCTTGAGGAACATCCGCGAGATCGTCGCGAACGGCTTCTCGCCCTTGGAGAACTTCTTCGCACCGGTGGACTGCGCGGCCAGCGGCGACGCCGACACGATCGCCAGGGCGGCGATGCAGGCGAAGCGGCGAGTGGTCGGGCGCAGGGTCACGGGCTCTCTGGGGCTGACGGCGAACAGCGAACGGCGAACGGCTTGGAGCGACAGGCCATTCTAGTGTCGGATCAGGGGATCGTCTACCCCAGTCATTGTTTCGATGTGCAACGTGCGGGCGGCTACAGGATTCGCTTCCCGAATCCGCTCGCCACCAGCCCCACCGCGAGCTCCGCCGTGTGGTTGAACCGGTCCAGGACCGGGTTCACCTCGACCAGATCCATCGAGACGACCCGGCCGGTATCCCACAGGGTCTCCATCGCCAGATGGGCCTCGCGATAGGTCGCCCCGCCGCGCACCGGGGTGCCGACGCCCGGGGCCTCCTGCGGGTCGACGAAGTCGAGGTCGAGCGAGACGTGGATCCCGTCGGTGCCGTCGCTGACCCGCGCGATCGCCTCCTGCAGGATGGTGCGCATCCCGCGCTCGTCGATGTCGCGCATCGTGTAGATCTTGACCCCGAACTCGCGCGCGTGCGCCCGCTCGGCCGGGTCGAGGTCGCGCGCTCCGATGATCACGGCGTGACGCGCCTCGACCGCCGGATGGATCGTCGCAAGCCGCGCCATCGCGTCATCGCCGTGGCCCACGAGATGCGCGAGCGGCATCCCGTGCACGTTGCCGGTCTCGCTGCTCGACGGCGTGTTGAGGTCGGCGTGCGCATCGAGCCAGATCACGCCGAGCTTCCGGCCCTGCTCGTGGAGCGCGGTCGCCACGCCGGCGATCGAACCCGCGCTCAGCGAGTGGTCGCCGCCGAGGACCAGCGGGATCCGCCCCTGGCGCACGAGTTCGGCGGTGCGATCCGCGACCGTGCGACAGACCTCGGTGATGACGGGAAGCCAGTCGATGCCGCGGCCGTAGGCGAGCGTCTCGCGGGTCGGCACGGCGACGTCGCCGGTGTCGTGCACCGAGTGGCCGAGGGATTCGAGGTGCGCGGCAAGTCGCGCGAGACGGACGGCGGAGGGGCCCATCTCGACGCCGCGTCGCGCGGCGCCGAGATCGAGGGGCACACCCAGGAGGGAGATCGAAGCCATCCCCCAAGGTAACTCGAGGGGAAGGGGGCGTTACCGCAGCGTGACGCCCGGCTCCGGGACGAGCACCCGCCCGCGATGCGCCTCGGGGAGTGCCGCGAGGAACGCCTCGGCCGTGCCGGGCAGCCCCGGGAAGGTCCCGAAGTGCTGCGGGATGACGTGGGGCGCATCGACCAGCGCCACGGCCTTCGCCGCCTGCTTCGCCCCCATCGTGTAGAAGTCCCCGATCGGCAGCATCAGGATCGACGGACGGTAGAGCTCGCCGATCAGCGCCATGTCGCCGAAGACGCCGGTGTCGCCGGTGTTGTAGATCACCGTGCCGTTCGGCAGCTCGATCACGAACCCGCACGGCGTGCCGACCTCGCGCGGACGCCCGTCGGCGCCGGTCACCGAGCTCGAGTGGAATGCCTGCACCAGCGTGGCGCGGACCCCGTGGGCCTCGGCCGCGCCGCCGATGTTGAAGCCGACGACCTGCGCTTCGGGCGCGCCGTCGGCGACCAGCTCCTGCGCCAGCTCGACCGTGGTGAGGATCGTGGCGCCGGTCTCCTTCGCAAGCGCAATCGTCGAGGCGGTGTGGTCGAAGTGGCCGTGCGTGACGAGGATCACCTTGGCCTGGGCCGCGAGCTCGGCGGCGTTGGCCGGGGCCTTCGGGTTGTCGAGCCACGGGTCGACGAGGACGACCGGGCCAGCGGGTTCGGTCGCGATGTGGAACCCGGCGTGACCAAGCCAGGTGATGGCGGCACCAAGACGGGACATCTCTGCCTCCTGCAGCAGGAAGGATCGGGGTCGGACAACGGTTTGGCGACGCGCGCCGTATACGGTAGGATATGCTGGTGCACGCGTCCGCGGTGCTCAACCCCGGACCAGCCGCTGCGGTTCCCTCGCTTCCCACCATTCCCGGAGTCCCGGATGCATCCTGTCCGTTCCGCCGTCGTGCTCGTTGCCGCGGGCATCCTCGCCGCGCCCCTCGCCGCCCAGCAGGGGTATCGCGAGCCGCCCGAGCCGATCCGCCAGATGCTCGATGCCGCCCCGACGCCGTCGCTCACCCTCTCGCCGCGCCGCGACTGGTTCGTGGTGCTCGAGCGGAAGGGGATGCCGAGCATCGCCGATGTCGCGGCGCCGCACCTCAAGCTCGGCGGCTCGCGGATCGACCCGCGCACCAACGGGCCCGCCGGCGCGGGCGGCTTCGAGGGGATGGCGCTGCAGCGGGTGCGCGACCGCGCGCGGGTGGCGGTGCGGGCGCCGGCCGGCGGCCGCCTCGGCTCGCCGCAGTGGGCGCCGCGTGGCGATCGCTTCGTCTTCACGCAGACCGAGGCGACCGGGATCGCGCTCTACCTCGCCGATACCACGGGCGCGGTACGCCGTCTGGTCGGGCCGCACCTCAACGCGGCGCACGGGTCGCCGTGCGACTGGCTCGACGGCGGGACGCGGCTGGTGTGCGCGATGATCCCGAGCGATCGCGGCGCGGCGCCGACGCGACCTGATGCACCGATCGGCCCGGCGGTCCAGGAATCCGATGGCCGCAACGCGCAGGCCGCGACGTACCAGGACCTGCTCAAGGATCCGTTCGACGAGGCGCTGTTCGCGCACTACTTCGCGACGCAGTACGTGATCGTCGACACCGACGGGCGCACCACGCCGCTCGGGCCGTCGGGACTCGTCACCGGGCTCACGCCGTCGCCCGACGGCCAGTGGTTCATCGCCGAGACGGTGCAGCGGCCGTTCTCGTACCAGTTCCCGTGGGCGCGCTTCCCGATGCGCGTCGAGATCTGGGATGCGACGGGCGCGGTGGTGAAGCAACTCGAGAATCGCACCTCGATCGAGACGGCGTCGAACCTGCGCGGCTCGGTGCTGCCGGGACCGCGCGGGTGGCGCTGGCGCGGCGACGCGCCGGCGACGCTGATGTGGACCGAGGCGCTCGACGGCGGCGACCCGCGCGCGAAGGTGGCGAAGCGCGATCGGATCCTCGCCCTCGATGCCCCGTTCACCGGGACGGCGCGCACCTTCGCGGAGACCGAGTGGCGCGCCGGCGGCATCACGTGGGGTCGCGCCGACTTCGCCCTGATGACCGAGAGCTGGCCGCAGGATCGGAAGAGCCGCACCTGGATCATCAATCCGTCGAATCCGTCGGCCGCGCCGCGCCTCCTCTGGGAGCGGAGCACCGAGGATCGCTACGGCAATCCCGGGTCGCCGATGATGATGCAGACCGCCGATGGACGGGCGGTGCTCCACTTCTCGCGCGACGGCAAGGCGCTCTGGCTCACGGGGCAGGGGGCGAGCCCCGAGGGCGACCGGCCCTTCCTCGATCGGCTTGACCTCGCGACCCTCAAGACCACGCGGCTCTGGCGGAGTGCCGCGCCGTACCTCGAGACGGTGGTGGCTGCGGTGGATGCCGATGCCGGGACGTTCCTGACGCAGCGGCAGTCGGTGGACGAGCCGCCCAACTACTGGATGCGCGATGTCATCCGGCGTCGGGCGCCGATCCAGCTCACCGACGCGAAGGATCCGGCCCCGGCGTTCGCCGGGATCAAGGGCGAGCTGATCACCTACACGCGCGCCGATGGGGTGCAGCTCTCGGGGACGCTCTACCTCCCGAAGGGCTACGACCCGAAGGCCAGCGGCCCGCTGCCGTTCGTGCTCTGGGTGTACCCGTCGGAATTCGGGTCGGCCGATGCGGCCTCGCAGGTGAGCGGCTCGCCGTACCGCTTCGTCCGTCCCGGCGGCGCGTCGCATCTCTTCCTGCTCACGCAGGGCTACGGCGTGCTCGACAACCCGACCTTTCCGATCGTCGGCAAGGACGGCGCGGAGCCGAACGACACCTACGTGCAGCAGCTCGAGATGTCGGCGCAGGCCGCGATCGACAAGCTGGTCGAGCTGGGCGTCGGCGATCGGACGCGGATGGCGGTCGGCGGCCACTCGTACGGCGCGTTCACCACGGCGAACCTGCTCGCGCACACCACGCTCTTCAAGGCCGGTATCGCGCGGAGCGGCGCCTACAACCGCACGCTCACGCCGTTCGGGTTCCAGGCCGAGCCGCGGAACTACTGGGAGGCGCAGTCGACCTATCTCGGGATGTCGCCGTTCAACTACGCGAACCGGATCAAGGACCCGATCCTCTTCATCCACGGGATGGACGACAACAATCAGGGCACGTTCCCGATCCAGTCGGAGCGGATGTACGCCGCGGTGCGGGGCAACGGCGGCACCACGAAGCTGGTGATGCTCCCCGGCGAGTCGCACGGCTACGCGGCACGCGAATCGAACGGCCACGTGCTGGCGGAGATGACGGAGTGGCTGGACAGGCACTTGAAGAAGCGCGAGTTGGTCCCGTAGCAGGGAGAGGGGAGATCGGAGATCGGAGATCAGAGGGGCGGTGGGCGGTGAACAGTGAATGGTGAACGGGGGTATGACGTCCTGTTCACTGTTCACTGTTCACTTTCTGCCGTTCACCTTCTCCGATCGCCGATCTCCGATCTCGGATCTCTTTATGGTGACACTCCTCCTCGCACTGCTCTCCGTTCAGGTCCCCGACTTGCCTGTCGTCCGCGGCGAGCTCTCGTTCGACGCGCGGGCGACGCTGGGGGCGTTCACCGGGCGCACCACCGCGCTCGGGGGTCGGATCACCGGCGCGCCGACGCTCGCGGGGGTGCGCGGCACGATCGAGGCGCCGACCGCGACCCTGGTGACGGGGAACGGCCGTCGCGATCGCGACATGTGGAAGGTGCTGGAGGTCGAGCGCTTCCCGACGATGCGCTTCGTGCTCGACTCGATCGTGGCGTCACCCCAGCAGGGCGACAGCATCCCGGCCGAGCTGCGCGGACGCCTCACGATCCACGGCGTCACGCGCGACGCGACCTTCGTCGGCGCGATCCGCCACCGTGCCCCGCGCTGGAGCTTCCGCGGCCGCACGCTGGTCGACGTCCGCGACTACGCGGTCGGCGGCCTGTCCAAGCTGTTCGGGGCGTTCCGGATGCAGCCGGAGATCGCGGTCAATGTGGAGATAACGGGAGATCCGTGATCGGAGATCGGAGACTGCACCCTCCGATCTCCGATCGCTGATCTCCCCTCTCCTAGTTGATCAGGGCGTTGAGTACGAACCGGAAGCTCCCCGTCGGCTGCGCCCGGAACAGCACCTCCGGCCCATACAGGTAGAGCATCCCGCGGCCGACCTTCGCGGTGAGCATCGTCGTGCCCCCCTGCAGGTAGCCCTGGCCGTGCGCCCATCCCGAGCGAAGCGGCGTCGCGCGGTCGAACCACGCCAGCGGGGTGAGTCCCTGCACCGCGGCGTCGGGCGGGAGGCGGAAGACCGGCGAGTTGTCGAACATCACGATCGCGCGGCTCCCGGCCCCGGCCGCGGCCGGCTGCGTCGAGTCGACCGCGACCTCGAGCAGCGAGCCCGGGACGTAGTAGGCGTCGCGCGACAGCGGCTTCGTGGTGCCGTCGGGCTGGCGCTCGAGGAGATGGCTCTCGACCGGGAGGCCGAGGTGGCGCGCCAGCACTGTGGACGAGCCGATGGTGATCACCCGACCGCCCGCCTCGAGGAACGCCTTGAGCTGGGGCACCGTCGTCTCGACCGAGACGCGACCGGTGGTCTTCCGGTACTCCTCGGGGACGCCGGCGAGGTTGTCGCCGCCGCCGCCGCCGTCGCGACGATCGCCGGTCGGGATCGCACCGCCCACGAAGAGCAGCACGTCGTAGTCCTTGCGCAGGTCGCCCGCATCGAGGCGCTGCGGGTAGACGACCTCGAACGGCACGCCGACCTGCTCGAAGAGCCAGCGGGTCCAGCCGCTCGGCATCGAGCCGCCGTAGGTGTCCCAGAGCCCGACGCGGAGCGGACGCACCGCGGCGCCCTTCGCCGATCCGGCCGGGCGCGTCGGCAGCGCACGATCGCGCGCGAGTTCCGCCAGCACCGCGGCGGCCGCGCCGCCGCGCAGCACGAAGTCGCCGTTGGCGAGCCGCTCGACCTTCGCCCCGGCGCGATGCGCGCGATTCACGGCGAGGAAGGCGTCGCTCGCCGACGGCGAGACGATCCACGCCCCGGCGGTCGCCGCGAATGCGGTCGGTTCCGGGCGGATCACGGTGTCGGTGATCGCCGCGAGCGGGGCGGTGAACGCGTCGAGGATGCGGTCGAAGCGGAAGCCCATCTGCATCGCCAGCGTCCATCCGGCGTTGTCGTACGGCGCCTTCGGCGGGCCGCCCGGATACTGCAGGTCGGTCGGATGGTCCTGCGGCTCGAACATGTCGAGCACGTGCGGGCGGAACGCCTGGTCGGTGCGGATCACGAACGAGCCGCGCGGATAGGCGGTCCCGCCGATCGTCGCATCGGCCGTCAGGCGATGCAGTTCGATCCCCGAGACGCGCATCGCCTCGAGGAAGTCGAGCACCGCGCCCATCATCGGCTGCCCGGCGGGGATCACGTAGGCGCGCGGGTCGCGGCGCGCCGGATCACGCAGCACCGTCTCCATCGCTGCGGTCGCCTCGGCCCCGCGCTTCCCTTCGGCCGCCTTCTGGGCATCGGCGATGAGGGTCGGGTCGTGGGTCCAGGTGTCGGCGCTGCCGCGCGCAATGCTGTTGCGCCCCATCCGCCAGATGTTGCGCAGCAGGTCCTCCCGGTAGCGCGAGGCGAGGTCGAGGATCGCGAGGTTCGCGGTCATCGAGTACTCGACCGACTGGCGGAAGCGCCACGTCCCCCACTGCACTGGCATTGCCTGGCCGCCGGCCGGCAGCTGGCGCGCGGGCAGCAGCGGGATCGTCATCGGCGTCGGCGAGCCGATCGTCTCGGTCAGGATCCCGATGATGTTGTGGAAGTAGGCCGTGGTGCGAAGCCCGCCGTTCCACCAGGTCGAGTAGCTCGCCGCGTCGCGCGACACCGTGCCGCCCTTCCCCTCGGCGGTGAAGCGGCGGTGCATCGCGGCGCCGACGAAGTCGAGCCCGGTCGGGATCATCGGGTCGTACACGTAGTTGAACGGGTCGCGGAACGGCGGCGCGAACATCACCGTCCCGGTCGGGCCGGTCTGGTGATGGTTGTACATGATCTGCGGGTACCACCGCGTGTACATCGCCGCGCTCATGTTGCGCGATTCGGCCTGCGCGTTGCGGTAGAAGTCGCGGTTGTTGTCGTGGCCGATGTACTTCTGGTAGAGCCGCGGCACGCCGCCGATGGTCCGCTTCGTCGGGTCGGCCTCGCGCATGTACCAGTTCGAGACCAGCTCCATCCCGTCCGGATTCGCATGCACCGCGAGGATGATCACGTCATCGAGGATCCGCAGCGCCTCGGCGTCGGTGCGCGTCACGAATTGCCAGACGAGCTCCATCAGCTGCGTCGCGCCGAGCACCTCGGTGGCGTGGAGTCCCCCATCGATCCAGATGATCGCCTTCCCCTCGGCCGCCAGCGCCATCGCCGTGGCCGAGTCGACCCGACCGCGCGCGAGGCGCTCGCTGATGCTGCGGTAGTGCTCCAGGCGCGCGAGGTTCGCGGGCGACGAGAGGATCGCCATCACCTGCGGCCGTCCCTCGGCCGTGGTGCCGAGCGTGTCGAGCTCCATCCGCGGCGACGCGATGGCGAGCTGCTCCCACCAGCGGTGCAGCTGCGTGTAGGTCGCGAGGTGGTAGTCCTGCCCGATCGCGAAGCCGAGCGCCTGCTCGGGGGTCGGGAGGGCGGACTGCGCCGACAGCGGCGACGCGAGGAGGAGCAGGGCAAGGAGACGGCGCATGGAGGACCGGTGAAGGGTGAAGGGTGGAGAGTGAAGGGCGGAAAGCGGAGGGCGGAGGGCGAGAAGCGAGATCCCTCGCTGCGCTCGGGATGACGGGAGTGCAGGTCTCACGACTCACGACTCCCGACTCACGACTCACACGGCGCCCGCTCCCTCGCCCGCGGCCCGCCCCGTCGCCCACGCCCAGACGAAATTGTAGCCGCCGATGGGGCCGAAGGCGTCGAGGACTTCGCCGGCCGCGAAGAGGCCGGGATGGATACGGCTTTCGAGGGTGCGCGGTTGTAACTCGCCGAGGGCCGCGCCACCGCCGGTGACCTCGGCCTTCTTGTACCCCTCGTCGCCGGTGTGCGGCAGCGGCATCGCGGTGAGGGCCGCGACCAGCGTCCGGCGCGCGTCACGCTTGAGCTGCGAGAGCTTGAGGCCCGGCGCGATGCCGGCATCGGCGAGCAGCCGGTCCGCGAGGCGCGCCGGCACCT
>DASTAN010000122.1:0-2251 GCA_035712665.1 Gemmatimonadales bacterium
TCGGAGGTGGCGGTGCGCGCGACCGAGAAGTGCGTGCAGATCCACGGCGGGTACGGCTTCATCAAGGAGTATCCGGCCGAGAAGTTCTACCGCGACGTGAAGCTGACGACGATCGGCGAGGGGACGTCGGAGGTGCAGCGACTGGTGATTGCCAGAGCGCTGCTCGCCCTATGATGCGACTGCTTCCCGCTTTCTCCCTGTTGTTGGGTTCCTGTTCCGTCGCCGTCTCCGGCGGCGCGCCGACCGATGCGCTGGTCATCACCGGTGAGCTGGCCTATCGCCAGCGGATCGCGCTGCCGCCGAGCGGCGAGGTCGTGGTGATGCTCCAGGAAGTGGCGGCGAAGGACCCGGCCAATGACATCGTCGGCTCGCAGCACATCGCGCTCACGGGGCAGCAGGTGCCGATCGCGTTCACGCTGACCATCCCGCGCGACGCGCTCGACCCGAGCCGCCGCTATGTCGTGCGGGCGACGATCCGCGACGCCGAGCAGCGGCTGCTCTGGATCACGGAGCGGGAGTATGCGGTGGATCTGGCGGCGCGGGGGGTGAACCTGAACACGCTGAACATGGTGCAGAGTACAATGAGATGAGCGATCGGAGATCGGAGATCCGAGGGCGCAGCCTCCGATCTCCGATCGCTGATCTCAGATCTCACTCGGCAGAGATTTCTGCCGCCGCCGGGATCCTCAGTGGCTCCCCCTGCACCTCCGCCAGTGCCGGGATTTCGTGGCGGGCGTGGAGGCCGAGGTCGCGGAAGCGGCGCGCGGTCGGGAGGACGCGGCGCTCGAGCGACCCCATCGCGTCGTTGTAGCCGCGGACCGCGCCCTCGAGCCCCTTCCGCACCTTCACCAAGTGGTCCGCCAGCGTCGCCATCCGCTCGTACAGTTCCAGCCCGTTGTCGCGGATCGCCTCGGCGTTCTTCGCGATCCGTTCCTGCTGCCAGCCGTAGTTCACCGCCTTGAGCAGGGTGATCAGCGTCGTCGGCGACGCGGGGATCACCCCGTGTGACACCGCGTACTCGAGCAGCGACGGATCGCGCTCGCACGCCGCGGCGAAGAACGCCTCGCCGGGCAGGAACAGCACCACGAAGTCGGGCGCCTCGGCGAAGGCGTTGGTGTAATCACGCTTGCTGAGATCGGTGACGTGCTGGCGCACCTGCCGCGCGTGGTTGTCGAGCGCCGTTGCGCGGGTCGCCTCGTCGTTTGCGTGCACGGCATCGAGGTACGCCAGCAGCGGCGCCTTCGCGTCCACGACGACCACCTTCTCGCCGGGGAGTCGGACGATCAGGTCGGGGCGCTGCGGCGCGTCGTCGGTCTGCACCGTCTCCTGAGTCACGAAGTCGCAGTGCTCGAGCATCCCGGCGAGTTCGACCACGCGGCGCAGCTGCAGCTCGCCCCACTGGCCGCGGCCGCTCGGCTGGCGGAGGGCGGCGACGAGCTGCGACGTCTCGCCGGCCAGCTGCTGGTGGGCCGAGGCGAGGGTGCGGACCATCTCCTCCATCGCGCCGTGCGACTGGGCGCGGGCGGCGTCGAGGGCCTGGAGCTTGGTGTCGACCTGGGCGAGCCCCTCGCGGATCGGGGCGACGAGCGACTCGACCGCCTGCTTCCGGAGCTCGAGGTCGCCGGTGGCGGCGGTCTGCAGCTGCTCGAACGCCTGCTTCGCCTGCGACAGGAACGCCTCGTTGTTGGCGGCGAGCGCCTCGGCGCTCATCGCGGTGAAGGCGTCGCGGAGGAGCTTCTCGCTGTCCTGCGCGGCGAGGGTGCGGTCGCGGAACCGTTCGGCGGCGCTGATCTGGGCGCGGAGCGACTGGATCGTGGCGCGGAGCAGCAGCCAGCAGAGCAGCGCGCCGATGACGATGCCGGCGGCGAGGGGGAGCAGGACGAATGGGTCGGTCATCGGTCGGGCCTGTTGGTGACTTCTTGGATTATCGGTTGCGCTCGGACCAGACCGCAGTACCTTCTGAGAAGTCCATCTCACCCCTTGGAGTGGCCGATGTTCTTGCAGCTGTGGACCCCGCTGGTCGTCCTCGCCGGCTTCCTGCCCTACATCCTCGGCATCGCCATCATCTGGCGCATCGTCGTGGCCCTCGAGCGCCGCACCGCCGCGCAGGCCGACATCGGTCGCGTGCTTGACGCCGCGCGCGCGGCCCGTGCCGACGGCGCGATCCTCGTGGCCGAGGCGCGCACCCTGGTGCGTGACCTGCAGCACGGCGGCACGCACGCCGGAGGTGGCCGATGATCCTCTTCCTCGG
>DASTAN010000123.1:0-3580 GCA_035712665.1 Gemmatimonadales bacterium
TTCCCACCACCCCGACCCGTTTGCAGGTTCGCGGACCGCGCCACATAGTCGTGGTGCCTCCGTCACAACCTACAGGAACCCAAGGACGGTCCCCCATGAAGTACACGCTGCTGCTGGCTGCCACCCTGTTGCCCACGCTGCCGCTCGTGGCGCAGCACGCGGAGCACGGCGCGACGCCGACGACGCTCACCATCGCGATGCACGACTACGCCTTCGAGGCGCCCGAGACGGTCCCGGCCGGCTGGGTGACGCTCAAGGGCGTGCCGAAGGGGAAGGAGCTCCACGAGGCGACGCTGATCCGCCTCGAGGGCGGCAAGCGCCTTAAGGACCTGGTCGAGGCGATGAAGCAGCCGGGGCCGCCGCCGGCGTGGATGGTGCCGATGGGCGGGCCGCTGATGGCCTCCGAAGTCACGGTCAACCTCGCTCCCGGCCGCTACGTCTGGTGGTGCTTCATCCCGTCGGCCGACGGCGTGCCGCACTTCGCGAAGGGGATGGTGAAGGAGTTCGTGGTGCACGGCAACGCCCCGAGCGCGCCGGCCCCGACGGCCGACATCACCGTGACGATGAAGGACTACGCCTGGGACTTCTCGGCCCCGCTCAAGGCCGGCAAGCAGACGCTCAAGGTGGTCAACGCCCCGGGGCAGCCGCACCAGTTCATCCTCGTGCAGCTCAAGGCGGGGAAGACCGCGATGCAGGCGGCCGAGTTCGCGGAGAAGCCGGCCGGCGAGCCGCCGTTCACCGGGATGTGGGGGACGGTCGCGCAGGTGACGGGCGACAATTTCCTCACGCTCGACCTCGCGCCCGGGAAGTACGGCGTGATCTGCTTCCTGCCCGACGGGAAGGACGGCAAGCCGCACCTCGTGCACGGGATGATCACGGAGATCGAGGTCAAGTAATTAGGTTTCCGGGGTGCGACATCTCCGATTCCTGCTCCTCGTCTCGCTGATCACGTCGGTCTCCGCAGCTGTCGCCGTGGGGGTGACCTGGCCGTTCGGGCCGAAGGCTCGCTTCTTCGCGGCGACAGTCGGCGGGACCCTCGGGGTCCTCGCCGCGATCCGTGCGGCGACGGAACTGCAGTGGCTCGACCTCGACCGGCGGCGCGGCGGCACGATCGGTGCGCTGATCGGCCTGGCGCTGGCCTCGCCCCTCGTCGGGATGTGGCTGATGCGCCCGATGGCGGCACTCGCCGCAACGCTCCTGGTCGGGAGCGTGGCGATCGTCGGGGCCGGACGCGGGGCGGTGCGGTGACGCATCGCCCCGTCGTGCGTCTTCTCCTCGCGCTCGGGGGCATCGTCCCGGCCCTCGCCGCGCAGGCGCCGCGCGCCCGTGACCTCGGCCTCACCCCCGGGGTGCTGCCACCCGGCCCGCGCAACGCGATCACCGATGTCGCCGGGGTGCGCGTCGGGCAGGTGACGATCACCGGTGGCGACTCGCTCAACACCGGGATCACCGCGATCCTGCCGCACGGCGGCAATCTCTTCCTCGAGCGCGTGCCCGCGGCGATCCACGTCGGCAACGGCTTCGGCAAGTTCGTCGGCGTGTCGCAGCTCGCGGAACTCGGCGAGCTCGAGACCCCGATTCTCCTCACCTGCACGCTCTGCGTCTGGCGCGCGGCCGACGCGATGGTCGCGTGGATGCTGGCGCAGCCGGGGATGGCGAACGTCCGCTCCATCAACCCCGTGGTCGGCGAGACCAACGACGGCGCGCTCAACGCGATTCGCGCGCGACCGATCCGTCCCGAGGACGTCGCGGCGGCGCTCGAGCGCGCCGACACCGGCGCCGTCGCCGAGGGGAGCGTCGGGGCGGGGCGGGGCACCGTCGCGTTCGGCTTCAAGGGCGGGATCGGCACCGCGTCGCGGCGGCTTCCCGCCTCGCTCGGCGGCTGGACCGTGGGCGTGCTGGTGCAGGCGAACTACGGCGGCATCCTGCAGATGGACGGCCTCGCGGTGGGTGAGCGCGCGGGACGGCACTCGTATCGTCGCCAGCTGCTCGAGGAGCGCGGCGACGGCTCGATCATCGTCATCGTCGCGACCGACGCGCCGCTCACGGAGCGGCAGCTCGAGCGGCTCGCCGCACGGGCGATGGGCGGGATCGCGCGGACCGGCTCGGATCTCTCGCACGGCAGCGGCGACTACGCCGTCGCGTTCTCGACGCATCCGGAACTGCGCCGCCCGCGGACGGCACCGGTGCGCACATCTCCCGCGCTCGTGGATGATGCGATCGCCCCGGTCTTCCTCGGCGCGATCGAGGCGACGGAGGAGGCGATCTACAACGCGCTCGTCGCCGCCACCCCGGTCAGCGCGAAGGGGCGCACCGTCGAGCCGGTGCCGGTCGCGCTGATCCGCGCGATGGCGGCCGAGCGGGCACGGAGCGCCCCGTGACGATTCGATCGGTCCACACCGACGCCGCCCCGCGCCCGGCCGGTCACTACGTGCAGGCGACGGTGCACGCGGGATTGGTCCATGTCGCGGGGCAGCTGCCGATCGATCCGGCGACGGGCACCGTGGTCGACGGCGACACGCGCGTGCAGGCCGACCGCACGCTCGCGAACATCGCGGCGATCCTCGACGCCGCCGGCAGCGGCATGGACCGCGTGCTGATGCTCACGGTGCACGCCGTGGCCCGCGATGACTGGGCCGCGATCAACGCCGCCTGCGAGGCCGCGTTCGGCGCGCATCGCCCGGCCCGCGCGATCGTCGGCGGGGCCGAGCTGCGTCCCGGCTGCCGACTCGAGATGACTGCGGTCGCCGCGCTCCGCGACGACTGATCCACCCCGAAGGGACATCCGATGCTGCTGCTCCTTGCCACGCTCCTCGCCCAGGAGCCCGACACCGCGCGCGTCGGGCACCTGCTGCGCACGCTCGCCGCCGATTCGATGGAGGGGCGGCGCACCGCCAGCGCGGGTGAGCGCCGCGCGGGAGACTTTCTCGCTCGAGAGATGCGCGCGATCGGCCTCAGCCCCGCAGGCGACCGCGGTTCGTTCTTCCAGGCGGTGCCGCTGGTGCAGCTGCCGGGCAACAACGGGCGCCCGGGACGGATGGTGCTCGCGAGCGATCCGCGCGCCCCGACCGATGCGCCGGACTCGCTGCGCGCCGTCGGCCGCAACGTGACCGGCATGCTCCCTGGCAGCGATCCGACCCTCAAGGACGAGGCGATCCTGCTGGTGGCGCATTACGACCACGTCGGGATGGGTCGTCCGGTCGGCAGCGACTCGATCTTCAACGGCGCCGACGACGATGCGTCCGGCGTCACCGCGATCCTGGAAGTGGCGCGTCGCATCGCCGGCGGGCCGAGGCCCAAGCGGACCATCATCATCTCGGCGATGACGGGCGAGGAGATGGGGCTGCTCGGTGCGCGGCACTACCTCAACCAGCCGGCGGTGCCGCTCGACCGGACGGTCGCGGTCCTGGTGGTCGAGATGATCGCGCGCCCCGATTCGCTCGCCGGCGGACCCGGCAAGGCGTGGCTCACCGGCTACGAGCGCTCGACGATGGGCGACCTGCTGCGCGACAACGGGATCCCGATCGTGCCCGATCCGCGGCCGTCGCAGAACTTCTTCCAGCGCAGCGACAACTACGCC
>DASTAN010000124.1:0-11891 GCA_035712665.1 Gemmatimonadales bacterium
AGACCGCGAACACGAGGTGCGCGAGCCCTTCCTTGCTGCCGATCAGCGGGAGCACCTCGGTCGTGGCGTCGAACGACTGCCCGAAGCGCCGCTGCATCCAGCGCACCGCCGCCTCGCGGAAGGCGGGCAGCCCCTGCTGGAAGCCGTACTTGTGCATCGCGGTCGCGTCGAGCGCACCGACCAGCGCGTCGATCGTGCCGCGCGGCGGCGGCCCGTCGGCGTCACCGGCACCGAGGTCGATGACATCCACGCCCGCGTCGAGCAGGCGGCGCTTGATCGACGGAATCTTCGCGAGCGGATAGCCGGGCAGCGTCGTGACGCGATCGCTGATCTGGATCACTGGTCGTCCTCGATGACGGGATTGCGGATCGTGGCGACGCCGGGAATCTCGACCTCCACCACATCGCCCGGTGCCAGCGGGCCGACGCCCTCGGGGGTCCCGGTCAGGATCACGTCGCCGGGCTCGAGCGTCATGATCCCGGTGATGTGTTCGAGCAGCACCGGCAGCGGGAAGAGCAGGTCGGCGATGCGCCCGTGCTGGCGGACCGTCCCGTTCACCCGCCCGATGATCTCCAGCGTCGCGAGGTCGTAACCGGCGGTGACGGTCGTGCCGAGCGGGCAGAACGTGTCGAACCCCTTGGCGCGCGCCCACTGGCCGTCGGTCTTCTGCAGGTCGCGCGCCGTGACGTCGTTCGCGACCGTGATGCCGGCGATGAGGCCGAGGGCATCGGCAGCCTTCACCCGCCGGGCTCGCTGCCCGATCACCAGCGCAATCTCGGCCTCGTGCTCGACGCGCTGCGACGCGCGCGGCAGGACGATAGGTGCCCCGTCGGCGATGATGGCGCTGGGCGGCTTGAAGAAGAGCAGCGGGCGCTCGGGGATCTCGTTGCCGAGCTCCCTGGCATGCGCGGCATAGTTGCGGCCGACGCAGACGATCTTCGAGGGACGGGGCAGGCTCACGGCATGGCTCCGATTCCGTGTCGGGCAAAGAAGTCTTCGATCCGCGTGCGCACCTGGGCCCAGGGGCCGATGACGCGCTCGGCGGGCGGCAGTCCCTCGAGGAGCATCGGGCCGTAGCGCTTCCGCACCACGCGCGGGTCGAGCAGCACGACCGCCCCGACGTCGGTCGCCCCGCGAATCAGGCGCCCGAACCCCTGCTTCAGCTTGAGCGCCGCGTGGGGCAGCAGGTAGCCGAAGAAGCCGTCCTCGCCCTGCTCCGCCAGCCGCTCCAGCCGGGCCGCGGTCAGCGGCTCCGAGGGAACCTTGAAAGGTAGCTTGGCGAGCACGAGGCCCCGGAGCGCGCGGCCCGGCACGTCGACGCCCTCCCAGAACGAGTCGGTCCCGAGGAGAATCGCGTTCCCGGCCTCGCGGAAACGGCGCACCAGCTGGTCGCGCTGGGCCTCGCCCTGCAGCAGGATCGGGAAGCGGCCGCCGAGCGTCTCGCGGATGCGCGCCCCGACGCGCCGAAGCTGCGCGTGCGACGTGAAGAGCACGAAGAGCCCGCCATCCGCGGCCCACGCGAGGTCGCACACCACGTCGGCCACCGCGGTGTCGTGGCCGTACTCGTCCTCGCGCGGATCGGGGACATCGTCCGGCAGGCCGAGCAGGCAGTGCTCGCGATAGTCGAAGGGCGACGGGAAGACCTCCTGCACCGTCACCGGCGAGCCCTCGCCGGCGAGCCCGATCCGCGAGGCGAGGAACGAGAAGTCGCCGCCCGCCGCGAGCGTCGCGGAGGTGAGGCCGACCGTCGTCGTGCGCTGGAACAGCAGCTCCCGCAGGATCGGCGCGAGATCGAGGGGCACGGCCGCCAGCTGGAGCGCCTGTCCCTTCGGCCCGGTGCGCTCCATCCAGCGCACTTCCGGCGGGCGCCCCGCAGCCGGACGCAGCGACGCGTTGAGCGCGTCGCTGGCCGACTCGAGCCGTCGCAGCACGCCACGGCATTCATTGAGCAGCTGCAGCCGGCGCTCGGTGAGCTCGACCTGCGCCATCCGGTCGCTGATCGTCTCGACCTGCTCGGCCACCGACCCGAAGGCGCGCACCGTCGTGTCGAGTTCGGCGCGCAGCCCTTCCTCCCACGCCGGGTGCCGCGCGAAGTCGTCGTCGAACCGCAGCTGCTGGATCCCCGCTTCGTCGAGCACGCCGAAGAGGCGGAGCATCAGCTGCTCGGCCGCGCGGCGCGCTTCACCCACGGCCGGGATCAGGCGCTCGCGCACCAGGTCGAGCGAGGCGCGCGAGAGGAGGTCGTCCGCCGTCGCGAGGTCGCGCTGGAGCGAGGGGATGAGCCCCTTCCCGTTCCGCTCGAGGCGCCCCAGGATGCGCCGGATCCCGCGACTCGACACCTGTCGCCCGAGGTGCCCGGCCGCGACATCCTCGAGATGATGCGCCTCATCGAGGATCAGCCGCTTCCACGCCGGGAGCACCGCCGCCTCTTCCCAGTTGTCGGACGCCTGCCGCACGGCGAGGTCCGAGGCGAGGAGGTGGTGGTTCACGACCACGATGTCGGCCTGTGCCGCGCGCCGACGCGCCTGGAAGACGAAGCAGCGGTCGAAGTGGCGGCAGCGGATGCGCGGGCAGAGGTCACCCTCGGCGCTGACCTCGTCCCACACCTCGCCCGAGGGCGGCACCGGCAGGTCCGAGAGCGAGCCGTCGGCGGTGTGCGCCGCCCACGCCACGATGTTGAGCAGCTCGTCGAGCTTCTCGCCCTCGAGGAGCGACTGCTGGGACGCGGCCGCGACCTCCAGCCGCGCGCGGCAGAGGTAGTTGCGCCAGCCCTTGAGCAGCGCGAACGTCGGCGTCCACTCCGGCGTCCCGAGCGCCTCGGCGAGGAGCGGCAGGTCCTTGCCGACCAGCTGTTCCTGCAGGTTGATCGTGTTGGTGCTCACGATCGTGCGCTCGTTGTTGGCCCGCGCCCACGCCAGCGCCGGGACGAGGTAGGCGAACGACTTCCCGACCCCGGTGCCCGCCTCGAGCAGCAGCACGCCGCCGTCGTTGTACGCATCCACGAGATGGGCCGTCAGGTCGCGCTGCGACTGGCGGTCCTCGTAGCTGCCCATCCGCTGCGCGATGGGACCCCGCTCGCCAAGGAGGCCGATGACGTCGAACGGATCGAGCCGCGTCGTCTCGGTCGCCTTCGGCACCTCGACCACCACGTAGAGGCGCTCGCCGGCGTTGTCGACGATCCCGAAGCCGATGCCGTCGTCGTGGGCGCGCGCCGCCACCGAGAGGTCGGCCGACGACGGCTCGAGCCGGCCCGACGGGTGGTTGTGCAGCAGCATCTCGCCGCGGCGCGCGACGCCAGGGAGCGCGAGCACCATCTCGACCGTGCCGCGCGCGACCGCGCGCGCGCCCGTGACGATCCCGTCGGGCGAGATGGTCGCGACGAACGACACCTCGTTGCCGCCCGCGGCGGCGATCTCGCGACGGATCGTCTCGCGGGCGGCGGCGCTGAGGCGCTCGTTCACGTCTTGAGTTCCTTCTTCTTCGCGGCCGGGAACAGGACGTTGTTGAGGATCAGGCGATAGCCCGGCGAGTTCGGGTGCTGGGCCAGGTCTGTCGGTGCATCGCCGATGCCGTGCTGCGGATCCTCGGGATCGTGCCCGCCGTAGAAGGTCCAGGTTCCCTGGCCGCGCTCGCCGCGGATGTACTTGACCCACGGCGCGCCGAGCTCCTCGCCGAGGATGGTGACGCCGGGCTTGAGCGCGTCGCGCCGGAACGAGGTGGTGAGGCCGTAGAAATCCGGGATCACCTGCCGATGGCTCTGCACCAGCATCGTGGCCACCGGATCGACCTTCGCCGAGAAGTTGAACAGCGTGAACGCCCCCAGCTGCTGGCGCTCGATGCCATTCACCTGGTGGCCGTCGATGCTGCTGAACGATGCGATCGCCGGCGACTGCTCGAGCTGTGCGCCGGTGAACGCCAGCGCCCGATCCCAGCGCATCCGCGACGAGGCGAGCGGGTCCATCGGCGTGCCGTCGGCGAAGGCGGCCGCGATGTCGAGGCCCTCGCTCGCGAGCGCGAGGTCGAGTGTCTCGGTGGCCGTGCACATCGCGAAGAGGAAGCCGCCCCGGTCCACGAAGCCCGCGATGCGCTGTGCCACCGCCCGCTTGAGCGCCGGGACGTTGGCGAAGCCGAGCCGGGTGGCCGAGGCCTGGTTGGTGGCGATCGCCTCCTGCAGCCACGGGGCGCCGGCGTAGTTCACCACGAACTTCGAGTGCTGCCCGGTGAAGTCCTCGTGATGCAGGTGGAGCCAGTCCCACGTCGACAGGCGATCCCCGATGACCTCGGTGTCCCACACCTTGTCGTAGCGGATGCCGGCGTATTCCAGCGCCATCGTGACGGCATCGTCCCACGGCGCCGCGTTGGGCGGCGCGTAGACGGCGACCTTCGGGGCCTTCTCGAGCGGCACTGCATCGGCGTTGCTGGTCTCGAGCTGGGCACGAATCGCCGCGTCGGTGCCCGGGTCGACCGGCTCGAGGGTGATCCCCTCGAGGGCGGCATCGCGCTGGATCCCGGCCGATGCCGGGAAGAGGAACGACCCGTTCCGGTGGTTGAGCAGCCACTCCCCGCGCTCGCCGCGCTCCAGGGCGCGAAACGCCAGGCCATACGCCTTGAGGTGGTTGACCTGTCCCTCGTCCATCGGGACGAGGACCGACGCGGCGGGACGCGGCAGGCGCCACCACGGCACGAGGGCGGCAGTGGCCGCGGCGACGAATCGGCGTCGTTGCATCACGTCGCGGCTCCTGGGCGCGCCCCGCGGAGCGCATCGCGCAGTCGGCGTGCCTCCGCCACGACGGCGCTGTCGGGGAAATCGAGGATCAGCTGTTCGAGCATCGTCACGGCGTCGGCCGCCACGCCCCGGGCGGCGAGCACGCGGGCGCGCCCGAACCGTGCCGCCGGTGCGGTCGCCGGCGCGTCGGGCGCATCCGCCATCCGATAGCCGCGCTCCGCGGCGTCGAGCTGTCCCAGCCCGAACTCGAGATCCGCGGCGAGCAACGCGAGCGCGGCACCGCCCGCGCCGCCCGCCTCGGTGGCGAGGGCGGCGAGATCCCTGGCGGCGGCCACGGAGTCGCCCCGCTCGAGCGCGGCCAGCGCGGCACCCAAGGCCGGCAGCGAGTCGCTCCCCACGGCGTGCAGCAGCGCGAGGAGGCGCACGCGATCGACCGCGTGCTCGCGGTCATCGTCGTACGGTCCCGCGATCCGGAGCATCGCGGTCGCCTCCGCGAGGTTGCCCTGCAGCAGGGCGACGCGGCCACGGACGTCGAAGGCCGCCACCGAGGAATCGCCTGCGATCAGCGCGAGCGCTCGCGCCGGCTCGCCTCGCCGAGCCCAGACCATCGCGATGCGGCGTGCATCGCGATCGCGCTCGTCCATCGTCAGCGTGGGCGACACCACCGCGAGGAGCGACTCCGCTTCCGCCGCGCGACCCTCGGCGACCAGCACGCCCAGCAACGTCGCCGAAGCGGCGGTCGCGATGTTCGGGGGCGCCGCAGGGTCGGACACCACCAGCGCCAGGAGGCGACGCGCGTCCGCTTCGCGACCGGCGTCGGCGAAGGCGCGGGCCGCGTCCATCCGGGTGCGCACCGCCGCGAGGCCACGCTGCCGGTCGGCCACCGCAGCGAGCACGAGGCCGCGCGCCACGAGGGCACTCCGATCCGTGCGCCCCCGCGTCTCGTCGAAGAAGGCCCGCGCGAGCTGCGCCGCCGCCTCGGCATCGTCCGGCATCGCGGTCGCGAGCGCGACAGCGCCGGCCTCGGGCTCGCCCCATCGCGCGCGCAGCAGCGCGAGCAGTCGGGTCGGCTCCGCGCCGACGGCCTCGGCAAGCACCGCCGCCACCGCGGCGCGACGCTCCGGCGGCGTGTCACCGAGGAGCAGCACCGCACTCGCGCGAAACGCCGCCGTGTGGTTCACCGCGCGCACCCAGTCGCGGGCCGCGCCGGGATAGTCGCCCTCCGCCTGACGGAGCTGGGCGAGCTCCGGGGCCAGCGCGGCGGGATGGCCCACCGCATCGCGACCCAGCTCCAGCGCCCGACGCGCGGACGCGCGATCGCGGACCTCGAGCGCGGACATGGCCCACTCGCGCCACGGTTCCTCGTCGCCCGGCAGCAGCGCGGCCCAGCGACGCGCCCAGTGCGCCGCGGAGTCCGGCTGGCCGATCACGGCGTGCGTGCGGACCGCGAGCGCCAGCAGCGAGAGGTTCGTGGAGTCCGTGGCGAGGGCACGGCCGATGCGCGGCGCGAATTCCGCCATGCGCCCGAGCGGGGGCAGCACGCGCGAGAGTCCGAGGAGCGCGCCGCCGTCGTTCGGCGCACGATCCAGCAGCAGTGCGAACTGCGTCGCCGCTTCGGCGTAGTCGCCCCGGCGCTCCGCCGCCATCGCGCGCGCCATCGGCGTCACGCCGGCCTGTGCCGCGAGGAGGGCGGGCGCGAGGCACGCCAGGAGGACGGCGCGCATCACGGGACGCCCCCACTCGCAAGGCGGCGGAAATAGTCGAGCACGCGGCGCCGCTCGTCGGCGCCGAGCCGCTGCAGGGCCTCCCAGCTCGGCAGCGGCACGTCACCCGCATTGCGAAGCGCGCGAGGGTCAATCATCTCCGGACGGCGCACCGTCACGGCATCCGCACGCTCGGCCTCGCGCTCCTTGCGCTCGTCCTCCTCCTCGCCCTGGAGCGAACGCCCCGCGTCGAGCATCCGCCGGAAGAGCCGCTCCTGCCGGGCCACTGTTTCGGGCGCCAGGCGGCCCTGTTCGAGCTGTCGCGCGAGCTCCTGCGCCTCGCGTCCGAGCTGCCCCGCGCCGGGCAAGGTCCCCTGCGCCTGCAGTCGCTCGAGCTGCTGCGCGATCGCCCGCTGCTGCATCGCGAGCTGCATCATCTGCTCCATCCCGGCCTGCCCCTGCTGCATCATCTGGCCGCCTTCCTGCGCCAACTGCGACTGCTGGCCAGCCATCTGCTGCATCTGCGCCATCGCCTCGGCCATCCCGCTGCCGGACTCGCTGTTCGAGACCGCGTCGCGGGATCGGAGCAGTCCGTAGGCCGCCACGGCCAGCGCATCCACGGCATCCCCACCCTGCTCCGCCGCCTGCCCGAGATTGGGCGAGGCCGCCGACGTGGCCTCGAGCGCCCCGCGCATCGCCTGCCGGGCACTGCCCAGCGCCGCCCCGATGCGCGGCGACACGAGCGCGTTCTTCATCTGGGCCGCGAGGACCTGGGTCATGATCCGCGCGACCCCTTCCTCGATGATCCCCTGCTCGGTCCGCAGCGTCGACGCGAGCGCACCGCGGCGGTACGCCTCGGCCACGCGCTGCTGGCGGTCGAGCATCCTCGTGGTTTCGGCCAGCGCACGATCAAGGGCGGCCGCCACCTCGGCGCGCATCGCCTCCTGCATCTCGGCACGATTCTGCTCCAGCTGCTCCCCAAGCGGCGCCAGCTGCTGCTGGGCATTGCGCGCCGACTGTCGCGCCTGCTGCTGCTCGCCGGCTCGCGCGCTCCGGGCCGCGTTCCGCATCGCCTGCGCGGCCTGCTGGGCCTGCTGGGCGGCCTGCTGCAGTCCCTGCTTCGCCGCGTCCGTCGGCGCCTCCGTCGCGGCATCCCGGAGCGAGGAGGCCAGCGAATCCGTCTGCGTGGCCAGCTGCTCCTCCGTCTTCGCACCGGCCTCGGCGTCCTTCGCGAGCGCCGCTTCGGCCGCGGCCTGCTGTTCGGCGAGTCGCTTCGCCTCGGCGGCGAGATCCGCGAGGGCGGTCTCCGAGGCCGCGCGCTTCAGCAGCTCGCGCGCCCGCTCGAGCGCGTCGCGCATCTTCGCCTGCTCTTCGGCCAGATCGCGCAGCGCACTCCGGGTCCGGTCGGCGTCGAGCGCCTGTGTCGCGCGCTGCAGCTCCGCCAGCTTCTCGCGGAGTTCCGGCGTGATCGCCTTGTCGAGCAACGCGCGCACCTCGCCGAGCTGACGCGCGAGGGCGGTGTCCGCGATGCCGCGTTGTTCGGCCGCCCGCTCGAGATCCGCGACGGCCTGTCGCGCCGCGTCGACCTCGCGCTCGAGCGCCTCCTGCGAGCCGGCCGCCTGCTCGGCGCGCCGTGCCGCATCGCGCGCCAGCGGCTCATCGGCCTGCGCGGTGCCCCGCCCCGTGCCGCGTGGCCGTTCGCGCGCAAGATCCTCGGTGGCCTTGGTCGCCTCGCGTGCGGCCTGTGCGACCGAACTGACCTGCGCAGCGGCCTCGGCGGCCGCCTCGCGACGGGCAGCGCGCTGCTCGTCCGCCGTCGGCACCCGCACGACGAAGGTGCGGGATCGTCCCACCCGCGGGCGCGGCGCGTTGTCGCTCGCAACGACCGTGTAGCGGAGCGAGTCGCCTGGCAGCAGCCCGAGCGCCGCCACGGACAGGTCGGCCTGCACCAGCGCGGTCGCCGCTTCCGCATCCAGCGGCAGCGCGCGCCGCGATGCCGGGCCTCGCGACGGCTCGAGCTCGAGGACCAGCGAGCGGAGCGCGTGGTCATCGCGTGCGGTCACGACCAGCGGCACCAGACCGGACGGCGGGGCCACCGTGTCCGCCCCGGGCACGGGGATCTCCACCTGCGGCGCGGAATCCGCCAGCACCGCCACGGTGAAGGCCGGCAGATCGGTCGGCGCGGCACCACCCTGCGCAAAGGCCAGCTCGAGCTGCCAGGTCGCCGTGCCGGCCGGCATCAGGGTCCCGTCGATCGCGCCACCATCCACCGCCAGCGGGACGGTGCGTCCCGCGCTGACGAGCCGGGCGAAGGCGAGCGGCGCCGAGGCAAGCCCCGACGCGTGCAGCTGCGTTCCCTCCGGCACGACCAGCGTGTCGTCCTCGATCGCGAGGATCGCATCATCGATCCCGAGGTAGTCGGGGTAGCGCGCCTCCAGCCGGAAGTCGCCGAGGAACGCGGGCAGTCGCACCGCGATGCGCACTTCCTCGGAGCGTCGCCCGGCGACGACCGCGCGGGCGTGCATCTCGCCCGCGAGCGGCGGCGTCACCAGCGTGGCACGACCCTCGGCGTCGAGCGCCACCAGCGTATCCTGCCACGCCTCGCCGGGTGCGCGCAGCGAGACGATGGCCGTGCGATGACCGATCGCGACAACATCCAGCCGGGCGGGGGCGCCGCGATCCACGATCGAGTCGCGCGCGACAAGCGTGACCGGCGTCCGCACGGCGGCCCACGCCTGCCACGGCCGCCAGAGCAGGGCGCTCGCCCCCGACAGCGGCCGGGCGCCGGCGAGCGCCAGCAGGGCGACGACCGCGATTCCGCTTGCGCGCCGCGCCCGTCGCCCGAGCGTGGCGCGCACCGGGGCGAGGGTGCCGTCGGCGTTCTGGGCCACCTCGCGGGCACGTGCCGCGTGCGCGGCATGGTGCAGCGCCTCCGAGGTCCCCGCCACCGGCGGCTCGAGCAGCGCGGCGATCGCACCGCGACGCCAGGCACCGCGTCCCTCGAGGGTGGCCGCGACCGCGGCTCGCGACCAGCGCCGGACGCGACCGATCGCGAGGGCGACGACCACGACACTCGCGCCCGCCACCATCGCCCACGCGCCGAGCACGAGCCACGGCATCGCTCCCGTCACCACGCGCGCCAGCCAGGCGGCGGTCGCGAGGACGCAGGCCCCGACCGCCGCGCCGATGGCGAGCCACGCCAGCGACTCCCGACGACGCAGCGGCGTCGCCACGGCATCCAGCGCCCGATGCAGGTCGGTCACGGCGCCTGGGCCACCGCGTAGGCGACGAGGTTCACGCCCATCCGCAGGGCGGCGTCGTGCAGCTCGGGCGGATCGTTGTGGACGGTCGGGTCTTCCCAGCCGTCGCCGAGATCGCTCTGGAAGGAATAGAAGACCGCGAGCCGTCCGTCGATGAAGATGCCGAACCCCTGCGGCGGCTTGCCATCGTGCTGGTGCACCTTCGGGAGTCCGTCGCGGAACGGAAACACGGCCCGGTAGACCGGATGGTCGAGCGGCACCTCGACCAGCGGCCGATCGGGGAACACCCTGGCGATCTCGCGCCGGAACGAGGCGTCGAGGCCGTAGTTGTCATCCACGTGCAGGAAGCCGCCGGCCACCAGCCACTGCCGCAGGGCGGTGACCTCCGCCGGCGCGAGCCGCATCTCGCCGTGTCCGGTGGCGTGCAGGAATCCCAGCGTCCACAGCGCGGGGTCGGTCAGCCGCACGGCGCGCTCACGGGGCGCCACCGGGATCTGCGTGCGCGTCCGCACCGCCGCAATGAGGTTCGGGAGCGAGGAGGGGTTGGCATACCAGTCGCCGCCGCCGTCGTACTGCAGGCGACCGATGATCACGCCGTGCCGATCCGCGGGCGTGAGCACCTGCGCCGCCAGCGGCACCGTGGTCGCGGCGAGCATCGCGAGCAGGAGTGTCAGCGGGCGGCGTGCCATCACGGCTGCTCCATCACGAGGCGGTAGGCGTCATTGCGCGCGAGGTTGAACTGCGCGGCCACCTTACGCGCGACGTCCTTGCGGGATTCGCCGGCCGCGAGCCCGGCGCGGATCGCCTCGGAGATCTCCGCGGGATCGTGCCTGACGACGTCGCTTCCCGCAGGTGCGCCCCCGAGGACGACAGTCACCTCGCCGCGGGGAGGGGTCGCGAGGAAATGCTCGCGCACCTCCTGCAGCGTTCCACCCCGCAACTCCTCGTGGAGTTTCGTCAGTTCGCGCGCCACGACGACGGGGCGGTCAGTCCCGCAGGCCGCGATCAGGTCCTCGAGCAGCCCGTCGAGACGGTTCGCCGCCTCGAAGCAGACGACCGTCCACGGCTCCCGCGCCGCGCGCTCGATCAGCGCGCGGCGCTCGCTTCCCTTGCGGGGGAGGAATCCCAGGAAGAGGTAGCGATCGCCCGGCAGCCCCGAGGCGGAGATCGCCGTCGGCACGGCGGATGGCCCGGGGATCGGCACCACTCGGATCCCCGCGGCCCGGGCCGCCGCGACCAGACCGGTGCCCGGATCCGAGATCGCGGGAGTGCCGGCGTCCGTCACGAGGGCCACGTCGCGTCCGTCGCGCAGGATCTCGAGCAGGAGCACCTCGCGCCGGGCTTCCGAGTGCGCGTGGTACGAGAGCAGTCGCGGCGTCGCGCCGATCGTGGCGAGCAGTCCCTGCGTGCGACGGGTGTCCTCGGCGGCCACGGTGTCGACACCGCGCAGCGTCTCGCTCGCTCGGGGGGAGAGGTCACCGAGGTGGCCGAGCGGGGTGGCGACGACGTAGAGGGTGCCGAGGGTCATGACTGGAAGAAAGCGACACGCCGCCCCGGAAGCATCCGGAGCGGCGCGGCGCGGATCCTCGGCGGGTCAGGCCGCGAGGTGCTGGGCGATCTTCTGTTCGTACGCCGGGCGCGGCATCGCGCCGACCAGCGTGTCGACGTGCTTCCCGTCCTTGAAGACGAGCACGGCCGGGATCGAGCGGATGTTGAACGACATCGCCGACTTCGGGTTGTTGTCGACATCCACCTTGGCCACCTTCACCTGCCCGACGTAGGCATCGGCCAGCGCATCGAGCGTCGGCGCGATCATCCGGCACGGCCCGCACCACTCCGCCCAGAAATCGACCATCACCAGCCCCTTCGCCTGCAGGACTTCCTGCTCGAAGGTCGCGTCGGTCACCGTCACCGTCTGTCCGCTCATTGTCGTGCCACTCCCGCAGTCTTGCGTGTTAGAATTCGACATGTCCCACACTGGTCCAACGATCGCCCACATCGGCGTGGCCGTGGCGGATGTCGCTGCCGCCCAGCGCTTCTATCGCGACGTCCTCGGTGTCCACACCCGCGGCCCCGAGGAGGCGGACGGCGCGAGGATCGTCCATCTCGAGTTCGGCGGCTCGGATGTCGAGCTGCTCGAGCCGCTTGCCCCGGACACGCCGATCGGGAAGTTCCTCGCCAAGCGTGGGCCGGGGATCCATC
>DASTAN010000125.1:0-5192 GCA_035712665.1 Gemmatimonadales bacterium
TTCCTGCGCGAAGTCGAGATCGCGGCAGGGCTGTCGCATCCGCACATCCTGGCGGTGCACGACTCCGGCGAGGCCGACGGCTTCCTCTACTACGTGATGCCGCTGGTCGAGGGCGAGACGCTCACCGAGCGGCTGGCGCGCGAGGGACGGCTCCCGACGCGCGACGCGCTGCGGATTGCGCGCGAGGTCGCCGAGGCGCTGGGCTACGCGCACGCCCGCGGCATTGTCCATCGTGACGTGAAGCCAGGGAACATCCTGCTGACCTCGGGGCACGCGCTCGTCGCCGACTTCGGCATCGCGCGGGCGGCGGGCCAGGACGGCCAGCAGTCGCTGACGCGGACCGGCTTCGCCATCGGCACGCCGCAGTACATGAGTCCCGAGCAGGCGACGGGTGCGACGGACATCGACGCGCGCACCGACGTGTACGCCCTCGGCGCCGTGCTCTACGAGATGCTCGCCGGGACGCCGCCGTTCACCGGGGCGACCGCGCAGGCGGTGCTGGCGAAGAGTCTCACGGAGACGCCGCCCGCGCTCACCACCCACGCCAGCGACCTGCCGCCGATCGTGACGTCGGTGACGATGCAGGCCCTCGCGCGGAACGCCGACGACCGTCCGGCCACCGGTACCGCCTTCGCGGCGGCCCTCGGCGCGGCCGAGGACGCGGCGCGCACGCCGTCGGGTGATGTGCCGAGCGCGATGTGGCCGAAGACCCGACGTCGCGCACGCTGGCCGATGGTGGCGGGGGCCGTGGCGGTGCTGGCGCTGGGCGGCGTTGCGGCGCAGCGGTATTTCGCGACGCCCGCGGCGGCGGTGGCCGGGACGCGCGTCGCCGTGCTGCCGTTCACCTTCACCGGCGACAGCGCCGACGCCTTCCTCACCGATGGCATCGTCGAGGAACTGCGCGGCCGCCTCGCGCAGTCGTCGAACCTTGTCGTCATCGGGACGGCGAGCGCCGAGGAGTATCGCGGCAGCACCAAGTCGGGCATCGACATCGCCGATGAACTCAAGGCCGATCGGTTGCTGATGGGGCGCGTGCAGGTGGCGCCTGATGCCAGCGGTACACGGCGCGTGCGCGTCAGCGCCGAGCTGGTCGACGGCGCGACCGGGAACATCGTCTGGCGCGACACCTTCGATGCTGACTTCACCGACGTCTTCGAGCTGCAGACGTCGCTGGCGACCCGCGTCTCCTCTGCCCTTGGGCTCGCGATGCAGGCGGGCAGCCCGACCGCGCTGGCGAAGGCGCCGACGGCCAATGCCGAGGCGTACACGCTGTACCTGAATGCGACGGCGACGTCGCGCGAACTCGGCCCCGCGAAATGGCGCGACATTGCCAACCTGCTTGAGCAGGCGGTGGCACTCGACACGGCCTTCGTCGAGGCGTGGAGCCGGCTGGCCATTACTCTTGCCGGCGCGCCTCGCACCGAGCGCACTCGCCCCGAAATACAGGGCCGCGCCCGCGAGGCGGTCGATCGGGCACTGGCCCTCGGTCCCCGCAACGCGTCGGCGCACCGTGCGGCTGCATCCGTGGCGCGCAACATCGAGAACCGGGTGGATCTCGCGATCCCGCACCTCGAGCAGGCACTCGCGCTCGAGCCGGGCAATCCGGACATCCTCGCGGTGCTGGCGGGATACCTTCAGGCCGCCGGACGCGAGGAGGATGCGCTCGCCAAGATCAAGCAGGCTTACGAGCGCGACCCGCGATCGGTCCTCGTTCTCAACAATCTCCTCATCCTGCTCGAGAAGCGCGGCGCGCTCACGGAGGCAGCATCGCACCTTCCAGCACTGATGGCGCTGGCCCCGAAGAACATCAATCTGGCGAGCAATGGGGTGCTCTTGAACCTGCGGATCGGGGACACCGTGGCAGCACGGAAGCTGCTCCGAATGGCCAAGGCCCAGATCCCGGTCACCCAGCTCGCGGCCCAGCTCGCCGGCTACAACGAGCGGACCTTCCTGCTTGATCCGGCCGACCGCGACCTCGTCTTTCGCCTGACACCCGGGGCATTCCAGGACGATCGCGTCTGGTGGGCGTCCTCCCTCGCCATCGCTGCCGAGCAGGCAGGTGACCTGGGGCGGGCGCGGGCGTATGCCGACTCCGGCCTGGCGGCGATGCCGGAGCAGTTGCGCACGCGACCCGATGACGCGGATCTCGCTGCTGAACACGGAGTCCTGCTGAGCTATGTGGGTCGGAAGGCCGAGGCGATCCGCGAACTGGATCGAGCCTACAGCACTGCCGCAGACTCGACCCAGCGCGCCTACTTCCTGCAGCGGCGCGGCCACGCCAAACTGCTGCTGGGCGACGAAGCCGGGGCACTCACCGACCTCGAGCTGGCGGTGAAGACGGGAATCCCCGGCACCAGCAAGCTGATCGCCGTGGACCCCATCTTCCGCTCGCTGCGTGGCAACCCGCGCTTTCAGCGGCTCGTCGCCGGCACCATCGCCACTCCGACGGACTAAGGCGTGATGACCGTTCCGGCTCCCGCGAAGCTCCAGTCAGCCCTTGCGGATCGCTATCGCTTCGGCAGCATCCTCGGCGCCGGCGGGATGGCGACGGTGTATGCGGCCGAGGATCTCAAGCACAAGCGGCGCGTCGCCATCAAGGTGATGCACCCCGAGCTCTCGACCTCGATGGGCGCCGAGCGCTTCCTCCGCGAGGTCGAGATCGCCGCGGGATTGTCGCATCCGCACATCCTTGCCGTCTACGATTCGGGCGAGGCGGACGGCTTCCTGTACTACGTGATGCCGCTGGTCGAGGGCGAGACCCTCACCGAGCGGATCGCTCGCGAGGGAAAGCTCCCGGTCCGCGAGGCGCTGCGCATCGCCCGCGAGGCCGCAGAGGCGCTGGGACACGCACACGCCCGCGGCATCGTCCACCGTGACATCAAGCCGGGCAACATCCTGCTGATGGCGGGGCACGCCCTCGTGGCCGACTTCGGCATCGCGCGTGCGGCCGTTCAGGACGGCCAGCAGTCGCTGACGCGCACCGGCTTCGCCATCGGCACGCCGCAGTACATGAGTCCCGAGCAGGCGACCGGCGCAACCGACATCGATGCCCGCACCGACGTGTACGCCCTGGGTGCCGTGCTCTACGAGATGCTGGCCGGGACACCGCCGTTCAGCGGCCCGACAGCCCAGGCAGTGCTGGCGAAGAGTCTCACCGAGGATCCTGCGCCGCTCGAGACCCGCGTGGCCGACCTGCCGCCAACGGTGACCCGGCTGGTGTCGCAGGCCCTCGCCCGGGACGCGGCAGCGCGACCAGCCGACGGCGCGGCGTTGGCGGCTGGGCTCGATCGGGCGGAGGACGCTGCGCGCACGCCGTCCGGCGACGTGCCAAGCGCGATATGGCCGAAGGCCCGACGTCGCACGCGCTGGCCGATGCTGGTGGGGGCGGTCGCAGTGCTCGCCCTTGGTGGTGTGGCTGCACAGCGCTATTTCAGCCGACCTGCCGCCGCCGTGGCCGGGACGCGCGTCGCGGTGCTGCCGTTCGCCTTCACGGGCGACAGTGCTGACGCCTACCTCACGGACGGCATCGTCGAGGAGCTGCGCGGGCGCCTGTCGCAGACGTCGAACCTCGTCGTCATCGGGACCGCCAGCGCCGAGGAGTACCGCGGCAGCACCAAGTCGGGTGCCGAGATTGCGAAGGAGCTCAAGGCCGATCGCCTGCTGATGGGACGCGTGCAGGTGGCACCCGGTAGCACTGGTGCGCGTCGCGTGCGCGTCAGCGCCGAGCTGGTGGACGGCGCCACGGGCACCATCGTGTGGCGCGACACCTTCGATGCCGACCTCACCGATGTCTTCGAACTGCAGACCTCGCTGGCAACCCGCGTCTCGACGGCACTGGGCACCGCGATGCAGGCCGGAAGCGCGACGGCGCTCGCCGAGGCACCGACACGGAATGCCGAGGCGTACCGGTTGTACCTGAGCGGCACCGCCGCCCGCCGGGAGGGCACCGTCGACGACTGGCAGCGACCGGCCGGCCTCTTCGAACAGGCGGTCGCGCTGGACACCGCTTTCGTCGAGGCCTGGGGCCAGCTGGCCATCACGCTCGCCACCGCCCCACCGAGTGACCGTCGGCGCCCCGAAGTCGAGCAGCGCGTTCGTGTCGCCGTCGAGCGCGCGCTGGCGCTGGGGCCGCGCAACGTGATGGCGCATCGGGCCGCCGCAGCGCTCGCGAGAGGTATCGACGACCAGCCCGAGACGGCGATTCAGCATCTCCAGCAAGCCATCGCGATCGAGCCCGGCAATCCGGAGATCCTCGCGGTGCTCTCCAACAACCTGCAGCTCGCCGGGCGTCCTGAGGAAGCACTCGCCACGATGCAGCTGGCCTACGAGCGCGACCCGCGGTCAGGGCTTGTCGTCACGAACCTGGTCGGCCTGCTGATGCGTCAGGGAAACCTGCAGGAGGCCACCAAGCACTTGCCGACGGTGCGGGCACTGTTGCCCAAGAACCTGGACGCCCTGTCAAACGCTGTCTGGGTGTACCAGCTCACAGGCGACACGGTGGCGGCACGCAAGTTGTTGCGCACGGCAAAGGCCGACATCCCGATCACGCAAATCGTGGCCCAGCTTGCGGGCTACAGTGAACGGACATGGCTCCTCGACCCGGCTGACCGCGATCTCGTGTTCCGACTCACCCCGACCGCTTTCAATGAGGACCGGGTCTGGTGGGCGTCCTCCCTTGCCATCGCCGCCCAGCAGGCGGGTGACCTGCAGCGGGCTCGCGCGTATGCCGACTCCGGCCTGGCTGCGGTGCCCGAGCAGTTGCGCAGGCGATCCGACGACGCGGATCTCGCCGCTGAGCACGGGGTCCTGCTGAGCTATGCGGGTCGGAAGGCCGAGGCGCTCCGTGAACTGGATCGAGCCTACAGCATCGCCACAGATCCGATCCAGCGCACCTACTTCCTCCAGCGGCGCGGCCACGCCAAACTGCTGCTGGGTGACGAGGTCGGGGCACTCACCGACCTCGAGCTGGCGGTGAAGACGGGAATCCCCGGCACCAACAAGCTTATCGCCGTGGACCCCATCTTTCGCTCACTGCGTGGCAACCCGCGCTTCCAGCAGATCGTGACCGGCACTCTCGCCGCGCCGGTGGACTGACGCGTGATGACCGTTCCGGCTCCCGCGCCACTCCAGTCCGCCCTCGCGGATCGCTATCGCTTCGGCCACGTCCTCGGTGCCGGCGGGATGGCCACGGT
>DASTAN010000126.1:0-38034 GCA_035712665.1 Gemmatimonadales bacterium
CGGCGCGGCGAGGGTGCGCGCGCCGTGGGGACCCTCGTGGCGTCCTGGCCGCCGGCACTCCGCCCGATCAGCAACGCATGGGCCTGGAACCACCCAGGCGTCCTGCTTCGCATGCTGCGGGCCGAGCTCCACGCCGCGGCCGGCGAGGCCGAGGCTGCGCGGGCGTGGCGCGCCTCGGCCATCGAGGACATCGGTGGCACGCCCGCGGTGTGGCAGTGGTGGAATGAGTCGTGAGAGATGAGTCGTGGGTCGTGAGAGAAGTCCGCCCCTCTCGCGACCCACGACTCCCGACTCACGACTACAGCCCGATCTCCCCCTGCTGCGTCGCCGAGCGATACACGGCGCCGTCCACGAACGGCGTCGTGGTGATCCCCCCGGTGCCGCTCCAGCCCGCGGCGGTCGCGGTCCACGCCGACGGCCCCGCGGTCAGGCCCCACGCCGGATTCCACCCGTTGACGGCCGCGAAGTTCGGCGTGGCGAGGGTGATGCTTCCTCCACCCCCCAGCCATCCGGCGGTGGCACCCATCACGATGCTGCGGCTGCCCGCGCCCTGCACGAACCCGACCACCCAGTAGCGGCCGTACTCCGCCTGAATCGGCAGTTGCAGCTGCGCCCGACCGCCGCCGAGCGCGGTCACCGTCGGGGCGGCCAGGTCCGCTCCGAACGATACCGTGCGCGGACCGAAGGCCCCGAAGATCTGGAGCACGGTCCGGGACCGAATCGCATTCGGCGCGGTGAGCGGTGTCGTGGCGAGCTGCAGGAAGTGCAGGTCTCCGCCTGCGCGCCGCGCTGCCGGCACGCCGTAGATCGGCTGGCTCGTCGGCCCCGAAAGGTCGGTTTGACTGTACAGCGTGCCGAACGTGCCGCCGGTTGTCTGGTACGACATCAGGGTCGACAGCGGCTCGCCGTTGGCGCCGGTGATCGTCGCGGTCGCTTCCTGCGGCGCGAACCCATCCGGACCATCGAAGTCGAGGGACCCGAGCGAACTGTTGCCGGCCGGGTTGAGCCCACGCCGGATCAGGAAACGCTTCGGCTCGACGAGGAGCCCGTCGGGTGAGGGGAGGAGATCCGACAGCCCCCCGATCAGGTCGATGGTGCCGTTGGGGACGTTGTCGAACTGCAGCGCCGTCTCGCCAAGGGACGCGATGCTGATCGCCCCGCCGAGCGAGAAGATGGCATTGGACTGCGCGGTGACGCCGGGCACCGAGGCCGTGACGGTCTTGGTGCCGGTGGTGACGCTGCAGAGCCCCACGCCCATCGCCACGAGTTCGGCGCTCGAGCCGTAGGCGACCTGCGTGGTGGCGAGCCCTTCGTCGGAGATGACATACGCGATGCCGCCTCGGCCCGAGGTCAGGGTGAACTGATAGGCGTTGCCGGTCCCGGTGACCCGGGTCCACGGCCCGGTGCCGTCCTGCACGGCGACCCAGAGCGGGAAGCCGCTGCCGGCGCAGAAGGTCCACGTGGCCGTGACGTTGCCGGTGGTCGGTGCCGTGACCGTGAGCCGCGCCGTGGCCGTGCGCGCGGTGACACCCGTCGCGGTGGCGCGGAAGGTGAGCTGCGTCTGCCCGGCCACCGCATTCTGGCCGATGGCGACGGTCACGGGGGCGCTCGTGCTGCCGGCCGCGATGATGGCGGGCTCGGCCGTCGTCCCTGTCGGAAGTCCCTCGACGGCGATCGAGACCGCACCGGTGAAGCCGTTGGTGCGCGTGATCGCCGCGGTGTAGGTCGCCGTCGCGCCACGCGTGGCGGTGCCCGTTCCGGTGATCGTGAGGGTGATGCCGGGCGCAGTGCTCGGCGGCTCCGGCGTGGTCGTGTCGCTGCAGGCCGCGAGCAAGGCGAGGGCGGTGCTTGACAGGCACCATCGGAGTGATCGCATCGGGGGCTCCTCGAAGAAGTCAGGTCGGATGACGTCGCGCGCCAGGGCTGGCGCGCAACCTCCGCGCTCCCGGCGACGTGACTGGCCCCGAAAAGGTTTCTCGATGCGGTCAGCTGGCAGGTCAGAATTGTGTAAGGGGCGAGTCCGTCAGTCGCGCATCGTCAGTCGTGCGTCATGAGAGAACCCCGACCCTCTCCCGACCCACGACCCCCGACTCACGACTCCCCCGCCCGTTGCAGGCGGTCGCGGATGCCGTCCCACGCAGGATCGTCAGGGACCATTTCGATCACGATGACATCCGCGCCTGCGGCATCGAGCTGGTGGAGAGCGTCGTAGAGGCCGAGGGCGTAACCCGCGGCATCCTGGGGCAGGCGCACGCAGACATCCCCGTTGTCCGGCGCGGCGTACAGCAGTGTGCCGACGCGCTGGCCAAGCGCGCGAGCGCCCTCGATGGCGGCAGCGATGGCTTTCGCCGCGACGAGCTGCACGCGGCCGCGCGGTGCGTAGTGTCGGGCGACCATCCCCGGCGAGACGCGCGGCGCGCCATCCTCGACGGCCTCGTCCTGCATCGCCATCGGCACGCCGAGCACCGCTTCCATCTGCGCGCGCGTGATCATCCCCGGCCGCAGGATCGTCGGCACGGCGGTCGTCAGGTCCACCACCGTCGATTCGATCCCGACCGTCGTGGCGCCGCCATCCACCACCGCATCGATCCGCCCGTCGAGGCCCTGCACGACGTGGTCGGCCGTGGTGGGGGACAGTTCCGTGAAGCGATTGGCGCTCGGCGCGGCGATCGGCACGCCGGCCGCGCGGATGATGGCCAGGGCCACCGGATGCGCCGGCATCCGGAGCGCCACTGCCTCCAGGCCGCCGGTGACGATGTCGGGGACGCGCGGGCCGCGGGGGACCACCAGCGAGAGCGGGCCCGGCCAGAACGCGGTCGCGAGGCGCTCCGCCGCCTCCGGCCAGTGGGCAGCGAGCGCACGCGCCTGCGCCACCTCGGCCACGTGCACGATGAGCGGATTCCACGCGGGGCGCCCCTTCGCCTCGAAGATGCGTCGCACCGCCGCCGGGTCGAGCGCGTTGGCGCCGAGTCCGTACACCGTCTCGGTGGGGAAGGCGACCAGTCCGCCGTGCGCGAGGATGCCGCCCGCCCATGCGATCGCCGTGTCGTCGGCTGCCACGCGCACCGTGGCGCTCATTCGTCGCCTCCTGGCTTCCGGCGGTCACGCTTGATCGCCCCGCGATGCCGCTTCGTGTCGAGCCGCTTCGCCTTCGACGCCTTGGTCGGCCGCGTCGCGCGACGCACCTTCGGCACGACGAGCGCCTGCGCGACCATCGCGGCAAATCGCGCGATCGCGGCCTCGCGGTTGCGGAGCTGGCTCCGCTCCTCCTGCGCCACGATGCGGAGCTGGCCGTCGCTGTCGAGGCGATGGGCGAGCTTGGTGAGCAGTCGTTCGCGTTCGATCGGCGAGAGCGATGGCGATGCGGCGACGTTCCAGACCAGTTCGATCCGTGTGGACGAGGTGTTCACGTGCTGGCCCCCCGGGCCGCCGCTTCGCGTCGCGCGGAGCGTCAGCTCGGCCCGCGGAATCGCCAGGCGCGGGGTGATCGGGATCAGGTCGGACTCGTCCATCCCGGCAGGGTAACGCCGCCGCGCCCCCGGCGGGAGAGGGCTCCCGCTCGGTTAGCTTTCCGGGATGCGGTGTCTCGGGCGCCTTGTCCTGCTGGTGATCCTCGTCCTCGCGGTGAGTGCCGGCTATTTCTATCGCACCGAGCTGGTGCGCTGGGGCCGTGGCGTGCTCGATCCGATCACCATCGAGCGCCGCACCGGGCGTCCCTCGGCCGAGGCGCTGGCCAGCGTCGAGCAGAAGCTGGCCACGTGGCCCGTGAGCGGTGCCGATTCGCTGCTGCTCACCGCGAGCGAACTTGCCTCCCTCGTGGTGCGCGGCGCGGAAGGACTCGGCCTCGCGGGGATGGACTCGACCACCGTCGAGCTGGGCGACCGCACCATCCGCGTCCGCACGCTGGTGCCGACGCGACGGCTCCCCGACCGGTGGCGCGAGCTGATGCCGGGCGACGGGGGGACGTACGAAGAGGTGATTGCCCACGGGACGTTGACCCCGGTGCGACCGGGACTCGCCGAGTGGCGCCTGGAGCAGGTGCTCGTGCGGGGACTGCCGCTGCCGTCGGACCTCGTGGGGCGGGTGCTGGGTCGCGTGACCGGGCGCGCCAGCGACGGCCGACTCGAAATGACCCTGCCGCCGGCCGTGCGCGGCTTCCGCGTGCGCCCCGAAGGCGTGGCGATCTATCGGAGCGAACGATGAGTGCACGGATCCTGATCGTGGACGACGAGCGGTCGATCCGCGACATCCTCGCCCAGGTGCTGGGCTATGAAGGCTACGAGGTGACCACCGCGTCGTCGGGCGGCGAGGCGATCCTCACCTATCGGGCGCGGCCGTTCGACCTCGTGCTGCTCGACGTGAAGATGCAGGGAATCGACGGGCTCGACACGCTCAATCAGCTCCGCGCCGAGGATCCGGACGCGCGGGTGGTGATGATCTCGGGGCATGCGACGATCGCCACGGCGGTGCAGGCCGTGAAGGACGGCGCCTTCGACTTCCTCGAGAAGCCGCTCGACAGCGATCGCCTGCTGGTGACGGTGCAGCGCGCGCTCGAGCATCGCGATCTCGTCGGCGAGAACCGGCGGCTCCGCGAGGGACTGGCCCGCGCCACCGACGCGCGGGCCGCGATGGTCGGCGATGCCCCGGCCCTGCAGCGGATCCGCGAGCTGGTGACGCGCGTCGCCCCGACCAACGCGCGCGTGCTCATCACCGGCGAGAACGGCAGCGGCAAGGAGCTCGTCGCCCGGGCGATCCACGAGGGGTCGGCGCGCGCCAGCAAGCCGTTCATCGAGGTGAACTGCGCCGCGATCCCGAGCGAACTGGTCGAGAGCGAGCTCTTCGGCCACGTGAAGGGCGCCTTCACCGGGGCCGTGGCCGACCACGCCGGCAAGTTCGAGGCGGCGAACGGCGGGACGCTCTTTCTCGACGAGATCGGCGACCTCGCCCTCTCCGCGCAGGCGAAGATCCTCCGCGCCCTGCAGGAGGGCGTGATCGTCCGTGTCGGCGACAGCAAGACGATCCGCGTGGACGTGCGGGTCATCGCCGCGACCAATCGCGACCTCGAGGCCGACATCAAGGCGGGGCAGTTCCGCGAGGACCTCTATCACCGTCTCAACGTGATGCCGATCGTGGTGCCGCCGCTCCGCGAGCGGGCCGAGGACATCCCCGCGCTCGTGTCGCACTTCGTGCAGGTGCTGGGGCAGGGGCCGGGGATGGTGCCGAAGCCGTTCAGCGGGACGGCGCTCCGGCTGCTGCAGCGTCGCCGCTGGACCGGCAACGTGCGCGAGCTGCGCAACGCGGTCGAGCGGCTGCTGATCCTGGCGGCCGGGGCGGAGGTCACCGAGGACGACGTGGCGCTGGTGCTGCCGCCCGAGTCCGGGCCGCCGATCGACGTCGACAAGATGGTCCGCGAGGCGGGCGACCGGAACTTCGCGGAGTTCAAGGAGGACGCCGAGCGCGCCTTCATCGTGGCGCGCCTGCGCGAGCACCTCTGGAACGTGTCGGAGACGGCGCGGGCGCTCGGGATGCCGCGCTCGAACCTCTACAACAAGATCGAGAAGTACGGCATCGAGCGAGGAGACTGAGATGACCGGCCCGCGCGACTGGGACAAGGAGCTCGCCGAGATCGACAAGATCATGGCGTCGGGCGGGGGGGGCGCCCCGTCGGCCCCCGTGCCGGCCCCGGCGGCCGGACGAGCGGCCGCCCCGGCATCGACTGCCGCGCCCGCCGCCCGGCCCGCCACGTCGCCGCGCGCGGCGTTCGGCGTCTGGCTCGTCGCGCTGCTCGGCCCGCTCGGCGCGGGTGCGCTCGCGATCTGGCCCTACGCCAAGGCGTGCGGGCCGATGTTGTGGGTGTACCTTGTCGGGGTGCTGGCGGTGGCAGGCGCCGGCATCTGGACGATGCGCCTCGCGTGGGTGCACCGCCGCGGGACGGCGCACGTCGTCGGCCTGCTGACCCTGCTCGCCGCCCTGCTCCTCGGGGCGATGGAAGTCCTGCCGCGCGTCGGCTATGCCGCCGTGCCGCTCACCTGGACCTGCACCACCTGACCTGAACGGAATCATGGCCAAGACCTACAAGAACTTCATCGGCGGCCGCTGGGTCGCGCCCTCGACCGGCAAGTACTTCAAGAACACGAACCCGGCCGACACGACCGATCTCATCGGCCGCTTCCCGGAGTCGGGCGTCGAGGACATCGCCGCCGCCGTGCGCTCGGCCCGTGAGGGGTACGCGCGCTGGTCGCGGACGCCGGCGCCGCTCCGCGGTGACGTGCTGCGCCGCGTCGGCGACCTGCTCAGCGAGCGCAAGGACGAGATCGCCGACGCGATGACGCGCGAGATGGGGAAGGTCCTCGCCGAGACCCGCGGCGACGTGCAGGAGGGGATCGACACGGCGTACTACGCCGCGACCGAGGGGCGTCGCCTCTTCGGCCACACGGTGCCGTCGGAGCTGCGGCAGAAGTGGGCAATGTCGGTGCGCCGGCCGATCGGCGTGGCCGGCCTCATCACCCCGTTCAACTTCCCGCTCGCGATCCCGACCTGGAAGATGTTCCCGGCGCTGCTCTGCGGGAACAGCGTGATCCTCAAGCCGTCGGAGGACGTGCCGCACACGTCGCACCTCCTCGTCGAGATCCTGCTCGAGGCGGGACTCCCGCCCGAGGTGATCCAGCTGGTGCACGGCGGCGAGGTTGCCGGGCGCGCGCTGGTCGAGCACCCGGACGTCCCGGTCATCTCGTTCACCGGCTCGACCGACACCGGCGCCAGGATCGGCGAGACCTGCGGCCGGATGCACAAGCGCCTCTCGCTCGAGATGGGCGGCAAGAACGCGCAGATCGTGATGGACGACGCCGACCTCGACCTCGCCCTCGAGGGCGTGCTCTGGGGCGCGTTCGGCACCACCGGCCAGCGCTGCACCGCGACCTCGCGCCTCATCGTGCACCGGAAGGTCCACGACAAGCTCGTGGCGCGCGTCGTCGAGGCGGCCGAGAAGCTCGTGCTGGGTGACGGCCGCCAGGCGAAGTCGCAGGTCGGCCCGCTGATCCACGAGGCGTCGCGCGAGAAGGTCGAGCGCTACATCCAGATCGGCCTCGAGCAGGGTGCCGAGCTCGCCACCGGCGGCGTCCGCCCGCGGAGCCCGAAGCTCGCGAACGGCTTCTTCTTCAAGCCGACGGTGTTCACGAACGTGAAGCGCGGCTCGCGCCTCGCGCTCGAGGAGATCTTCGGCCCGGTGCTCAGCGTGATCCGGGTGAACTCGTTCGAGGAGGCGATCAGCGTGAACAACGAGGTGAAGTACGGCCTCTCGAGCGCGCTGTACACCCGCGACGTGCACCGCGCCTTCCAGGCGATGGAGCAGCTGGAGAACGGGATCACCTACATCAACGCCCCGACGATCGGCGCCGAGGCGCACCTGCCGTTCGGCGGCGTGAAGCAGACCGGCAACGGTCACCGCGAGGGCGGCTGGGAGGTCTTCGAGTTCTACTCGGAGACGAAGGTGAACTACGTCGACTACTCGGGCACGCTGCAGCGGGCGCAGCTGGACACCTACGAGTCGTGAGTCGTGGGTCGTGAGTCGTGAGTGAGTGAAGGGTGGAGGGTGGAGAGCGACGGCGTGGTCGCCCTCCACCCTTCACTCTTCACCCGTCGCCCTTCGGGGGTTGCCCTCCCGTCCGGCCCCGGGTATGCTCAAACCATTCCCTGACATTCCCAGTGCGCCGGCAGCGACGCCGAGGTTCGAGCGATGCGCCCATTGCGGGTCGGCGGGGGACGGCACGGCGGCGGTTCGTCCGATGACGGATCCCTCGACGTCTACCTCCGCGAAATCAGTCGCTATCCGCTGATCACCCAGGCGGACGAGGTCGCCCTCGCCCAGCGCATCCGCGCCGGCGACGAGGAGGCGCTCGACACGCTGGTCCGCAGCAACCTCCGCTTCGTCGTCTCCGTCGCCAAGAAGTACCAGAACCAGGGCGTGTCGCTCTCCGACCTGATCAACGAGGGCAACCTCGGGCTGATCCGCGCCGCCCACAAGTTCGACGAGACGAAGGGGATCAAGTTCATCTCCTACGCCGTCTGGTGGATCCGCCAGTCGATCCTGCAGGCGCTCGCCGAGCAGTCCCGCATCGTGCGGGTGCCGCTCAACCGCGCCGGCGAGCTGCATCGGATCGGGAAGCGCACCTCGGTGCTCCAGCAGGAGCTCGGCCGCGCCCCCACCGCCAGCGAGATCGCCGAGGGGATGGACCTCGCGGTCGAGGACGTCGAGCGGACGATGGCGATCTCGCAGGGGCACGTCTCGCTCGATGCCCCGGTCATCGCCGGCGAGGACGCCCGGCTCTCCGACTACCTCGCCGACAGCGGCGACCGGGCCCCCGACGCCGACACGATCGCCCACGCGCTCACCGAGAGCATCGAGTCGTGCTTCAAGGAGCTGCGCGAGCGCGAGGCGAAGATCCTCCGTCTCTACTTCGGCCTCGACAGCCCCGAGCCGATGACCCTCGAGGAGATCGGCGCGATGCTCGGCATCACCCGCGAGCGCGTCCGCCAGATCAAGGAGAAGGCGCTGCAGCGGCTCCGGCACGTCGGGGAGGCGCAGGCGCTGGACTCCTTTCTGGGGTAGCGAGAGGAGCGATCAGAGATCGGAGATCGGAGGACGCACCCTCGGATCTCCGATCTCCGATCTCACATCTCCTCCGTCAGGACCTCTCCCACCGCACCGGTCTCGATCAGAAATGCATCGTGTCCGTGCACTGACCGCAGCTCGCGGTACCGCGCCTGCGCGCCTGCCGCGCGGTAGGCGCGCACCCAGCGGCGCACCGTGCCCGGCGGGTAGAGCACGTCACTGCTGATGCCGACCCCGGTGATGCGGGTCACCTGCCGGGCCGTGGCCTCGCCCGCCTCCGCGAGATCGCCGAGGTCGTGCGTGTCGAGCGCGTGGAGCAGGGTGCGGTAGGTGTCCGCATCGAAGCGCGCGACGAGCGCGGAGCCGTGATGCGCCAGCCACGCCTCGATCGCGAAGCGCCCGTCCGGGTCGCGGCGGTTGCCGAACCGGCGCTCCAGTCCGCTCGCGCCGCGATAGGTGAGCATCGCCACCGCCCGTGCGGCGGCGAGCCCGTCGGCGGTGCGCGCGCCCGCGGCGTCGAGGGCGATGCGCTGCGCGGCACTCCACCCGATCGCGCGTGCCGTCGCCCGCGCCGGCGCCGCGAGCACGACGAGATGCTCGATCGGGATCGCGCTTCGCTGCCCGACCTCGAGCGCCACCATCCCGCCCAGCGACCCGCCGATGCCGCGGACGATGCGCGTGACGCCGAGCACATCGAGCCCCCGCAGCAGGGCGCGCGCCTGATCGACCGGCGTGATGCTCGGGAAGCGACTCGGATCGCCACGCCACGCCGTGGGCCCGGTGCTGCCGTAGCAGCTGCCGAGCAGGTTCACGGCGACGACCGGTCGCACGGTCGGGTCGAGCGCCCGGCCCGGCCCGAGCAGCGGCCCCCACCACGCCGCGATGTCCGCCGAGCCGGTGAGTGCGTGGATCACCACGTCCCAGCCCGCGTCGGTGCCGCGCGAGGGATCACCCCAGACGTGCGCGGCGAGCCGCACGTCCGGGATGGTGCCGCCGTGCACGACCAGCGACCCGATGGCGAGCTCGTGCACCGACGCGTTCACGCGGCCCTCGCGATCGGAGTCGGTGCGATCCTGCTGACCGGCCCGGCGTCCGGGAACGGCACGAACGCCAGCGGCACCGCGTGGCGCTCGGCGAGGCGGAGGGCATCGTGATGCAGCACCGGCGCGCCGTCCGCGACCAGCGCCCGCAGCAGCGCGTAGTCGCCGTACCCCACGTGCGCCGCCGTCGGGGCCACGCGCGGGTCGGCGTGGCGCAGCCCCCACTGCTTGAAGAGGAGCACCTCGTCCGCGACCAGCGCGGCGGCCAGCGCCACCGCCGTCACGTCCGAGCCGCCGCGCGCGAGCACGCGCAGCTGCCCGCGATCGGCGACCTGGAACCCGGCCACGACCGGGATCACCCCGGCCTGCAGTCGGCGCCGGATCGGGCCGGTCGCGACGCGTCGGATCCGCGCGGCGCCCGGGGCACCGGCTCCGCGGATCCCGGCCTGGCGCGCATCGAGCGCTTCGGCCGAGTGCCCTCGGGCGGCGAGGGCGATCGCCACGAGCGAGGCCGCAACGATCTCGCCGCTCGCGATCGCCCGATCTCGCGCGACGGTGCCGCGCGCCGGGAGCGGCGGCACGCCGTCGTCCGATGACGCCACCGCCTGCGCCAGTTCGAGCAGGCGATCGGTCACGCCGCGCCGCGCGCTTGCCACCACGACGACCTCGCTCGTGCGCCTGAGCGCGACGATGCGGTCGGCGGCCGCGGCGATCGTCGCCGGGGAGGCGACGGCATCCCCCCCGAGCTTCACGATCAGGAGCGGGCGGCTCATCGGGCCTCCGCAAGGCGCACGCTGCACGCGGCGGGGGTGGCGGCGCCAAGGGCGCGATCGAGATCGGCGATCAGGTCGCGCGGATCCTCGAGCCCGATCGAGAGGCGCACGAGGCCCGGCGTGACGCCGCTCGCCCGCTGCTCGTCGGGCGTCAGCTGCTCGTGCGTCGTCGAGGCGGGATGGATGATGAGCGACTTCGCATCGCCGACGTTGGCGAGCAGCGAGAAGAGTTCCACCCGATCGATCAGCGCCTTCGCCGCCTCGAGGCCGCCGCGCACCCCGAAGGTGAGCACGCCACCGAAGCCGCCCTCGAGGTAGCGCGCCGCATTGGCGTGCTCCGGGTGGGTGGCGAGCCCCGGGTAGCTCACCCACTCGACGCGTGGGTCGGCCGCCAGCCACTCGGCCACCGCAAGCGCCGACGCCGCGTGCCGCGCGATGCGAAGCGGCAGCGTCTCCAGTCCCTGCAGGAAGAGCCACGCGTGGAACGGCGAGAGCGCGGGGCCCAGGTCGCGGAGCAGGCGGGTGCGCAGCGTCACGATGAAGGCGAGCGGGCCAAAGGCCGCGGTCGCGACGAGCCCGTGATACGACGGATCGGGCGACGAGAAGTCGGGGAAGCGCACCCGGGCCGCGGCGCCGGTCCAGTCGAAGCGGCCGGCATCCACCACCACGCCGCCGATCGCGGTACCGTGGCCGCCGATCCACTTGGTCGCCGAGTGGATGACGAGATCGGCGCCGTGGGCGATCGGGCGGCAGAGGGTCGCGGCGCCGAAGGTGTTGTCCACGATCAGGGGGATCCCCGCCTCGTGCGCGATCGCGGCGAGTGCCGCGAAGTCCGGTACGTCGAGTCGCGGGTTGCCGATCGTCTCGACGTAGAGCGCGCGCGTCCCGGCGTCGATCGCCCGACGCACCGCGGCGAGATCGTGGATGTCCACGAAACGCGTCGTGACGCCCCAGCGCGGCAGCGTGTGGGTGAGGAGCGTCACCGTCCCGCCGTACAGCGTCCGCGATGCCACGACGTGATCGCCCGCTCGGCAGAGGTGGAGCAGGGTGAGCGCGATCGCCGACTGGCCGCTGGCGAGCGCCAGCGCCGCTTGGCCGCCCTCGAGCGCCGCGATCCGCTGCTCGAAGGCGTCGCAGGTCGGGTTGGTGATGCGCGAGTAGATGTTGCCGAACGCGCGGAGGCCGAAGAGGTCGGCGGCGTGCGCGGTGTCGCGGAAGACGTAGCTCGTCGTCGCGTGGATGGGGACGGCGCGCGCCCCGGTGGTCGGGTCGGGCGCGGTCCCCGCGTGCACGGCGAGGGTGTCGGGGTGCCAGGTGGTGCGGCTGCTGTCGGTCATCGGTCCTGCCTCCAGGGATGAAATGCGAAACGGCCCGGCCACTCGCGAGGGAGTGGCCGGGCCGGTCGGTGGTGCCGAGGGCGGACGGGGTCAGCCGGTCCGCAAGGCAGCCGAGGGCCTGCGCCACGCCCGGAGGGGGCGGCACATGCACATCATCGGGCTGCACATCGAACGCGAACGGAGCACGTCAGTCCTCGGTGGTGAATCGGAGGGGCCGAAACGACGACCGCCCCCGGGCTCGAAAGCGCGGAGGCGGACATGCCTGCACAGCGCTTTAGCACTTTGGTTCGGCGCGAACGCCCGGCGGGTGCAAGTGGCCATAAATCGACCGCCGTGAGAACACGATACGTGGCCGGGGAGGCCTTGGCAAGGGGAGATCGGCGATCGGCGATCGGAGATCGGAGGCCGCACCCTCTGATCTCCGGTCTCGGATCTCCGATCGCCGTTTGCTAGATTCTCGCCATGCCACCAACCCAGTCCTTCGACATCTCGACCGGCGTGGACCTCCAGGAGGTCGACAACGCGGTCAACCAGGCGATCAAGGAGATCGCCTCGCGCTACGACTTCAAGGGCACCAACTGCACCATCGAGCTCGATCGCGACAAGGCGACCATCGCGCTCCACGCCGACGACGACTTCCGGATGGAGGCGCTGCTCGACGTCGTGCAAGGGAAGCTCATCAAGCGCGGCGTGCCGACGAAGAACCTGAAGATCGGCGACCCCGTCGCGGCGACCGGCTCGTCGGTGCGACGGACGCTCTCGCTCACGCAGGGGATCCCGACCGAGACGGCGAAGAAGATCCAGCGCGCGATCAAGGACGGCGGCTTCAAGAAGGTGCAGGCCAGCATCCAGGGCGACGAGCTGCGTGTCACCTCGCCGTCGCGTGACGAGCTGCAGGCGGTGATCGCGTTCCTGCGCAGCCAGGACTTCGACGTCGAACTCCAGTTCGGCAACTTCCGCGGGTGAGCGTGCGGCGCGCGCTGGCGGCGGCAATGGCGGCCCTTGCGCTGGCCTGCGTCCCGCCAGACCAGCGCGGCCCCTACCTCGAGCCCGACGCGGCGCCGAGCGGCGGGCCCGCGCCGACGATTCGCATCGGGCTGCAGCTCCCGGCCGGGCGTGACCTCACCCTCGCCAGCGATGCCGGTCTCGTCATCACCGACCCCGAGGAGGGCGAGATCGCGCGCCTCCTCCCCGGCGAGTCGGTCGACGGGGTGGCCAGCGGCGGCGAGCTCATCGCGCTGCGCGGCGGTGCCACGCCGATCACGCGCCGCCGTTTCGTGCTGCGCTCCGCCGACAGCTCGGGGACCGTGCAGGTCGGGGCCGAGCGCTTCCGCGGCACCATCGAGCTCGACCGCGCCGCCTCCCGCATTCGCATCGTCAATCGGCTCGACCTCGAGCAGTACCTCCTCGGCGTGGTCGGCGCGGAGATGGGGCGTCGCGCCCCCGGCGAAGAGGCCGCGTTGATGGCGCAGGCCGTTGCCGCGCGCACCTACGCGCTCAAGAACCTCGGCCGCTGGGAGGCCGAGGGCTACGACCTGGTCGCCGATGTCGCGGCGCAGGCCTATGCGGGCGTCCGCTTCGAGAACGCACTGGCGGCCGATGCCGTCGCGCGCACGCGCGGCGAGATCCTGACCTACCAGGGTGCGCCGATCGACGCGTTCTACTACTCCACCTGCGGCGGCCGGACCGAGGAAGGGCGCGAGGTCTATCCGCGCGCGACGCATCCGTACCTGACCAGCATCGTCGACGCCGATGCCGACGGTCGCGCCTACTGCGAGATCTCGCCCCGGTACCGCTGGACCGAACGGTGGAGCGCCCCGGAGCTGACGGCCGTCCTCCGGCGCACCCTTGCCGCCGAGCGGCTGGGGACCGGTGCGGCGACCGGGGTCCGCGAGCTCCGCGTCCTCGATCGAACCGTCTCGGGGCGGATCGCGCGACTCGAGCTGTCGAGCCGCGGTGGCCGCGCCATCCTGGCCAACCAGGCGATCCGTCGCGTCCTCCAGCCGCCCCGCGGCGGCATCCTGATGAGCACCGACTTCACGGCGCGAATCGAGCGGAGCGGGGGGCGGGTCACCGCCGTGCAGCTCGAGGGGCGCGGCAATGGGCACGGGGTCGGGATGTGCCAATGGGGGGCGGTCGGGCGGGCCCGGGCGGGGCAGGATTACCGGACCATCCTCTCCACTTACTTTCCGGGGACGGATCTCGAACACGCGTACTGACGGACGCCGAGGAGGCACCCGATGGGCGAGCGGCTGCGGCTGGGCATCGTGGGAGCGGGAGCGATCACGCAGGTCGGACATCTCCCGGCGCTCAAGCGCCTGAAGGATGTCGAGGTCGTCGCGCTCTGCGACAACGACCGTCCGAAGGCACAGGCGCTCGCCGATCGCTTCGGGATCCCCGACGTCTTCGACGACATCGGCGAGCTGGTCGAGACCGACGCGCTCGACGCGCTGCTGATCTGCACGCCGAACCACCTGCACGAGTCGCACGTCCTCACCGCGATCGCCGCGGGGCTCCACGTCTTCGTCGAGCGGCCGATGGCGCTCACCGTCGCCGGCTCGAATCGCATCATCAAGGCCGCCGCGAAGAAGCAGCGCGTGGTGATGGTCGGCGCGAACCATCGCTATCGCCCGGACGTGCAGATGATCCGCTCGTTCGTGCAGAGCGGCGAGCTCGGCGACCTCGAGTCGATCCGCGCCTGGTGGTTCCTCGCGCGCGCCGGGCGCACCTCGCTCGGCTGGCGCCAGAAGCGCGAGCAGGCCGGCGGCGGCGCGATGCTCGACCTCGGCCTCGGCCTCCTCGACCTCTCGCTCTGGATGGCGGGCTTCCCGAAGGTCACGCGCGTCACCGCCGTGCTGCCGGAGAAGAGCACCAAGGGGGTCGAGCCCTCGGGCACGGCGATGGTGGCGCTCGAGGGCGGCTCGGCGATCCACCTCGACACCTCGTGGCGCTTCGTCGGCCCGGGCGAGCGCTTCGGCATCGCGCTCCGCTCGTCGGCCGGCTCGGCGCGCATCTCGCCGCTCGCGATCTGGAAGGATTTCCACGGCGTGACGCAGGACGTCGCCCCGTCCGGCGCGCAGTCGCGCGAGACGCCCTTCGCGCTTGGCGTGCGCGCGCAGTGGGCGCACTTCGTGGCGTGCGTGCGCGGCGACGTCCCCGCGCCGAACCTGGCCGAGCAGATCACGACGCTCGAGGTGCTCGAGGCGATCTATGCGTCGGCGGAGTCGGGTCGGGACGTCGTGCCGTGAGGTGGTGGGCGCTGCTCCTCGTGGGGCTCGGGGCGGCGCTGCCGTCGCGTGCATCGGCACAGGAGGATCCCGGGGCACGCCTGCAGGTCTTCCTGATGACGATGGGACCGGGCGCGATGGTGTACGAGCGTTTCGGCCACAACGCGATCTGGGTGCGCGACACGGTGTCGGGTGCCGATGCCGTGTACAACTACGGCACCTTCGACTTCGCGCAGCCCGGCTTCATCGGTCGCTTCGTGATGGGCCGCCCCCAGTACTGGCTCGGGGTGAGCGACCTCGCCACGACGCTCCGCACCTACGACTTCTACGGTCGTCGTGTCGAGGTGCAGGAGCTCGACCTCCCGCCGGCCGTGCGCGCCGAGCTCGCGCTGGCGCTCGCCGAGAACGCGCGCCCCGAGCAGCGCGAGTACCGCTACGACTACTTCCTCGACAACTGCTCGACGCGGGTGCGCGACATCCTCGATCGCGTGCTGGGCGGGGCGCTCCGTCGCGCGACCGTGGGGGTGCCGGGCGAGGGGACGCTCCGCTTCCACACCCAGCGCTCGGTGAGCAACGACCCCGCGATGTATCTCGGCATCCTCGCCGCGATGGGCCCGCGGGTGGACGCCCCGCTCGACCAGTGGGGCGAAATGTTCCTCCCCGAAAAGGTGCAGGAACGGGTGCGCGAGCTCCGCGTCCGCTGGCCCGACGGCCGCGAGGTGCCGCTGGTGCGGACCGAGGCCACCCTCCTCGACCTCAACCGCTACACCGTCGAGCCGACCCGGCCGAACTGGACGCTGCCCCTCGCCGGGATCGGCGCGGCGATCGCCGGCGCGATCCTGCTGACGCTCGTCGGCGGGGCGGTCGGCACCCTCGGGCGGCTCGCCGCCACGCTCTGGCTCGTCGCCAGCGCGGTCGGGGGGCTGGTGCTCGCCTTCCTGTGGCTCGGGACCGACCACGTCTTCACCCGCTCCAATGCGACGCTGCTCCTGCTGGCGCCGACCGGGCTGGCGCTGATTCCGGCCATCTGGCGGGGCGGGGGCCGTCGGATGGCCGTCGCCCACCTGGCCGTCGTGGCCCTCGGGGCGGTGGCGGTCCTGGCGGGGTGGCAGTCGAGCGGGGAACTGATCGCCCTCGCCCTTCCTGCGGGGGCGGCCGCGGCCTGGGTGGCGGGGCGAGGGCGAACCCGAGATGAGAGATCGGCGATCTGAGATCGGAGGGCGTGCTGATGAGAACGTCGACGCGATAACCGTCCGCGCACTCTCCGATCACTGATCTCCGATCTCCCCTCTCATCCCCTCCGTTGCCATCCCCCACACCCTGCCCGTATATTTTCAGGCTATCGTGGTTCCGCACCGGGACCACGGCGTACCTAGCGAGGATGCCGTGAAGCCGAATCTCCATCCGGTCTACAAGACCATCACCGCGCACTGCCAGTGCGGCAACACCTTCGAGACCCGCAGCACCGCCGCCAGCATCAGCGTCGAAGTCTGCGCCCAGTGCCACCCGTACTTCACGGGCAAGCAGCGTCTCGTGGACACCGCGGGCCGGATCGACCGCTTCCGCCGCAAGTACGCCACGGAACCCGCCAAGGGCTGATCCGTGGACGCCCGACTCCGCCAGGCGCTCGCGCGGGCGGAGGAGGTCGCCAGCGCCTTGGCCGATCCCGCGACTGCCGCGGACTCGGCCAAGATCCGTTCCCTCGGCCGCGAGCACGCTCGGTTGACCCCGATCGTGCGCGCGGCCGATGCGCTTGCCCGCCTCCAGCGCGAACTCGCCGACGTGCAGGACCTCGCCGCGTCGGGTGATCCCGAGCTCGCCGAGATGGCCGCGGCCGATGTCGCGCGCCTCCCGGCCGAGATCGCGGCCCTCGAGCGCGAGCTGGCCGAGCTGCTCGTGCCGCGCGACCCGCACGACGACCGCGATGCCATCCTCGAGATCCGCGCCGGCACCGGCGGCGACGAGGCGGCCCTCTTCGCGGGCGACCTGCTCCGGATGTACACCCGCTTCGCCGAGCGGCGCGGCCTCCGCGTCGAGCCGATCGAGGTGCAGTCGGGCAACCAGGGCGGCATCCGCGAGGCGGTCGTCGCGGTGCGTGGTCCGGAGGCGTTCGGCCTGCTGCGCCGCGAGTCGGGGGTGCATCGCGTGCAGCGCGTGCCCGCCACCGAGACGCAGGGGCGGATCCACACCTCGGCCGCGACCGTCGCGATCCTCCCCGAGGCGGAGGAGGTCGACGTGCGCATCGATCCGCAGGACCTTCGCATCGACGTCTTCCGCTCGTCCGGCCCCGGTGGGCAGAGCGTCAACACCACGGATTCGGCGGTGCGGATCACGCACCTCCCGACCGGCATCGTGGTGTCGCAGCAGGACCAGAAGTCACAGCTGCAGAACAAGCTCAAGGCGATGGAGGTGCTGCGCGCCCGGCTCCTCGACCGGATGATCGCCGAGCAGGAGGCGAAGCGCGCCGCCAGCCGCAAGCTGATGGTCGGCACCGGCGACCGCTCGGGGAAGATCCGCACCTACAACTTCCCCCAGAGTCGCGTGACGGACCATCGCATCGGGCTGTCGGTGCACAACCTCTCCGACGTGATGGAGGGGCGCCTCGATGAGCTGGTGGATGCCGTGCGCCTCGCCTCGCGGCAGGAGGAGATGGACGGTGCCTGAGACGGCGGTCTCGCTGCAGGCGCTCTGGGAATCGGCGGGCGCCGTGCTCGCCGCCGCGGGCATCGACGCGCCGCGCCGCGAGGCGATCCGGCTCTGGAGCGACCTCGAGCGCACCGAGCCCGCCCGCGCGATGCTGGCCAGCGCCGAGCCGGTCTCGCCGGCCCGTGCGGAGCGCTACCTTGCGGCGGTCGGGCGCCGTGCCGCGGGCGAGCCGCTCGCCTACGTCACGGGGTGGACCGGCTTCCGTCGCCTGGTGCTCGCGACCGATCGTCGGGCGCTGATCCCGCGGCCGGAGACGGAGGGGCTCGTCGAGCTCGCGCTGGCGCGCTGCCGCACCGGCGTCGCGGCCGACGTCGGCACGGGGACCGGGGCGATCGCGCTGGCGCTGGCCGACGAAGGCGCCTTCGCCGCCGTGCACGCGACCGACGTGAGCCCCGATGCGCTGGCGCTCGGGCGCGAGAACGCGGCGCGCACCGGGCTCGCCGTGACCTGGCATCTCGGCGACCTGCTGGCGCCGCTCGCGGGGCTGCACCTCGACCTGCTGGTGTCGAATCCGCCGTACCTGACCGAGGCGGAGTATGCGACGCTCGATGCGTCGGTGCGTGCGTGGGAGCCGCGGCTCGCGCTGCCGTCGGGCGAGGACGGCCTCCAGGCCACCCGGCGCCTGCTCGACGAGGCACGTGCGCTGATGCGGGCCGGCGGGCACGTGGCGCTGGAAGTGGACTGTTCGCGCGCTCGCGAGGTCGCCGACCTCGCCGGCGCTTTCGGGTGGCGCGATGCCACCGTGCTGGATGACCTCTTCGGCCGTGCGCGCTACGTCGTCGCGCGGTGGGAGCCGTGACGATGATCGATGAAAAGGCCACCGAACTCGGCCGCCTGATCGGGCAGTCGAACGAGTACCAGGCGATGCGCCGGGCCGAGCAGGCGATGCGCGACGACACCGAGGCGCAGGGGCGGCTGGAGACGATCTCGCGCCTGACGCGCGAGTTCGACGAGATGATCGCGCGCGGCGAGTCGCCCAGCGAGGAGCAGGCGCAGCAGTACGAGTCGACCCTGCGCGAGTTCGAGCTCTCGCCGACGGGGCAGGGCTACCTCGTGGCGCGCGCCAACGTCGACAAGCTGATGCAGCGGGTGAACCAGGCGATCGGCGAGGGGATCCAGCGCGGCGCCACCAGCGGCATCATCACGCTCTGATGCCCGGGCGGTTCATCGTCATCGAGGGGCCCGAGGGCGCCGGCAAGACGACGCTCGTGAAGGCGATCGCCGAGCGGCTGCGGGCCGACGGCGTGCCGGTCGTCTCCGTGCGCGAGCCCGGCGGCACCGATGTCGCCGAGCTCCTGCGGCGCGAGCTGCTCGATGCCGACCGGGCGTGGACGCCCGAGGCCGAGCTGCTCTACATGACGACCGCGCGCGCGGATCTCGTCGCGCGCGTGATCCGACCGGTCCTCGCGGAGGGGAAGGTCGTCCTCTCCGACCGGTACGACCTGTCGACCCTCGCCTACCAGGGAGGCGGTCGCGGGCTGCCGCTGGAGCATCTCCACTGGGTGAACCGTGCCGCCACCGGAGGGCTCGTCCCGGACCGGACGCTGGTGCTCGACATCCCCGCCGAGCTCGGTCGGGCTCGGCAGGCTGCCGCCGGCAAGGGGCAGGACCGGCTCGAGCGCGAGGACGGTGCCTTCCACGACCGCGTGGTCGCGGCCTACCGGGCGGCGATCGGCCCGGGCATCGTGCATCTCGACGCCTCCGGCTCCCCCGCCGAGGTGCTCAGTGCGGCGTGGGCCGAGCTGGCGCGCCTGGACGCCGACACTTTCCGGCCGCTTGGGGAGTAAGATTCGGGATGACTGACACTTCGCGTGGTGCCGACGTCCGTCGCTGGTTCCTGGTGGCCGGGATCGTCGCCGTCTCGTTCGTGAGCGGCGGCTGGCTGCTCCACGGGACCGATGATGCTCCCTCGATGCCCGCCCCGGATCTCTTCCGCAGCGTGATGCAGGCGGTGAGCGAGTACTACGTCGACTCGCTCCCCGACGACTCGCTCTACCACAAGGCAGCCACCGGCCTCCTCGAGGAGCTCAACGATCCGTACTCGACGCTGGTCGAGGGCGAGAGCTACCGGGAGCTCACCGAGCAGACCACCGGCAACTACGGCGGTCTCGGCATCCAGATCGACGTGCGGGACGGCGTGATCATGGTGGTGGCGCCGCTTCCCGAGACGCCGGCCGAGCGCGCCGGGGTCGAGGCGGGCGACCAGATCATCGCGGTCGACGGCAAGAGCACCCGCGACCTCAATCAGGATGATGCCATCAAGACGCTGCGCGGCGCACCCGGCACGCCGGTCGTGCTCGAGGTGCGGCGCCCCGGCGTGCAGGAGCTGATGCGGTTCCGGATGGTGCGCGAGACGATCCACTTCCGCTCGGTCCAGCCGGGGACGATGCTCGAGGGCGGGGTCGGGCTCGTGCAGCTGACGCAGGTCTCCGAGACCTCGGCCGAGGAGCTGCAGGACGAGATCGAGGCGCTCCGGAAGCGCGGGCTCACGGGGCTGATCCTCGACCTGCGCGGCAACCCCGGCGGCCTGCTCGACCAGGGCGTGGCGGTCTCCGATCTCTTCCTCGACAAGGGGCAGCAGATCGTCAGCACCCGCGGCCGGGCCGAGGGGACCTCGCGGATCTTCGCCGCCGAGCGCGACCAGCGCTGGCCCGCGCTCCCGGTCGTGGTCCTCGTGAACGAGTACTCGGCTTCCGCGGCCGAGATCATCGCCGGCGCGCTGCAGGACAACGACCGCGCCGTCGTCGTTGGCACTCCGACCTTCGGCAAGGGGCTGGTGCAGTCGCTCTTCCGCCTCGGCGATGGCCGGGCGCTCAAGCTCACGACCGCGCGTTGGTACACCCCGAGCGGCCGCAGCATCCAGCGTGAGGCGCGCAACGAGATGGACCAGGTTGCGGCCGTCGAGTCGATCGCCGACGGCACCGACTCGCTCGCGCTCGACTCGCTGCCGACCCACAAGACGATCAGCGGCCGACTCGTGCGCGGCGGGGGCGGCATCGTCCCCGACCGGATCGTGCGGACCGACACGCTGGTCGATGGCGAGAAGCTCTTCGTGCGTGCCGTCGGCGGCAACGTGTCGGCGTATCGCGATGCGCTCGTGGCGACGGCCATTGCCCTGAAGGAGCGCGGCGCGGTCTCGTCGCGCGCCTTCGTCGTGACGCCGGAGCACCGGGCCCTGGTCTTCGCGAAGCTCGCGGAGAAGGGGGTGGCCCTCACGGAAGCCGAGAAGGCGGGGGCCGCGAAGCTGGTGGACGACCAGCTCGGCTGGGAGATCGCGCGCTATGTCTTCGGGCGCGATGTCGAACTCGCCCGTCGCGCCGCCGACGATGCGCAGGTACGCGAGGCCGCGATGCTGCTCCGTGCCGGTCGCACGCCCGCCGCGCTGCTCCAGCAGGTGCTGCCCGGGCGATGACCGCGATCGCGGTGGTGGGCGCAGGGCGCGTCGGGCTCACGCTCGCACGCGCCCTGTCGCGTTCCGGGCATCGCGTTGCGGTGCTGGGGCGGAGTGCACGGCGGCTGCCGCACGACCTGGGCGCCGCCGAGACCGCCTGGCGCGCCCCGCTCACGTCGGCCGAGGTCGTGATCCTCGCCGTGCCGGACGATGCGCTGGCCGCCACGACGGCCGCGGTGGCAGCGACCCACGCGCTGGGCGCGCGGCAGGTCGTGCTGCACACCTCGGGGCGCCACGGGTGCACGATCCTCGAGCCGCTCGCGGCGCAGGGCGCTGCCGTGGCGGCTGCCCATCCGCTGCAGAGCTTTCCCGATCCGGACGGCAGCGACCCCGCGATCCTCGCCGGCGTGCCCCTCGTCGTGACCGGTGACGCCGCGGCGATCGACGCGGCCCGTCGGCTCGCAACGGAGCTCGCGATGGGCGAGGTGGTCACGCTGCCCGAGACTGGGCGCGTGGCGTACCACGCGGCCGCGGCGATCGCGTCGAACTATCTCGTGGTGCTGGCCGATCTGGCCGGGCGCCTCGCGGCGTCGGCCGGGGCGGGGGAGGGGGCCGAGCGGCTCTTCGTGCCGATCCTCGGGCAGACGCTCAGGCACCTCGAGGCGCGCGGGGCGGCGAACGCGCTCACCGGCCCCATTCGCCGTGGAGACGTCGAGACGGTGTCGGCCCACCTCGGCGTGCTGTCAGGGGACGATCGGGCCGCCTACGCGATCCTCGCGCGGCTGGCGACCGGTCTGGCCGAGCGCGCCGGCCTCGATCCGGCCGCGGCAGCGGCACTGCGCTCGACGCTCGACTGACCTACTGGTCGACGACCCTCACGCCCGCGGGGACCGTGAAGGTGAAGGTGCCGGCCGGGATCGGGGCGTTCGGGCGAAGGCGAGTCAGGTCGACGATCCGGGTCAGCCCGACCTTCTCCTCGCTCTGGATCCGTCGCGGCAGGCCGGTGCCGCGGTCCACCCATACCGTCGCCCGGCGAAACGGCACCGTCGGGTCGCGCGGCTCGAGGAGCACCGCATCGGTGCGCTGGCCGTCCACGCTCTCCTCGCGGACGTAGCTCACGCGGTAGCGCTCGGTCGGGCGGTCGAGGAAGAACGCGATCAGGTTGTAGCCGTAGACCGGCCCGCTCGGCATCGGGGCGCGCAGCACCTGCTTCGGCATCGTGCTTGGCAGGTAGACCCACGCGCGCGTGCCGTCGACGAGAATGACCTCGTCCTTCGGGTCGCTGAAGCGCATCGCGAAACGGTTGGTCCCCTGCTGGTACAGGGTGCCCCGCGCCTCCTCGTTGCCGACGACCGGGTCGATGATCCGCTGCCGGAACTCGGCACTGAACGACGAGAGCGCGGCGTACGCCCGGGCGGCGCGGGTGATGATCGCCCCGGCATCGCGCTGCTGGGCCGCGAGCGGCCCCGCGGCGAGCGTGGACAGGACGAGCGTCGCGCCGAGGCGGCGCATCAGGACGCGGCCCCCACCGGCGTCGCGACCGAGCGGCCGATCACCTCGGCGATCGCGCTCACTTCCCGCATCATCCGCTCGAACTGCTCGGGGAAGAGCGACTGCGCCCCGTCCGACAGGGCGCGCTCCGGGGTCGGGTGCACCTCGACGAGGAGGCCGTCGGCCCCCGCCGCGATCGCCGCGCGCGACATCGCCGGCACCATGTCGCGGTGGCCGGTGCCGTGGCTCGGGTCCGCGACGATCGGCAGGTGCGAGAGGCCGTGCACCACCGCGATCGCCGCGAGGTCGAAGAGGTTGCGCGTCGTCGCGTCGAAGGACCGGATGCCGCGCTCGCAGAGGATCACGTTCGGGTTCCCCTCGGCGAGGATGTACTCGGCCGACAGCAGCAGCTCGGGGATCGTGGCCGCCAGCCCGCGCTTGAGCAGGATCGGCTTCCGGATCCGGCCGCATTCCTTGAGCAGCGAGTAGTTCTGCATGTTGCGCGCGCCGATCTGCACGATGTCGGCCGTCTCCGCCACGAGTTCGAGTCCGGTGGGATCCATCGCCTCGGTGACGATCATCAGCCCGGTCTCCGCACGCGCCTGCGCGAGCAGCTCGAGGCCGAGCTTGCCGAGCCCCTGGAACGAGTACGGCGACGAGCGCGGCTTGAACGCCCCGGCGCGGAGCACGGTGGCGCCGGCGGCGCGCACCTGGCGGGCCGCGGTGAGGATCTGCGCCTCGCTCTCGACCGAGCAGGGGCCGGCCATCACGATGACGTCGCGACCGCCGACGGTCGAGCCGTCCGGCAGCGGGACGCGCGTCGGCTCGGGCTTCCACTCGCGCGAGACCTGCTTGTACGGCTTGGTGACGTGGATGACCTCGGCCACGCCCGAGAGCCCCTCCAGGCGGGAGCCGTCGACGCGGCCGTCGTTCCCGACGAGCCCGACGGTGGTGCGCTGGCGGCCCGGCATCGGGCGCGCCTCATAGCCCATCGACTCGATCACCTCGACGACGGTCCGGATCTCCGCTTCGCCCGCGTCGGGCTTCATCACGATCAGCATGGTTCGGTCCTGTCCTTACGCGGCGTCCACGTGCTCGCCCAGGCGGACCCCGACGATGGTCGAGACCCCGGGTTCCTGCATCGTGACGCCATAGACGCTGTCCGCCGACTGCATCGTCCGCGGATTGTGGGTGATCACCAGGAACTGCGTCTGCTCCTTGAACTCGTCGAGCAGGCGGAGGAAGCGGCCGACGTTCGCATCGTCGAGCGGCGCGTCGACTTCGTCCATCAGGCAGAACGGGCTCGGCTTCGTGAGGTAGATCGCGAAGAGGAGCGACGTCGCCACGAGGGTGCGCTCGCCCGAGGAGAGGAGATGGATCCGCTGCGTCCGCTTGCCGCGGGGCGCCGCGTGGATCTCGATCTCCGCCTCGAGCGGATCGCTCTCGTCGCTCAGGCGGAGGTCGCACTCGCCGCCGCCGAAGAGCGTCTGGAAGACGTTGATGAAGTTGGTCCGGATCGCCTGGAAGGTCTCGCTGAAGAGGGCCTTCGCGGTCCCGTCGATCTCCTTGATCGCCTGGAGGAGCGACTGCCGCGCCGCGACGAGGTCGTCGCGCTGCGTCTGCAGGAAGGTGAGCCGCTTGCTCTCCTCGGCGTGCTCCTCGACGGCCAGCGCGTTGACCGGGCCGATCTGCTCGAGCGCACCGGCGATCCGCTCGGCCTCGGTCTCGAGCGTCTCGAGATCCAGGTCGAGGGTCGGCGCCGCCTCCGCAAGGACGTCGAACGGCCGCTTCCACTCGGTCTCGACCCGCTCGACGATCCGCTTGCGCTGCGCCACGGCCTCGGCGACGCCGAGCTCGAGGCGATGGTGCTCCTCGCTCATCGACTCGACGTCACGGCGCGCCTGCGCGAGATCGCCCTCGGCGGTCGCGAGGCGGGTGTCGGCCGCCTGCAGCGCGCCCTCGGCCTCGCCGGCGGCCGTCTCGAGGGCGACGAGCAGCGTCTGCCGCTCGTCGCGGCCGCTCTGCCACTGCACCCGCTGCGCCTCGAGGGTCGCCTGTTCGGCGTCGAGGCGGGCGATCTCGTCGGTGCGCGCCGCGCCGGCCGATTCTGCCTCGGCGATGACCCGCGTGGTGCGGGCGATCGCCTCGTCGGCGCTCCGGAGCCGTGCAGCAACGTGCGCCTCCTGCACCTGCCACTGCGAGCGCGCCTCGCGCGCCTGCTCCTGCTCGGCCTCGAGCTCGGTCAGCGTGGCGCGCGTCGTGACGAGGGCCTCGTCGAGGCGCACCCGGGCGGCGTTCGTCTCGGCGAGCTTCGCATCGACTTCAGTGACCCGCGTCTCGGCTCGCTGCAGCCGCTCCGCGAGCCGCTCCAGCTGCGTGGCCGCCTCGGTCAGCTCGCGGTCGAAGTTCTGGACGCGGCGCGAGGCGTCCTCGCGCGCTGCCACCGCGTGCCGCTCGGCCTCGCGGAGCTGCTGCACCTCCTGCTCGGCCTCGGTCGACTGCTGCTCGCACGCCGCGAGGTCAGCCTGGGTCGCCGTGCGCTGGGCATCGGCGGCGGCGACCTGTGCAGTCGTCGCATCGATCTGCTTGCCGAGCGACGTGAGCTCGGCCCGACGCCGCAGCGGACCGCTGGCGGCCGACGGTCCGGTGAGGACGATCGCCCCGCTCGCGCGGCGCAGCGCGCGACCGCCGGCATCGAGCACCTCCGAGCCGCCGACCAGCGCCGCGACCCACGCTTCGGCCTCGGGCTGGACGCGAAGCCGCCCATCCACCGCCCCGGCGCGGACGCGCGGGCCCGGCGTCGCCGGCAGCAGGATCAGGGTACCGGGCTGCTCGCTGGCGTGCCACGCCTGGATCGCCTGCACGGCGGCCTCGTCGCGCACCAGCACGGCATGCACCGCATCGCCGAGCAGCTGCTCCGCGAGCTCGGCCTGGTCGCCGTCGGTCGCGATGAAATCCGCGAGCGTGCCGAGGATCGCGTCACCGAAGCGCTCGCGCTGTCCGAGCAGGGCCGCGGCGGCCGGCGCCATCCCGACGCGATCGCGCTCGAGCGCCTCGAGCGCCGACCGACGTGCGGTGAGCTTGGCGAGCTCGTCCTCGAGGGCGCGACGCTCGGCGAGCTCGCGCGCCTCGCGGTCGCGGGTTTCGCGCAGGCGGAGGCGCGCCTGCTCCGCGCGCGCCGCGCCGTGCCGCGTGTCATCGGCGTGGCGCTCGGCGACGGCGGTGAGCTCCGTGAGCCGCTCGCCGATGCTCTTCCGCTCCTGCGCGAGCTGGGCGCGATGCGCCTCTTCCTGCGCGATGCGGTCCCGCAGCGAGGCGAGCTCGCCGTCGAGCGCGGTGCGCTCGCCCTCGAGCGATCGCTGGGCCTGCGCGGCCTGCTGCAGTTCCTGCTCCATCCGACGCACCACGTCGCGCTGGCCCTGCAGGCGCTGTCGCACCGACTGCTCGGCATCGGCGCGACCCCCGAGCTCGCCCTTGATCCGCTCGAACTCGGCCTGCGCCGCCTCGCGCTCGGTCTGGGCGCTGCCAAGCTCGAGTCGCGCCTGCTGCAGGCGCACCTCGAGGTCGCCGCGCTCCGTGGCGGCGCGCTCGCGGCGGAGCGCCGCGCTGGCGAGGCGTTCCGCCGCGAGGGCGAGGTCGCCGTCGAGGCGACCCAGCGCGAGGCGCTGCTCCGCGAGGTCCTCCATCACCGTGGTGCGGTGGCGCTCGGCCTGCGCGCGCGAGAGCGCGGCTTCCTCGCGCGCCAGCTCGCTGCGCGAGAGCCGCTCGCGCGCGGCCGGCAGCTGCTCGGTGAGGTCGGCGTGGCGGCGCTCGAAGGTCTCGGCGTCCTCGGCCAGCTGCTCGAGGCGACGCCGCGCGAGCGTCAGCGTCACCGCGAACTTCTCCTCGGTGAGCGAGGCGTGCCGCTCGGCCTTCCCCTTCTGGCGCGCGAGCGAGCGGAGCTGCGACTGCACCTCGGCGATGAGATCCTCGAGGCGCTGCAGGTCGGCGCCGGTCTCCTCGATGCGGCGGGCCGTCGTGTGGCGCCGATCGCGATAGAGTCCGACCCCTGCCGCTTCCTCGAAGAGCGAGCGCCGCTCGTCGGCACGGTCCGACAGGAGCAGGTCGATCATCTTCGCTTCGATGACGACGCCGGCGTCGCTGCCGAGGCCGGTGCCGCGCAGCAGGTCCTGGATGTCGCGGAGACGCGCGGGGTTCTTGTTGATCTGGTACTCGCTCTGCCCCGAGCGGGAGAGCCGGCGCGTGATCACCACCTCGGTGTACGGCGTCGGGAGCTCGCCCTCGGAGTTGTCGAGGTAGAGCGAGACTTCCACGACGTTGACCGGGCGACGGCCGGCCGCGCCCTGGAAGATCACGTCCTCCATCTTGCCGCCTCGCAGGAGGCGCGCGGACTGCTCGCCGAGGACCCAGCGGACCGCATCCGAGACGTTGGACTTGCCGCAGCCGTTGGGACCGACGATCGCCGTCACCCCCTGGTCGAACGTCAGGGTGACGGTGTCGGCGAAGGACTTGAAGCCGGACAGCTCCAGCTTGGTGAGCTTCATCAGCGTGGTCGTGGTCGGGGTCGATGCCGAGGCCGCCGCCCCCCGGCAGGGGGCGGCAGGACAAGCCCGAAAGATAGCTGGATCAGGTGTCGGTCGGACCCAGCGTGGTCAGGAAGTTGGGGCGGCCCAGTCGGCGCCCGACGGCTTCGGCCTCTTCCCGCGAGGGATAGGGGCCCACGACCACCCGGAACGGGTCGCCTTCGGTCTGGGGCTGCAGCACCCGGGAGGGGAACCCAGTGGCGCGGAGCTGGTCGGCCAGTGCCTGCGCATACTCCGCGCTCTGCGAGGCGGTCACCTGGACCCAGACCTGCGCCGGGCGTGCCGGCTCCACCGGGGCGGTCGGCTCCGGCGCCTCGGTCGGGGCGGTGTCGGCCACGGCGACCTCGGTTTCCGGCGGGGCGGCCGCGGCCACCACGGGGGCGGGCTGCGTCGACCGCGGGGCCCACGGCACGGCGAGGAAGACGTCCTCCGATGCCCCGACCAGCCGGGCCCGCTCCGAGAGGTCGGCGGCGGTGAGATCGCGCGCCACGACGTCCGCGCCGTCCCGGACGACCAGGGTACGGGCGCCCGAGACGAGCGGCAGGTCGTCGGCCCACGGCGCTCGCACCGACCCGGCCAGCTCCTCGCGGGCGAGATCGATCACCCAGAGCGAGTCGCCCGATTCGGGGCGGGCCAGCAGCCACCGGCCAGACCGGTCGACTCGGAGGGTCCGCGCCGGGGCAGGGAGGATGATGCGCCCGACCTCGTCCTGCGAGAACCGATCGAGGAGGAGCAGATCACCGCGACCACGGGCGACGTACAGGCGGTGGCCGGAGGGAGAGAAGACTGCGGTCCGCGGCTCGCCGCCGATCTCCCGGAAGACGGGGGCGGCCGTGTCACCGGGCGTGACGAAGGCCACCCCCGAGTCGCTGGTGATCGCCAGCAGCTCGCCGAACCAGGTCGCCGTTGCTTCGATCCCCGGGACGACGGCACGGCGCACTTCCCCCTCGGCGTTGATGACCTGCACCGAGCCGATGGACGGGACGTACGCGCTCACGCGCTGGGCGGGCGCCCGCAGCAAGGTGACCCCGGTGCCGCCCTCGACCGTGCCGCGGAAGGTGGTCAGCTCGCGCCCGGCGAAGCGGATCGGGTGGCGGAGCGAATCGAGGCCGAGCACGACGCCATCCGCCGTCGCGGCGAGGCTCCGTGCGGTGCTGAGGTAGACCCGCGGACGGCGCGCGAGCAGGTCGATGCCGATCAGCCGCCCGTCGTCGTCCTCGGCGTAGACCATCCGGTCTTCGAGGTCGGTCCCGAGCGCGCGTCGGATCGGCGGGACCCCACCCCCGATGCGCCACTCGAGCGGCACCAGCGAATCGGCGCGGTAAAGCGCGGCGGCGCCCCCTCCGCGGGGCAGGCGGAGCAGCGACCCTTCATCCGGCAGCCCCGCCGGCACCTCGCGATCGGCGCGCACCGTCTCCGCCTTGCCGCACCCCGAGAGGAGCAGGCCCAGCAGCAGGAGGCGTCGCAGGACCGGGCGCCGCATCAGAACGTCGGCCCCAGCGAGACGGTCCAGAAGGCGTTGGTGCCGGGCCGGTTCTGCGGCTTCGCGTAGTCGAACCGCAGGATCAGGAAGCCGAGCATGTTGGCCCGGATCGAGAAGCCGAGCGACCGGAGCGGCACGCGCACCGCCGCGGGGTTCTCCTCGGCCCGGCGCTCGCGGAACTCGACTCGCGAACGGCTGTCCCACGCGACGCCCATGTCGTAGAAGATCGCGCCCTCGATCGGCGGGAAGCCGATCGGGAGGAAGCCGAGCGACGCATTGAGCAGCGGGAAGCGCAGCTCCGCGTTCACGAGGCCGACCGACGTGCCGACCAGCTGGTCGAGCGCCGCGCAGCCGGTGACGAAGCTCTCGCCCGGGTCGCTCAGGCACTCGTTGCGCCGGTACGAGCCCGAGGTGTAGCCACGGATCAGGTCCGGGAAGCCGAGGAAGAGCGAGAACCGATCGGCATCGCGTCCGGTGCGGCCGAAGTACATCGCGCGGGTGGCGAAGACGAACGGCCCGAAGAGGCGATCGTAGCGCCGGTAGTCGGCGGTGTACTGGGTGTAGTCCCAGCCGCCGAGGGTCGGGGCGATCTCGAAGCGCGCGCGCCGGCCGAGCAGCGGCCCGACGTAGCCGAAGAGCGAGTTGTCCTCGACCAGCGCGATCGAGGGCTGGACGAACCCGGTGGAGCTCAGGCGGCGGCGCTCGAGCGTCGGGTCGCGCGTGAGGAGGCCGGAGATCGGGTCGTAGAACTCGTTGATGCTGAGGATCGCGTCATCGACGTTCGTCAGGCGGAGCCCGCCCTCGATCCGCCGGAAGCGCGACAGCGGATACGACGCCTGCGCGAACGCGGACCGGAGCACGAGGCGCCGGATGTTGGTGACGAAGACGTTCTCGAACGACCCCTCGACGGGCCGGATCTCGCTGGCCTGGAAGAAGAAGTACGGGTCCTGCTGCAGGCCCGCCGCCCAGTTGAGGCGGCGCGAGACGTTGGCGTACGCCGCGAGCACCTGCGCCTCGTCGAGGCGGCCGTTGATGAAGCCCGAGAAGACGAGCTGCCGGTCGCCGAGCATGTCGGAGAGCGACACCGTGGTGCCGCCGAAGAAGCCGCGGCCGAAGTTGTCGCGCACGTAGCCGATGCTGGGCCGCGCGACGTAGTCGGGCGAGAAGCCGACCTTGTACTTCCGCTCGGTGAAGGTGCTCGTGTCGGGCAGCGCCAGCGTGGCCGAATCGAGCAGGGCCGTGATCGTCACCGGCGCGAGCCGGGCACGCTCGGCGTCGGGGATCGCCACCAGCGAGTCGGCCGGGCGCAGCCCCTGGGCCGAGCGATAGAGCGCACTGCCGCCCGCCACCGGCGCCTTCGCGGTGTCGACGACCGGGGCCGCGACGGCGCTGTCGGCCTTCGCCACGGCGACCGTCGGGCGCCACGGCGCGCGGCGCAGCGCCCGCGGGTTGTCGAGCGAGTAGACGTCGTAGTCGCCGTCCTCGTAGTAGACGAAGGCGAGGCGATCGGCCTTCGCCGCCCACGACAGGATCGGCGAGAGCGGCGTGATGCCCTGCGCCCCCGTGAAGAGGTCGGTGAGCTGGTACGTCTCGCGGCCGGCGAGGTCATAGAGGAACACGTTGCTCACGCCGGTGCGGTCGGAGACGAAGGCGAGCGTCTTCCCGTCCGGCGCCCACACCGGGTTCATGTTCTTCCCGTACTCCATCGCGGGCAGCACCTCGATCGCGCCGCTGTCGAGGCGATAGAGCGCGATGCGGTAGTTGCCGGTCTTCAGGATGCTGAAGTCGGTGTCGGGGCCGCGATCGGTGGTGAAGGCGATCGTCGTGCCGTCGGGCGACCACGCCGGGTGCAGGTCCGCGAAGCGGTCGCGCGTGAGCCGCTGCAGGTCGGTGCCGTCGGCCTTCACCGTGAAGAGGTCCGACAGGCCGCCGTCGTAGCCGGTGAAGACGAGGCGCGAGCCGTCCGGGCTCCACGACGGCGTGGTGACGCCGTTCAGGTCGATGCGGATGCGGCGCACCTCGCGATTCCGCTCGGCGTCCACGATGACGATGTCGTCGCGCGGCCCGCGCTTCGCGGCGAAGGCGAGGTAGCGCCCGTCCGGCGACCAGGCGGCGGCCGAGTTGATGAAGCGGAACGTCTCGTAGTCGCTGCTCCAGGTGCTCTTGAGCAGGCGACGGATCGGCTTGCCGGTGACGCCGTCGGCGAGCCACATGTCCACGAAGAAGAAGTCCTTCTCCGAGAAGTAGGCGACGCGCGAGCCGTCGGGCGAGAGGGCGGGGGCGAGGTGCAGCGTCCCCTCGCTGCGCTCCTTGGTGAGGAGCGGCTGGGCCACGCCGCGCGCCTTCGTCTGCTGCGTGAGCTGCGGCAGGTACTGGCGCTGCACCGCGTCGCGCCACTGGTCGCCGAGCTGCACGTAGTCCACGCCGATGACCCGCCGGAACGCGCCCTCCAGCGACCCGGCGCGCGAGCCCTGGAGGATCGCGCCGATCGCCTCGTCGCCCCACCGCTCGCCGATGTAGCTCAGGATCGCGTGGCCGAAGCGGTAGGGGAAGATCCGCGGGTCGGTCTCGAGCTGCTGGATCGTCGGGAGCTTCCCCTCGGCGGCCGCGTCGCGCAGCCACATCGCGGTGTTCGAGTTGACCGGGCCGAGCGAGAGGTACTCGGCCATCCCCTCGACGAACCAGAGCGGCGGGTTCACGGCGATGATCGTCTGCAGTCCCGCGCCCGCCTTGCCGCCGGACCAGGTGTCGTACTGGAACTGGTGCACCATCTCGTGCTGCAGGACGTGCTCGATCTCCTCGTACGAGCCGGTGAGCGGCAGCACGTTGCGATGCTTCAGGAAGTCGGTGAAGCCGCCGGTGCCCTCGCCGACCTCGCCCGGCGTCGTGTTGGTCTGCTGGAAGTCGGAGTGCGACGCGTAGAGGATGATCGGCTTCCGCTCCGAGAACTCGTGGCGGAGGATCCGCGAGAGGCGCGCGTACGAGCGCTCGGCCATCCGGGCCACGTCGTAGGCGGCTTCGCGCTCCTGCTCGTAGTAGTACACGTCGAAGTGCTCGGTCTCGAGCACCTTGAAGTCGAACTTCGTGTACTGGACCTTGTTCTGCCCGAAGTACTGCGCCGGGAGGGATCCCGGGAGGGCGAGCGCGATCGCTGCGAGAACCCACGCGAACCGGCGCATCGACACGACCTTTCCAGCGGCTGGAATCGTCAGGGACCGGAGAGGAGCGCCGGGGCGTCCTGCCACAGGCGCTCCAGTCGATAGAACGCCCGCATCTCCGGATGGAACAGGTGCACCACCACATCCACGAAGTCGAGCAGGACCCAGCGTCCGCCGGGCAGCCCCTCGACGTGCAGCACGTCGTATCCTGCCTTCGCCATCGCCTGCACCACGCCGTCGGCGAGGCCGCGCACGTGGGCATCCGACGTGCCCGACGCGATCACGAAGTAGTCCGAGGCATCGCTCAGGCCCCGCAGGTCGAGCACCAGCACCCCGTTGCCCTTGCGGTCATCGATGGCATCCACCACGACCGCCACCGGCGTCGGGAGGTTCGCGTGGCGGACCGCCGTCATGCGACACCCTCGGCCGGCGTGCCGTCCTCGACCTGATAGAAGACGGCCCACGCGCCGTGTCCTACGTGTGTACCCAGCACGCCCGTCGCGGTGCCGATCAGCACCTCCTTCGGCTGGAAGGCGGCCACCAGCGCCGTCTTCACCCGCTCGGCGATCTCCGGCGCGTCCGCGTGCACCACCCCGAACCGGAGCTGGGTCGGACGGGCCGCCAGCCGCTCGCGGAGATGCGCCAGCACGCGAGGCACCAGCTGGTCTCGCCCACGCACGCGGTCGAGCACCTGCACCGTCCCCTGCCGGTCGATCTCGAGGATCGGTCGGATGTCGAGCATCCCGCCCAGCCACGCCTTCCCGCGGGATACGCGTCCGGAGCGGATCAGGTTCTCGTAGGTGTCGACCGTCAAGAGGACGCCTGACTGCTCCCGGACTCGCACGAGCTCCCGGCCGATCGCCGCGGCGGACCACCCCTGGTCGGCCAGCTCGCAGGCCCGGAGCGCCAGCATCCCGATTCCCAGCGAGGCCGAGCGCGAGTCGACGACGGTCACGCCGTTGATGCCCGCCGCCTGCACGGCGGCCTGCGCCGAGCGCAGCGTCCCCGACAGCGCGCCCGAGAGGAAGATGCCGACCGCCTCGTCGGCCTCCTCGCGCACGCTCCGGAAGGCGCGCACGAACTCGGCCGGCGCCGGCTGCGAGGTGGTGGGGAGCTCGCGCGCCGTGCGCAGCCGCCGATAGAACTCCTCGGGCTTCAGGTCGATCCGGTCGCGGAAGGTCTCCGAGCCGAAGAGCACCTGGAGCGGGACCATCGTGATGTGGTGGCGGTCGAGCGTGGCATCGGAGAGGTCGTTCGCCGAGTCGACGACGACGGCGACGCGCCGCCGTTCGACGTGCGCGAGGCGGCGGTGCTGTGCCCGCATGTCCTCGGCCTTCCGCTGCGTCACCGTGCCCCACCGCTCGGCCCAGGTGAAGACCGCCTCGGGCGTGTCGGTGTGGACGTGGATCTTGAGGATGTCGCCTGCCACTGCGACGACGATCGAGCCGCCGAAGGTGTGCATCGCGGCGCGCACGTCGTTGGCCGGCGGCAGCGCCTCGCCGCGCACGAGGACCTCGGTGCAGAACTGGAAGTCGCGTTCGGCGACGATGTCGGCGAGCGCGGCCGGCGCGAGGTCGGCCTCGTCCTCGCGAATCGGGGCCGCGGGCTTGATCGGGTCGCCGTTGATGAAGCGGACGAAGCCCTCCACCATCAGCACGAAGCCCTTGCCGCCGGCATCGACGACGCCCGCGTCCTTCAGCGCCTTCATCAGCTCCGGGGTGCCGGCGAGGACGCGCTCGGCCTCCTCGTGGAGCCGGCGCATGAAGTGCCCGATGTCGGCGGATTCATCGGCGGCCCGTTCGGCGGCCACGGCGGCGTCGCGCGCCACCGTGAGGATCGTCCCCTCGCGCGGTTCGTCGAGCGCCCGCTCGAGCGTCGTCGCGCCGCGGCGCACGGCAGCGGCCACGTCGCCCGCGCTCGCGGTCACGCGATCGGCGAGCCCCTCGCTGAAGCCGATGAGGAAGTGGGCGAGCATCATCCCGGAGTTGCCGCGCGCCCCGAGCACCGCGGCGCGGGCGGCGGTGGCGGCGGTGTCCGGGAGCGACGCGTCGCCGAGCGCCCGAAGGGCGTCAGCGACCGCGCGCAGCGTCAGCGAGAAGTTGGTGCCGGTATCCCCGTCCGGGACGGGAAAGACGTTGATGCGGTTGAGCTCCTCGCGCCCCGCCGCCACCCAGTCGGCGGCGGCGTGAAAGCCCCGGGCGAGGCGAGGGCCGTCGAGATACCCGATCCCGACCGGGGCTGCCACTCAGCCCTCGGCGACCACGTTGACCTTGATCTCGCCGTGCACGTCGTGATGGAGCTTGATCGCCACGGTGTGGAACCCGAGATGCTTGATGCCGTGATCGGTCTCGATCTTCCGCTTGTCCACCTCGATGCCGTTGGCCTTGAGCGCGTCGGCGATGTCGCTCGACGTGATCGACCCGAACAGGCGCCCCTCGTCGCCGGCCTTCGCGGTCATCGTGAGGGTGAGGGCCGCGATGCGCCCGGCGAGCGCCTGGGCCTCGGCCTTCTCCGCGGCCTCGCGGGCGCCCTTCGCCTTCGCCTCGGCGGCGATCCGCTTCTTGTTGCCCTCGGTCGCCTCGAAGGCGAGGCCGCGCGGCAGGAGGAAGTTGCGGGCATACCCCGGCTTGACGCGGACGAGGTCGCCGGCCTTGCCGAGCGACGGGACGTTCTCGCGAAGGATCACTTCCAGCATCAGTTCACTCCTTGAGGCGACGGAAGCCTCCGTCGCAGGTCGAGCCACGTATCGGCGACGCCAAGGACGGCGCAGCCGCTCAGGGCCAATGGTAACACGGGCAGTGCGAGGCAGCACAGGAGCACGGTCATCGCCGGCGGGGCGGGGAGCAGCGCCGAGCGCAGGACGGCGAGGCCCCGCGCGGCGTACAGCCCGCCGAGGACGAACAGGAGGTTCGCCAGCGCCGTCGCCGGGGCCGGCGGCAGCGGCAGCAGCAGCGCGCCGAGCGCGAGCACCACGGCCCAGATCAGCTGGTCGTTGAAGCGAAAGGCCCGGAACGGCCGCGGTGCCGGACCGATCGGGTGCCGGGCGACGCGATGGGTCCATTGCCAGGCCAGCCAGCCGCCGGCAAAGGCGAGCAGGGCGAGCCAGCCCGGGAGGAAATCGCCGAGGAGCTGCACCGACTGGGCGAGCTGTGCCGCGACCTGCCCGGTCTCGCCGGCGGCGATCCCGGTGCCGGCATCCTCCGGCCGCGCGGGCAGCTCCGGCATCAGCGCCTGCCAGCCCGCCCAGGTCCTCGTGATGATCCCCTCGCGCAGCGCCGACCAGCGCAGTCCGAGCGCGGCGAACCCCGCGGCGGTCGTCGCGGCGGCGGTCAGGACCGCGAGGGCGACCCGGGTGAACAGCGACGGTACGCCGAGCACCGTCAGCGCCGCGAACGTCCCGGTGAAGAAGAGGCCGGCGGCGCGCACGGTGCGATCGCCGAGCGTCGGGGGGAGTCGGAAGGTGACGTACAGCGCGGCCACCGCGAGCAGGAGCCAGCCCCATTCGCGCACGGTGCGCGGGCGCGACAGCGCCAGGAAGACCGCGAGCGGACCCAGGAAGAAGATCGTGGCCTGGGTCGCACTGGCCAAAAGCAGGAACGCCCCGAGGAGGATCGGGGCGCTCCATCCGGCACGACGCTCGACCACGGGGCCGGGCGTCGTCGCCGAGTCCGTCATCAGCCGCCGTGGCCCTTGATGTAGGGCAGCAGCGCGATCTCGCGCGCCCGCTTGATCGCGGTGCCGAGCTGGCGCTGGTGACGGGCACAGGTGCCCGACAGGCGCGCCGGGAGGATCTTGCCGCGCTCGCTGAGGAAGCGGGTCAGGAGGCGCTCATCCTTGAAGTCCACGACGCGGACGCCGGACTCGCAGATCGCGCAGGTCTTGCTCGGGCGGGCCATCAGTCTTCCTCCTCGTCCTTGGCGGCCGGCGGCACCGACATCTGCGCGCCCTCGTCGAGCACGATCAGGTGGCGCAGCAGGGTCTCGTCGAGCTTGAGCGCACGCTCGAACTCGGGCAGCATCTCCGGGGTCGCCTGGAACTTGGCGATGACGTAGTTCCCGGTCTCCTTGCCGTTGATCGGGTACGCGAGGGTGCGCTTGCCCCACGGCGTGAGGGCAATCGCGTCCTCGCCCGACTGCGGGACGAGCGCGTGGAACTTCTCGAGCTTTTCGGTGATGGCGGCATCCTCGAGCGTGCTGTCGAAGATGTACACCGCCTCGTACGTGCGGGACATCGGCACCTTCCTTCGGTCTGGGAAATCGCCCCGGCGCGGTGCGGCGCCGAGGAGGATGAATTGAACAGCCCCCAAAGGTACCCCACCGACTATCGGATCACAATTGGCTGCTCCCGGCGGGCCACGGCCGCCCCCGCCTCGACGGTCACGGCCAAGCGGTAGGTGCCCGGCGCGAGGTCCGCGAGCCCGAGGGTGCGGCGGAGGGCGGTCACCGGCCCGTCGCTCACCTCCTGGGCGCTGACCACGGCCCGTCCCTTGGCGCCCCCGGCGATCGGGGTCAGTTCGAACCGGCTCCGGAACGGGGTGCCCGCCGCGAGGCCGTACACCTCGAACCAGAGCTGCAGCTCCCCGCCGACCGGGTAGGCGCCGCGGGTATTGAGCGGGAACATCCCTCCGCCGGCCCACGGCAGGCCGCCGATTTCCCCCGTGACCAGGTCGGAGAGGGCGAGGCCGGCGGTGTCGGGGATCGCCAGGGCCGGTCGGAGCGCGTAGGCACCGCTCGAGTCGCCGGCCTGCCACGTCCGGACGGCCAGCTGCCAGGTGCCCGGGGGGAGGGGCCACTCGAAGAGTCCCGAGAGGTTGGCATCCGCCGCCAGCGGGCGGGTGACGAAGGTGCGGGTCGTGTCCCACGTGACGCGCTGGCCGTCCCGCCCGCGGAAGGCGACTCCGCGGAACTGGAGCCGGTACGCGAGCCGGCCGTCGGGGAGCGTGTCCCCGAGCAGCGACCGCGCCGGGATGGCGAAGGTCACCAGCGCACGCGAGGGTGCCGTGCCGGCGCCGATCGCGAACGACTGGATCGCGGCGTTCCACGGGCGCCGCCACCGCGGCGAATCGCTGTCGGTGGTGATCGCGACGTGGGCATCTTCGCGCATCGTCGCGACCGGCGTCTGGATCTCCGCGTAGCACGAATTCGGGATTAAGCGACGCACGTCCGGGTTCAGGAAGAGGGCCGCCTTCAGGTAGGACGGGAGGATCTCCGCGAGGGCCAGCCACGGGCCCTGTGAGAGCGGCAGGTAGCTTCGCAGCGTGGTCGGCGCGTGCGAGCCGAAGACCGCGCTGCCGCCGAGATGGAAGGCCCGCCACCGTCCATCCACCCAATACACCCACGACTCGATCGCCACCGATTGCGCTCGATCCTCGTCGCCCGGCACGATGCCGAGGTCAGCCAGTGCCTCGGGAAGCGCGTCCGCAGCCGGGGAGGGCACGGTCGTGCGGGCGACCGGCGCGCCGTGGCGGATCCAGAGCCAGCCGCGATGATCGAGCAGCGGTTCGTGCGCACGCTGGTCGCCGGGGAACTCGGGCGCGCGGAGCGGCAGCGAGTCGACCAGCGCGGTCGCGCTGGCGATGCAGTCGGTGCCGCCGGCGATCCCCCAGAAGCGCGTGTAGAAGTTCCGCCGCTCGGGAGACGGCACGCGGAAGTACTGATGGGCCTCGACCCAGCGCCGCAGGTGCGCGCGAAGGCGTGCCCCCGGTTGTTCGGCCGCCGCCGCGTCCCGCTGCGCCCAGAAGCGCACCAGCCACACGCTCACGCTGTCGTCGGGTACCGCATCGAAGGTTGCGAGCGAGTCATCGCGGAGGATCCAGCCGAGGTCCTGCCGGTAGAGCGCACGCCCCACGCCGGTGGTCGGCGTGAGGCCGCGCCAGTACTCGCTCGCGGCCGCGGTGGAGTCGCCAAGTCCCGTGAGCGTGCGCGCACGCTCGAGCGCGATGACCGACCGATCGGCGCCGCGCGCGGCGGCACGGTCGAGCATCGCCAGCGCGTCCGCATGGCGCTGCGCCGTGCGGAGCGCGCGCGCGTGCACCACGAGGAGGTGCGGACGCGCCGCCGCGCGCGCGACCGCGCGAGCGAGGATCGCACGTTCGATCTCCGGGAGCGTGCGATCCCCGGCCGCGAACAGCAGCGATTCGAAGAGGTCGAGCGATGGCGCGAACTCGGGGTCGGCGTCGAGGCTGGCCGCGAGGTGTCGGCGCGTCGCCTCGAGGTGGGTCTCGCCGGAGCGCTG
>DASTAN010000127.1:0-17128 GCA_035712665.1 Gemmatimonadales bacterium
AGGGGCGGACAGCGGTGAGGGGTGAGAGGTCAGGGGTGAGGGGGGCGTCATCCCGAGCGGAGCGAGGGAACTCGGCACTCGGCCTCAGCCCCCCCCTCACCCCTCACCTCTTACCACGTTCCACACCGAAACCACCCCACCCCGTCCCGCGTATCCTTTGGACATGCCCGAAGCTTCCTGGATCAATGCCGCCGTCACCGTCGGGGTCGGAGCCGTCTCCGGCGGCGTCACCAACGCCATCGCCGTCTGGATGCTCTTCCACCCCCACGAGGAGACCGGCTGGGGCCCCTTCCGGCTCCAGGGGGCGATTCCCAAGAACAAGGCCCGCCTCGCCAAGGCGATCGGGAAGGTGGTCGGCGAGAAGCTCCTGACCCCGGTGGACCTGGTCGAGCGGCTCCGGACCCCCGAGGTCCGGGAGGCGTTCGCCGTCGCCCTCGATCGGGTCCTCGACGATGTCCTCGAGCAGGAGCACGGCGCGGTCGGGGCCCGGCTGGATGTCGAGGCCCGGGCCGCCGTGGATCGCGCCCTCGAGGACCTCGCCGCTCGACTCGCGACCGCGATCACCGACTACATCGGCTCCGAGGGATTCCGCGGCCTCGCCTCGTCGTTCACCGACGGCTCGCTCCGCAGCTCGCTCGCGACCGCGATCCGCGACACGCTGCAGGGCGCGATGCAGAAGCTGCTGATCCACGAGCGGCTGCTGGCGAAGGTCGTGGTGCGCGACAGCACCGTCGAACGGATCGCCGAGGGGATCGAGCGCCACGGCGTCGAGCGAATCGCCGCGGCCGTGCAGACCCCGGCCGTGCGCGAGCGGGTCGAGTCAGCGCTCCAGAAGGGGCTGCAGCATCTCCTCGATCGTCCGGTCGGGCGCCCCGCCGCCCTCCTCGGCCCCGAGGGCACCGCGGCGCTCCGCCGCAGCGTGCACGACACCGCGTGGCGCTGGCTCGAGGAGCAGGTGCCGGAGGTGGTGGGCCGCCTCTCCATTCCCGCGATGGTCGAGGAGAAGGTCCTCGGCTTCTCGACCGAGCGGATGGAGCAGATCGTGAAGAGCGTGACCGAGAAGGAGCTCACCCTGATCGTGCGGCTCGGCTACGTGCTCGGCGCGCTGGTGGGCGGGCTGGCGTGGGGGGTGAATCAACTGATGTAGACGAGATCGGCGATCGGAGATCGGAGATCGGAGGATGCACCCTCGGATCTCCGATCTCTGATCGCCGATCTCCTCATTCCGCCTTTGGCCGGATCAGCACCCGCACGCCAGCCTTGCCACTGATCATCGTATCCACTGCCGACGCCATGTAGCCCGGCCGTTGCGCCGCGCGCGCCACGAGCTTTGTCGCAATCTGGCTCTGGAAGCGCTCGGCGTTGCGCGGTTCATCCCACGCGGTGAGCCACTCGAGTGCCGGGCCGTTCGGCGTCGTGCGCACGCGGAGCCGGTCGCCCGCCCAGCCGAGCGGCAAGTCGGTCACCACCTGCTCGATTCCCGCGAGTACGGCGCGCAGCACCGCAATCTCGAACTCGCCGAAGGTGTCCTCGTGCAGCACCCCCGCGGTGTCGCCAGGTGCGAACGCGACCGGTACCGGTGCGTCGCCGCGCTGGAAGCGATCGGGGTAGAGGATCTGCTCGGTCGAGGTCGGCATCAGCGGCCCGAACGGCTGCTCGCTCGCGCGGGTGCGGCGGAACCACCGCACGAACTCGCTCCCCTCGAGATACGGGAAGATCAGCGAGGCCCGGAGTGCGAGCGGAGTGCGGTTGAAGACCTCCATCCCCTGGCGCGGCGTGGTGAGCTGCTCGCGGATCTGCTCCCAGAGCGCCTCGTCGCCGATGAAGTCACGATCGGGGAAGAGCGCCCCGAACGAGGCGAGCGTCGCCTGCCCCTCGAGCACCGCCTGCGTCGCGGCGAGGCGGTCGGCGCTCCGCGTGTCCTTGAGGATCGAGTCGAGCGGCAGGTACTGGTGCTGCAGCGCGTGCACCAGCTCGTGCGCGAGGATCAGGCGCAGCTGCGTCGGGTCGGTCCCCGCGACGGCATAGAGCGTGGTCGAGTCGGGATCGTAGAAGCCAGCCACCTGCTCGGTGTAGAGATCCACGAAGAGCTTCGCGATGTCGAGCGTATCGGGAATGAGGCCGAGGAGGCGATATGAGGTGACGATCCCCTCGAGCCGCTGCGGCGGCAGCTCCTGCTCGAGCTTCGCCAGCAGGAACGAGCGCACCTCGTCGCGCGTCCGCACCACCGAGCGCGGCGTTGCAGTGAACTCCAGGCCCGTCGCCTTCGCGACCGCGGGCATCAGCGAATCCACCAGCGCCTCGAGCTCCGTCTGCTCGAGCGACGCCACGTCCTGCGGCGCCTCGCCGCGGCAGGCGGCGAGGGCGAGCACCACGAGGCACAGCACGCGTCGCATCACGCCGCCGCCTCGCTCGGCGTGAGCAGCTTGAGTCCCACGATCCCGGCCACGATCATCGCGAGGCAGGCGAGGCGCGCCGCGGTCGCGGGCTCGCGAAAGAGCGCGATGCCGAGGATCGCGGTGCCGACGGTGCCGATCCCCGTCCAGACGCCGTACGCGGTGCCGATCGGCAGCGTGCGCACGCTGAGCCCGAGCAGCGCCATCGAGGCGACGAGTGCCAGCGCCGTGAGCGCGGTCGGCATCGGGCGCGTGAATCCCTCGGTGTACTTGAGCCCGATCGCCCAGCCCACCTCCAGCAGTCCCGCCAGCACCAGCATCGTCCAGGCCATCATCGTCCTCCCGGCATCACATCCCGAGGATGCTCGTCGTGTACCAGTGCACCAGCGACGCGCCGACCAGCCACGTCGCGACCCCGCCGATCGCGAGGAAGATCCCGAACGGGACGAGAATGTTCCGCCCCATCAGCTTGAGCGGCAGGAAGATCAGCGTGCCGAGGAGCGCGCCGAGGAAGAGGGTGAGCAGCACCCCCTGCCAGCCGAGGAAGGCACCGAGCATTGCCATCATCTTGACGTCGCCGCCGCCCATCGCGTCCTCGCCGAACGCCTTTGTGCCGATGACGGCGATCGCCCAGAGCAGCCCGTAGCCGACGGCCGCGCCGAGCAGTGCCTCGCGCCACGGCAGCTCGCCGCCCGCGAACGCGAAGGCCAGTCCGATCGCTGCGCCGCCGAGCGAAAATTCGTCGGGGATGATGTACTCGCGCGCATCGGTCATCGCGATGCCGAGCAGGATCGTGCCGAACGTCGCGGCGCGGAGCATCTCCAGCGCCGGCCCGTACTGCCACGCGGCCCACAGCCAGACGAGCCCGGTCGCGAGCTCCACCAGCGGATACCGGATCGGGATCGGGAGCGTGCAGTGCCGGCACTTCCCGCCGAGCGCGAGCCAGCTGAGGACGGGAATGTTGTCGTGCCACGCGATGAGGTTGCCGCACTGCGGACAGCGCGAGCGCGGCGACACGACCGACTCGAGCGCCGGCCACCGCACGATGCAGACGTTGAGGAACGACCCGAGCAGCAGCCCGAAGACGAGCACGATGCCGTACCAGAGCGCCGGCGCGGCGACCGTCACCTCAAGGAACGCGTCGCTCATCGCGCCCCCGTGAGATGCAGCAGGATCCCCGCGGCCACCGCGACGTTCAGCGACTCGGCCTCGTCGCGAATCGGGATCAGCACGCGCCGCCCGGCCCGCGCCTCCCACTCGGGGCGGACCCCCGCCCCTTCATTGCCGAGCACCAGTGCGATGCATTCGTCGGGCGGCGCCACCGGAATCGGGTCGCCCTGCATCATCGTGACCCACGGCACGATCGCCTCGGTCTCGAGCCACGTCGCGACCGCGACATCGTCGGCGTGGAGATGCGGCAGTCGGAAGAGCGCCCCCATCGCGCTGCGCACGACCTTCGGGTTGGTGAGGTCCGCGGTGCCCGGCAGCGCCACGAGCCCGCTGGCGCCGAGCGCCAGCGCGGTCCGCGCGATCGTGCCGACGTTGCCGGGGTCCTGCACCCCGTCGAGGATCACCACGGGACGCCCCGGCGCGCAGGTCACGTCGTCGAGGGTCCAGGCGCGCGGCTCGTAGACCGCCACGACGCCCTGCGGGTGCTCGGTGGCGGCGAGGTCGGCGAGCTCGGCGTCGCTCACCGACTCGATCGGGGCACCGGTGGCGGCGAGGGCGGACACCAGTGCGGCACCGCGGGGCGTCGTCTCGAGCGCCGGCGAGACGACCGCGCCCTTGCAGGGCACGCGCGCCGCGAGCATTTCTTCGACGAGGCGCACCCCTTCGGCGAGCGCCAGCGCCCGGCGCTCGCGCGCCTTGCGGCGGTGCAGGTCACGGATGGTGCTCGACAGCGGCATCGGCTACCGGGAGGCAGGGTGACGGACACGAGGCGACCGATCGCGCTCACGATCGCGGGGTCGGATTCCGGCGGCGGTGCCGGGATCCAGGCAGACCTCAAGACGTTCGCGGCGTGGCAGGTCTTCGGGACCTCGGCCATCGTCGCGCTCACGGCGCAAAATACCCTCGGCGTGACGGCGGTTCACCCCGTCCCGCTCGACATGGTCCGCGCCCAGCTCGACGCGCTCGCCACCGACCTCCCGCCCGACGCCCTCAAGACCGGGATGCTCGCCACCCGCGAGCTCGTGGACCTGGTCGCCGACGTCCTCGAGGCCGACGGCTGGCCGAACTACGTCCTCGACCCGGTGATGGTCGCCACCTCCGGCGACCGGCTGCTCGAGGCATCGGCCGTCGCCGCGGTGCGCGATCGGCTCATCCCGCTCGCCGCGTGCGTGACGCCGAACCTCGACGAGGCCGAACTGCTCGTGGGCTTCCCGGTGCGCGACCCCGATGCAATGGTGCGTGCCGGCGAGGCGCTGCTCGGTCTCGGCGCGTCGGCCGCGCTGGTGAAGGGTGGCCACCTCGACACGGACATCCTCGTGGACATCCTGGTCACGCCCGACGGGACGCAGTCGCACGCCCATCCGCGCCTGCACACCCGCGCGACGCACGGCACCGGCTGCACCCTCTCGGCCGCGCTCACCGCGCAGCTCGCCCGCGGCATCGCGCTCGAGCAGGCCGTCCCCGCCGCCCTCGCCTATCTGGAGGCCGCGATGCGCGCCGCCCCGGGACTCGGGCAGGGGCACGGGCCGGTGTGGCATGGCGTGAACGCAGAGATGTGAGATCAGAGATCAGAGATCCGAGACTGCATCCTCTGATCTCCGATCTCTGATCTCTCCTCTCCGCTTCAGGCGTTCACCACGCCCTCGACGATCCGTGCCAGATTCTCCCCCGCCTGCCCCGCCACTTCCATCACTTCCTTGTGGTCGAGCAGCGCGGCGGTGGTGCCGGCCGCGGGATTGGTGACGAGCGAGAAGCCGAGGCAGCGGAGGCCGCGCGCGCGGGCGACGATCACTTCCGCCACGGTGCTCATCCCCACCGCATCGGCGCCGAGGCGATCGAGCATCCGCACTTCGGCCGGCGTCTCGTAGGTCGGCCCGAGGAGGCCACAGTAGACCCCCTCGTCGAGCGGCAGTCCGAGGCCGGCGGCGACCGTCTTCGCCTTCTCGCGATAGGCCGCGTCGTACGCGACGGTCATGTCGGGGAAGCGCGTCTCGCCCGGCAGCACCGGCCCCTCGAGCGGGTTGCGCCCGGTGAGGTTGATGTGGTCGCTGATCAGCATCAGCGTCCCGGCGTTGAAGGTGCGCCGGATGCCGCCGGCCGCGTTGGTCACGATCAGCAGCTCGACGCCGAGCTCCGCGAAGACGCGCACCGGAAGTGTCGCCTCCTGCGCGGAATGCCCCTCGTACATGTGGAAGCGGCCGCTCTGCATGATCACCGGCGTCTTCCCGAGCAGCCCCGCGACCAGCTCGCCCTTGTGTCCCTCGACGCTCGGCACGTGGAAGCCCGGGATGTCGCCGTAGCCGATCCGCACCTCGTCGGTGACGCGATCGGCGAGCCGCCCGAGCCCGGAGCCGAGGATGATCGCGACCTTCGGGCGTCGTGCACCGAGGGCTGCGCGCACGGTGTCGGTGGCGTGGGCGATGACGTCGGGGGTGGTCACGAGGCGGGTCATGCGAGCATCCCGGCGAGCGAGGCGGAAATGAAGGCGGCGAGGTTCCCGGCGATCATCGCCTTGAGGCCGAACTTCGCGATCTCGCCGCGACGCTCGGGGGCGAGGCCGCCGATGCCGCCGATCTGTATGGCGATCGACGAGAAGTTCGCGAAGCCGAGGAGCGCGTAGGTCAGGATCACTGCCGAGCGCGGCTCGATCGCGACGCCGCTGCCGAGGTCGGTGGCGAACTGCGCATAGGCGACGAACTCGTTGAGCGAGGTCTTGAGGCCGATCAGCCCGCCGACGTACGCCGTGTCCTGCCAGGGCACGCCCATCACCCACGCGAGCGGGCGGAGGATCGTGCCGAGGATCATCTGCAGCGAGAGCCCCTCGACGCCGACGAGCCCGCCCATCCAGCCGAGGCCGGCATTGAGCATCGCGACGAGCGCCACGAACGCCATCAGCATCGCGGCGACATTGATGGCGAGCTGCACGCCCTGCGCGGCGCCGTTGGCCGCCGCCTCGATGACGCTCGACTCCGCCGACTCGCCCTTCCGGAAGCGGAAGCGGCGCGGGGTCTCCAGCCGCTCGGCCTCGACGCGCGTCGCGTCGACGTCGAGGTCGAGCGACCCGGCCGTCTTCGGGATCTCGGTCTCGGGCATCAGGATCTTCGAGAGATAGAGGCCGGCCGGCGCGTTCATCACCGACGCCGCGAGGAGGTGGCTCGCGATCCCCGGGAGGATGCCCGCCAGCATCCCGACGTAGGCGGCGAGCACGCCGCCGGCGACGGTCGCGAAGCCGCCCACCATCACGGTGACGAGCTCCGACTTCGTCATCGTGCCGACGAACGGCTTGATGAGGAGCGGCGCCTCGGTCTGGCCGAGGAAGATGTTGCCCGAGGCGCTCAGCGTCTCGGCGCCCGAGGTGCGGAGCGTCTTCTGCATCCCCCAGGCGAGGCCGCGCACGATCAGCTGCATCACGCCGAGGTAGTAGAGGACCGACATCAGCGCGGAGAAGAAGATGATCGTCGGCAGCACGTTGAACGCGAAGAAGGCCCCGGTCTGCGCGACCATCCCCGCCGACGTGTCCACCGCGCCGTTGGCGCCGGCGGTCCCGACCGGCACGGCGCTCTGGACCAGGTTCCCGAAGATGAAGCGGGCGCCCTGCTCCTGGAACGCCAGCAGCCCGGTGATGAGGTTGCCGACCGTCTCGAAGAAGGCGCGCCCCGCCGCGGTCTTCAGCACCACGAGGCCGAAGGCGACCTGCAGCGTCACGCCGGTCGCGACCAGCCGCCAGTTGATCCGCTTGCGGTCGTAGCTCATCAGCACCGTGAGGCCGATCATCGTCACCATCCCGACGACGCCCATCAGGCGCTGTGCGAGCGGCGTGTCGAGGCCGTCACGCAGGGCAGCGAAGGATTCGGCGGCGGTGGCGGTCTGGGCGAGGACAGAGAGGATCACGGGAGGCTCGCAAGGTCGGCCCGGGCGCGCTCGAGGAGGGCGCGGCGCTCGGGCCAGGGGAGGAAGGCGTGCTCGAACGCGGCGAGTGCCAGCGTCTCGAGGGTGGCACGATCAAGGTGCAGCTCGGCGGCGGCGAGCGCGTACTCGTCGCTCAGCTCGACGCCGCTCATCAGCCAGCTGTCGGTGCAGAGCGTCGCGGCGACCCCGGCCTCCAGGTACTGCCGCACCGGATGCTCCGCGGCGGTGCGCACCGCGCGGGTCTGCAGGTTCGAGGTGATGTTGGTCTCGACGCAGATCCGCCGGTCCCGCACGTAGGCCATCAGCTCGGGATTCTCGTACAGCCGCGTGCCGTGCCCCAACCGCACCGCGCGACAGCTGTGGATCGCCTCGAAGATGCTCTCCCACCCCGCGGCCTCGCCAGCGTGCACCGTGATGCCCAGGCCGCCGCGCGCCGCGATGTCGAACGCCTCGCGATGCGCCTCGGGCGGGTTGCCCGCTTCGCCGCCGGCCAGGTCGAACCCGACGACGCCGTGGTCACGCATCCGCACCGAGTGCTCGGCCAGCTGCACCGAGACCGCCGGGTCGTAGTGGCGCAGGGAGCAGTTGATGATCCGCGCCACGGTGCCGGTCTCCGCCATCCCGCGCTGCAGCCCGCGCCACTCGGCGCGGATCACGTCGTCGTGCGAGAGGCCGGCGCGTGTCGAGAGCTCGGGGCAGTACCGGATCTCGAGATAGCGCAGCCCGTCGGCGTGCCCATCGAGCACCATCTCGTAGGCGACCCGCTCGATCGCTTCCGGATCCTGCAGCAGCGCGATGGTGACGTCGAAGCGCGCGAGATAGTCGGTCAGGTCGCGGGCATCATCGACCAGCATCCACTGCCGGAGGGCGACCGGGTCGGCGGCCGGGAGGGCAATGCCGCGCGCGGCAGCCAGCGCCAGCATCGTCTCGGGTCGCAGTGACCCGTCGAGATGCACGTGCAGCTCCGCCTTGGGCCAGGCGCGGAAGCGCTCACGCATCGGCGGCCCCGGCCCCCCGGGCGGACCGGGCGACGCGGTAGATCGCCCCCGCGTGCACCACGCCGTCCGGGTCGACGGGGATCAGGCGGCCGTCGGTGACGCGGGCGGAGCCGCCGAGCACCTCGGCCAGAAGGTCAGGGTCGTGCTCGGCGAGGACGGAACCGAGCGTGGCACCGACCGGTACCCTGAGGGCACGGTCGTTGACGAAGACGGGAATGGTTTCAGGAGTCACCGTGTAAATATCCCGTCACAAGCCGTGCGGAGCAACGTGCCGCCGCTTGCGGGGGGTCGTCCGGGTGGTGTTCGTTACACGTCATATGCGCGTTTGCCCCCCTGCCGTGACATCGAGGAGGATCCGATGAGCCACCGGGTCCTGGTCGTGGACGACGAACCGGACATCACCGCCCTCGTGGCCTACCATCTGGCCAAGGCGGGATACCGGGTCAGCACGGCGAGCAACGGTCCGGACGCCCTCAAGGCGGCGCGCGAGGAGCGGCCGGACGTGGTCGTCCTCGACCTGATGCTCCCCGGCCTCTCGGGCTACGATGTCCTGGCCGAGCTCCGGAAGCGCGACGAGACCCGCGACGTCGGCGTCATCATGCTCACGGCGCGCGGCGAGGAACCCGACCGCATCAAGGGCTTCTCCCTCGGCGCCGACGACTACCTCAGCAAGCCGTTCTCGCCGGCCGAGCTCACGATGCGGGTCCAGGCGATCCTGCGCCGGCTCGCCGCCCCGGCCGTCGCTGCGGGATCGATGCTGCTGGCGGGTCCGCTGGCGATCGACCGGAGCGCCCATCGGGTCACGCTCGAGGGGCAGGAGTTGTCTCTCACCGCCACCGAGTACAAGCTCCTCGTGACGCTGCTCGAGCGGCGCGGGCGGGTGCAGTCGCGGCCGCAGCTCCTCGAGACCGTCTGGGATGCCCAGCCGGACATCCAGACCCGGACGGTGGACATGCACGTCCAGCGGTTGCGGACCAAGCTCGGCCCTCTCGGTGACCAGATCGAGACGGTGCGCGGCTTCGGCTACCGCTTCAAGGCCATCGAGCGCGGGGCCCGAACGACGTGACCGTTGCCGGACGGCTGGTCCTCGGGACCTTTGTCGTCGTCCTCCTCACCATCGCGGTGCTGATCTGGGGCTCGGAGCGCACGTTGCGCACGAGCCTCGAGACCGAGGTCCGCCGCGAGGCGGTGCACGACAGCGTGGCCGCCCTGACGCCCTCGCCGCTCGACACCGCCAGCGAAGCCCAGATCGCCGGGACGCTGCGGCAGGCACGACGCGCGCTGCTCGGCGCCTCCGTCCTGGCCCTCGCCGTCGCCCTCGGCCTCGCCGCGGTGGCCGGCCGCACGATCGCGGGACCGCTCGCCTCGCTGACGGCTGCGGCGCGCGACCTCGCCAACGGGCTGCCGCCCCGCGTGCCGCACTCGGGGATCCGCGAGATCGACGGCCTCGGCGAGGCCCTCCGGCAGATGAACCGCCAGCTCGGGGACCGGCTCGCGGAGGTGCAGCGCACGCAGGCCGGGAGCACGGCGATCGTCGATGCGATGGTGGAGGGGATCATCGCCGGCGATGCGCGTGGTCGCGTGACGCTGGCCAATCCCGCCGCGCGCCGCCTGCTGGGCTACGCGCCCGACGCGCGCCTGCCCGAGCTGCGCACGCTCTTCCGCGTGAAGACGGCGCGCGAGGCGGTCGAGACGGTGCTGCAGGGCGAGGCGGTCCACGATCGGGAGATCGAGCTCGACGATCGCATCCTCGCCCTCAACGCGCGTCCGCTGGCGGATGGCGGTGCCGTGCTGGTGCTGCACGACCTCACCGACATCCGACGGCTCGAGGCGATTCGGCGTGACTTCGTGGCGAACGTGTCGCACGAGCTCAAGACGCCGCTCACCAGCATCGCCGGCTATGCCGAGACGCTGTCGGCCGGCGACGTCCCGCCCGAGATCGCGACGCGCTTCCTCGGGACGATCCGCGCCAATGCGCGACGGATGCAGCGGCTGGTGGACGACCTGCTCGATCTGTCGCGCATCGAGAGCGGCCGCTGGGTGCCGCGACGCGAGACCGTGGCGCTCACCCCCCTCGTCGCCGAGACGGTGGCGCTGCTCGCCGACCGTGCCGAGGCGAAGCGCGTGCGGGTCGAGCTCGCCATCCCGGCCGAGGCGAACACGATCACGGTCGATGCCGACGCCGTGCGCCAGGTACTCACCAACCTGCTCGACAACGCGATCCGCCACGTTGCGGACGGCGGGCGGGTCGGCATCGTGGCGCGTCGCGACGGGGCGCAGGTCGAGCTGGCGGTGACCGACAACGGCAGCGGGATTCCGGGCGAGCACCTGCCGCGGATCTTCGAGCGGTTCTATCGCGCCGACCCGGCGCGCTCGCGCGAGGAAGGCGGGACCGGCCTCGGCCTCGCGATCGTGAAGCATCTCGTCGAGGCGCACGGCGGGCGCGTCACCGCCGAGAGCCTCCTCGGCCGCGGCACGACGATCCGGAGCTGGTGGCCGGCCTGACGCGTCGGTCGTCGTGGGTCGTGAGCGGAACCCGGCTAGATCCCGACTTCCAGCGCCCAGCGGCCGATCCACCCCTCGCGCGCGGCCTGCGCGGCGTTGGCCGCGATGTCGTCGTGCACGAACTCCACCGTGCTCTTCACGCGATGCCGGCGGAAGTACTTCGTGACGCCGACACTGATCTGCTCCTGACGCGCGGCACCCCGCTGGTCGGCAATGACCTCGTCCGGCGTGACGATCGCCCAGCGCGCGACCGGCGCCCAGCCGTCGCCGACCTGATACGAGGCCTGCAGCAGGCGACCGGATCCGACGTACACGTAGCGGTTCGCCTGCCCTGGTGCGGTCGTGATCGGGTCGTCGGCATCGCGGGTCGCCGCCTCGCCGTAGAGCGACAGTCCGCGGTACTTGAGCAGCACGTCCGCTTCGTAGGTGGTGCTGGTCACCGGGCGGAACAGCGCCACGCCAAGTTGCCCGAGCGTGCGCTGCGACTGGCTGTTGTGCATCGCGCTCACCGCGATCGCGAGCTTCGGCGTCGATTCGCCGACCAGGTCACCCTCGAAGTCATCGCCGCCGTCCGTGAACCCGCCGAGCGGCTGCAGTTCGACGCGCCCCGTCACCGCCATTCCGTCGTCGTTGCTCGCCGAGTTGCGGCCCTCGCCATTGCTGAGGGCGGTCCGGATGTGGAGCGGCGCCCCGTTGATCGTGTCGGCGAACCAGACCTGCACCCCGACGTCGCGATCGAAGGTGAACCGGTTGTTGACGATCGAGCGCTCGGGCAGCTCGAGGTCAGCCGAAGAGATCACGCGCTGACGGTTCCCGGGCAGCTTGGTCTGCCCCGCGGTGAGCCGCAGGTTCGGCGTGGCCTGGTAGGTCACGGCCGCGTCGCGGAGCACGTTCGGGAACTCGGTGTCGCGCCAGTCCTGGTCATCGCGCGTGAAGGACAGCTGCAAGTTGAACGACAGGCGGCGATCGAAGACCGTTCCCCCGAGCCGGAAGCGGGTGCGCCGGATGCGGAAGTGGCTTTCCGCGAGCGAGAGATCGTCCTCGCCTTCAGTCACGCCCTGCCAGAGCTGCTGGATCCGGAATCGCATCGTGATGCGGGTCGCCCCGTCGGCCGAGGCGAAGGTCACCCCGCGCCCATCGACCGCGACCGTTGCGCCGGTTTGCGCGGCGAGCGGGGCGGTCAGGACCAGCAGGGCCAGCAGCGTCAGGCGGCGCATCCGGGCTCCGGAATCGGGGTGGGGACTGTGACAGGCCTGTGACAATTGTAACGCCGCCGGCCGTTACAATTGACCCCATGCTTCTCCGGGCTTTCCGCCTCGCGCTTGCCATCCTGCCGCTGGCCGTTCCGGTGGCGGCACAGGACATCCTCACCGGCGCCGGGGCCACGTTCCCGTATCCGCTCTATTCCAACTGGTTCGCGACCTACGCGCGGCAGAGCGGCATCCGCATCAACTACCAGTCGATCGGCTCGGGCGGCGGCATTCGCCAGTTCACCCGACAGACCGTCGACTTCGGCGCCACCGACGGGCCGATGAAGCCCGAGCAGATGGAGCAGGTGAACGGCAACGTCGAGCACCTGCCGACCGTCATCGGCTCGGTGGTGCTCACGTACAACCTGAAGGGGCTGGCGCGACCGCTCCGCCTCGATGCCGCGCTGCTCGCCGACATCTACCTCGGCCGGGTGACATCGTGGCGCGACCCGCGCATCGCCGCCCTCAACCCCGGCGCGCGCTTCCCGAACCTCGACATCGTCGTGGTGCGCCGCTCCGACGGCTCGGGCACGACCTTCGTCTTCACCGACTATCTCTCGAAGGTCTCGCCGCAATGGAAGGAGCAGGTCGGCAAGGGCACGGCGGTGCGCTGGCCCGCCGGGCTCGGCGGCAAGGGCAACGAGGGCGTCACTGCCCAGGTGAAGCTGCTCGAGGGTGGCCTCGGCTACGTCGAGATGGGCTATGCCATCGCCAACGGGCTGCCGTATGCCGAGCTCCGGAACGCGGCCGGCAACTTCGTCCTGCCGTCGCTTGAGACGGCGACGTCGGCCGCGGCGGCGGTCGAGTGGACGCCCGACACCGACTTCCGGGTCTCGATCACGAACGCCCCGGGCGCGAACGCCTACCCGATCGCGTCGTTCACCTGGCTGCTGATCTACCGCGACAACCCCGACGCGGCGAAGGCGCGGAAGATCCGTGATTTCCTGTCGTGGATGCTGACCCCCGAGGCGCAGGCCCAGGCGCGGCGACTGCACTACGCCCCGCTCCCGGCCGAGGTCGTGACGCTGGTGCGCGCGCGACTCGACAAGCTCACGGCCCGGGGCCAGCGGATCGCCCGATGAGCGACACGTCGGGCCCGCGGCGCCAGATCGGCGACCGCCTCTTCCAGGGCTTCCTCGTGGCGACGGCCACCGCCGTCCCGCTGCTGCTGCTCTTCCTCGTCTTCGAGCTCTGGGTCGGCGCGGCGCCCGCGATCGACAAGTTCGGCTTCGGCTTCCTCACCGGCGACATCTGGGATCCGGTCGCCGAGGAGTTCGGGGCGTGGCCGCTGATCATCGGCACCGTGCTCTCGGCGGTGCTGGCGCTCTGCATCGCGGTGCCGCTCTCCCTCGGCGTCGCGATCTTCCTCGTCGAGTTCGCGCCGGCCAGGGTGCGCGGCCCGGTCGGCTTCGTCATCGAGCTGCTCGCGGCGATCCCGTCGGTGGTGTACGGCCTCTGGGGGATCTTCTTCCTGATCCCCGCGATGCGCGCCACGCTCTTCCCGTTCCTCCGCGAGACCCTCGGCTTCCTGCCGTTCTTCAGCGGCCCGATCTACGGCCCCTCGATGCTCACCGCCGCGCTGATCCTCGCCATCATGGTGATGCCCTACGTGATGTCGGTGAGCCGCGAGGTGCTCCTCGCCGTGCCGACCGCGCAGCGCGAGGCCGCGCTCGCCCTCGGCGCCACGCGCTGGGAGGCGGTGACCGGGGCGGTGCTCCCCTACGCGAAGAGCGGCATCATCGGGGCCGTCATCCTTGGCCTCGGCCGCGCGCTCGGCGAGACGATGGCAGTCACGATGCTGATCGGCAATCGCCACGAGATCTCCGCCTCGCTCTTCGCGCCCGGCTACACGATGGCCGCGGTGATCGCCAACGAGTTCGCCGAGGCCTCGAGCGACATGCACTTCGCCGCGCTGACCTACGTCGCGCTGGTCCTCTTCGGCGTGACGGTGCTGATCAACGCCGGGGCGCGCCTGCTGATCTGGCGCGTCGCGCGCCGGGCGGGGGGCGCGTGAGCACGAACATCCGCCCCTGGCGCCTCGTCACCAGCAACGTGATGGTCGCGCTCTGCGTCGCGGCGGTGGCCGTCGCGGTGCTGCCGCTGCTGCTGATCCTCGGCACCCTCGTGGTGAAGGGCGCCGGCTCGGTGTCGCTCGACTTCTTCCTCAAGCCCCCCGCGCCGGTCGGCGAGCCCGGCGGCGGCGTGCTGCACGGCCTGGTCGGCACGCTGGTGATGGTCGGCACCGCGTGCCTCGCGGGCTTGCCGATCGGCGTCGGCGCGGGGATCTACTGCGCCGAGTTCCCGCATTCGCGCCTGGCGCACGTGACCCGGTTCGTCGCCGACGTGATGAACGGCACGCCGAGCATCGTGGTCGGCGTCTTCGCGTGGACCTGGATCGTCGCCAAGCAGGGGCACTTCTCCGCGCTGGCCGGCAGTGCGGCACTTGGCATGCTGATGATCCCGATGGTGATGCGCACCACCGAGGAGATGATCAAGCTGGTGCCGAACGCGCTCCGCGAGGCGGCGCTGGCCCTCGGCTACCCGCGCTGGCGGACGTCGCTCACGATCGTGGTGCGGAGCTGCCTGCCGGGCATCGTCACCGGGTCGCTGCTGGCGGTGGCGCGCATCGCGGGGGAGACGGCGCCGCTGCTCTTCACGGCGCTGGGCAACCAGTTCGTGAGCACCGACCTCGACCAGCCGATGGCGGCGCTGCCGGTGGTGGTCTACACCTATGCGACCGGCCCGTACGAGGAGTGGCACACGCTCGCGTGGGCGACGGCGCTGGTGCTGATCCTCGTGGTCCTCGTCCTCTCGGTGCTGGCCCGCCTCGCCACCCGCTCGCGGTTCGGTCGCAATGGCTGACGGCACGCCGCGCCTCGCGACCGACAAGCTCACCGCGATGTACGGCAAGGTCGCCGCGGTGAAGGAAGTCACCGTCGGCTTCGCGCCGAACCGCGTGCACGCACTCATCGGCCCGTCGGGCTGCGGCAAGAGCACCTTCCTGCGCACGCTCAACCGGATGCACGAACTGTCGGGCGGCGGGTGGATCACCGGGCGCGTCTTCCTCGACGGCCAGGACATCTATGCCTCGGGCGTCGATGCGATCACGCTGCGCCGCCGGGTCGGGATGGTCTTCCAGAAGCCGACGCCGTTCCCGATGCTCTCGATCCGCGACAACGTCGCGGCCGGGCTGCGCGTCGGCCCGCGGCTTCCCCGGGCGGAGGTCGATGCCATCGTGGAGCGCGCCCTGCGCCAGGCCGCGCTCTGGGAGGAAGTGAAGGATCGCCTGGCCACCAGCGCCCTCGGCCTCTCGGGCGGGCAGCAGCAGCGGCTCTGCATCGCGCGCACGATCGCGGCCCGTCCCGAGGTGATCCTCCTCGACGAGCCGACCTCGGCGCTCGACCCGCAGGCGACGCAGCGCATCGAGGAACTGCTCCACGAGCTGAAGCAGGACTTCACCATCGTGATCGTCACGCACAACATGCAGCAGGCCGCCCGGTCGTCCGACACGACGACCTTCTTCTACATGGGCGAGCTGGTCGAGCACGGCCCGACGGCACGGATGTTCACCTCGCCGACGGATGCCCGCACCGAGGGATACATCACGGGGCGGTTCGGATGACCGACGCCGCCCTCGTCGTCCGCGGCTTCTCGTTCTGGTACGGGCAGAACCAGGCGCTCTTCGACCTCGACTTCACCCTGCGCCGGCGCGAGGTGACCGCGGTCATCGGCCCCTCGGGGTGCGGCAAGAGCACCTTCCTCCGGGCGATCAACCGGATGAACGACCTGATCCCCGGGGCGCGCCACGCCGGGGAGATCACGGTCGAGGGCACACCCGTCTATGCTTCAGGGACCGACGTGGTCGGGCTCCGCCGGCGGGTCGGGATGGTCTTCCAGAAGCCGAACCCGTTCCCGAAGTCGATCTTCGACAACGTCGCCTGGGGCCCGCGCCTCAACGGCCTCGTGCGGACGCGCGAGCTCCCGGACCTGGTCGAGCAGTGCCTGCGCCGGGCCGCGCTCTGGGACGAGGTGAAGGACCGCCTGCACCAGAGCGCCCTCGGCCTCTCGGGCGGGCAGCAGCAGCGCCTCTGCATCGCGCGGGCCCTCGGCAACGCGCCCGAGGTGCTGCTGATGGACGAGCCCTGCTCGGCGCTCGACCCGATCGCGACGCAGCGGGTCGAGGAACTGATCGTGGAGCTGAAGCGCGACTACACGATCGTGGTCGTGACGCACAACATGCAGCAGGCGGCCCGGATCTCGGACGTCACGGGGTTCTTCGACGCCGGTCGGCTGGTCGAGCTCGACCAGTCCGAGCGGATCTTCACGAACCCGCGGCACGAGCGGACCGAGGCCTACATCACCGGGAGATTCGGATGAGCCAGGAGCATCGGCACTTCCACGAGGAACTGAGCCACGTCAAGGTCCGCCTGCTGACGATGTCGGGCGAGGCCGAGGCCGCGCTGGGCCTCGCCGTCGAGGCGCTCCTCGAGCGGGACGTCGAGAAGGCGCAGCGCGTCATCACCGGCGACCGCGCCATCGACGCGCTCGAGGTCGAGATCGAGGAGCAGTGCGTCAACCTCCTCGCGCTCCAGCAGCCGATGGCGCGCGACCTCCGGATGCTCACGGCCGCCCTGAAGATCGCCAACGACCTCGAGCGCGTCGGCGACCACGCGGTCAACATCGCGCAGGCCGCCCAGCGGCTCGCCGAGCAGCGCCCGATCGCGCCGAAGCCCGAGATCGTGGAGATGGCGCGCCTCACCCGCGCGATGCTGTCGGATGCCCTCGAGGCCTTCATCCGCGGCGACGCCGCCGCCGGCCGCGAGATCTGCCGCCGCGACGACGCGGTGGACGCGCTCAACCGCTCGACCTTCCGGATCCTCCTCACGCACATGATGGAGGA
>DASTAN010000128.1:0-27188 GCA_035712665.1 Gemmatimonadales bacterium
GCCGAGCGCTCGACCTGATCCTGGTCGTGCGGCTGGTTGAGGGCGCCGGCGAGGCCGACGACGGTGTGCGCGTCGATGAAGCCGGGGGTGACGTGCTTCGCGCGGCGGAACGGCATCGTGCCGGGGACGATGGCACCGGGGCCCGATTCGACCGCGAGGATCTTGCCGTTGGCGCCGACCACGACCAGCGCGTTGGCGATCGGCGGCCCGGTCATCGTCCACAGCGTGTCGGCCTGCACGGCGAACTGCGCGCCGGCGGTGGCGGGAATGGCGAGCAGCGTCGCGAGGACAAGGTGACGCATCAGTGGTCCTCCATCCCGTCGTGGGCGTGGATGATCTCGTCCTCGCCGGCGCCGAGGCCGCCCTCGGCGAAGCGACGATCGTCGGCGTTGGCGCGGTCGAAGACGCGACGCCCCTCGATCCACGTCTCGCGGACGAGGGTGGTGACCGAGAGCGGGTCGCCGCTCAGCAGGATCAGGTCGGCGTCCTTCCCCACGACGAGCGAGCCGATGCGCTGGTCGAGGTCGAGCATCTTCGCGTTGGCGATGGTCACGGCCTCGAGCGCACGGTCGCGCGGCATCCCGTTCCGCACGGCCAGGGCGGCCGAGCGCAGGAAGACGCGTGAATCCGTGATGCCGTCGTCGGTGTGGAAGCCGACCAGGCCGCCGGCGGCGTCGATGACGCGGCCGGTGTCGAACGAGAGGTCCATCGCCTCGAGCTTGCCGCCCGGCGCGTCGATGACGATCACCGACGACGGCACGCCGGCCGCGGCGATCTCCTTGGCGACCTTCCACCCCTCGCTCACGTGCTGCAGCACGACGCGGAAGCCGAACTCCTCGCGGAGCCGCAGCACGGTGATGATGTCGTCGTGCCGGTGGGTATGGTGGTGCACCACGCGCTTGCCGTCGAGCACCTCGGCGAGGATCTCGAGCTCGAGGTCGCGCGGCGGCAGCTTGCTGGCATCGCCGTTGGCGGCGCGCACCTTGGCGCGGTACTCCTGCGCCTTCACGAAGACCTCGCGCACCAGCGCCGCCGACTTGCCGCGCGTCCCCGGGAACGGACCGGTCGTGCGGCGCGGGTTGGTGCCGTTGGCCATCTTGAGGCCGCCACAGACCTGGCGCAGCACGTCGGTGCAGACCAGGAGGTCGTCGATGGTGCGGCCGTCGCGCAGCTTGAGGTACGCGGTCTGCCCGCTCATCAGGTGGCCGCTGCCGGGCATGATGTTCACGGTGGTGAGGCCCCCCGCGCGCGCCTTCCGGATCGAGGGCGAGGCGACGTCGATCGCGTCGAGGATCCGCACGTCACCCTGGATCGGGGCGGAGCCGTCCGCGCCCGCGCCGCCGCCGATGTGCGAGTGCGAGTCGACGAGCCCCGGCATCAGCACCTGGCCCCGCACGTCGCGCCGCTCGGCGCCCGCCGGAATCGCCACGCCGGCGACGGGGCCGACCGCGACGATCTTGCCTCGATGGATGATGACGGTGCCCTCGGCGATCTCGGGGGCACCGATCGGGATCACCCGCGCGCCGACGAAGGCGATCGGGGTGTCCTGCGCGGCGACCACGGCGGGGGCGGCCACGACGGGGAGGATCGCGCCAACGGCGCGAGCCGCGGAACGGAAAAGCACAGGGAACCTCGGGAAGTCGGGAGGGACGGGATGCGCGCGGGGACCAACCCGCATCCCGCAAGCTACGTCACGGCCCGGCGGGCGGGAAGGGAGCGGACTATTTTTGACGATGGCCACGACGCGTTCCGCCGCCGACCGCTTTGCCCGCTTCACCTGGCTCACGCTGGGCTACAACCTCGCCGTGATCGCGTGGGGTGCCTTCGTGCGCGCCACCGGCTCGGGGGCCGGCTGCGGGAGCCACTGGCCGACCTGCAACGGCCAGGTCATCCCGCGCGACCCGAGTCTCGAGACGATCATCGAGTTCACCCACCGCGCCACGAGCGGCATCGCCCTGCTGATGGTGGTGGCGATGCTCTGGTGGGCCCGGCGGCTCTGGCCTGCGGGGCATCGCGTCCGCGTCGCGACGTGGGCCGCGATGGGGTTCATGCTGCTGGAGGCGGCGATCGGCGCGGGGCTGGTGAAGTTCGAGCTCGTGGCCGACAACGACTCGATGGCGCGCGCCCTCACCCTGGGCGCCCACCTCATCAACACCCAGTTCCTGATCGCGGCGATCGGGCTGGCCGGATGGTATGCCACCGGCCGCTCCGCGCCGTCGCGCGCGCGCCTCGGGCAGCACGGCTGGTGGATCGTCCTCGGCGCGCTGGCGATGATGACGATCGGGATGACCGGCGCCATCGCCTCCCTCGGCGACACGCTCTTCCCCGCGCGCTCGCTCTCGCACGGCCTCGCGCAGGATCTCGACCCGACGTCGCACCTGCTCCTCCGGCTCCGGATCTGGCATCCGACGCTCGCCGTGGTGCTGGGGACCGGCCTCGCGCTGCTGGGGTGGTTCGCGCCGCGCCGGCAGGAGAGCGCGGATGTCGCGCGGGCCGGCCGCGCCCTCGCGGCGATGGTGCTGGTGCAGTGGTCGATCGGGCTGGTGACGCTGATCACGCTGGTGCCGGTGCCGCTGCAGCTGCTGCACCTCCTCTCGGCGGACGTGCTCTGGCTGGCGTTCGCGTGGCTCGCGGCGACGGTGCTCGCCGCTCAGGACGAGGTGGGGCGCACCAGTCCGGCGATGAGCATCGCCGACTCGCGGTCGAACACCGACCCCGCGCCCTCGGCGAGATAGCCGAGGGCCCGCGCCGGGGTCCACGCCGCGCGGAACGGCCGCGGCGAGCGCAGGGCCACGTAGGTGCCCGCAACGCCGACCATCTTCGACACCCAGTGCGGCGGCATCCGGACGCGCTGCTTCGGATAGCCGGTGCCGTCGGGGCGGAGATGATGCTCCCACGCGACGGCAGCGGCGAGCTCGATGCCGCGCCCACCTGACCCGAGAAGCAGCTCGGCCCCGAGCTGCACGTGGGTCTCCACCTGCGCGCGCTCGACGTCGTTCAGCTGCTCGCGGCGCAGGAGCGCCTCGGGGAGGCGCGCCATCCCGACATCGTGGAAGAGGGCGGCGAGTCCGATGCGCTGGCGCGAGGGGCGGTCGACGCCGGCGACGGTCGCGGCCGCCATCGTGAGCAGCGCGGTGTTGACCGCGTGCACCGCGTGATAGGCGGCCTCGTCCGGCGGGGATGCCGCCTGCGGCAGCGCGTGGATGTCGAGATGCGTCGCGAGGATGCGGACGATCGCCTCGGCCTCCGCCCGCGCCACGCGCCCCGCCCGCGCCTCGGTCAGCACGTAGCCCATCACCTCGAGCTCGTCCTGCAGGTGGAGCGACAGCTCCTGGCTCCCCTCGACCGGCATCTCGGCCGTTGCGGCCTCCTCGTCGACAGCGAGCCGCACTTCCTGCACCGCCACCGGGCCATAGGCGATGCCATCGAGCGCCGTCTCCACCGTGCCGACCTCGGGCGCGCCACTCGCGAGTCGTGCGGTGAGGCGCTCGAGGAGGAGGGTCATCCCGGCCGGCGTCGCGCGACTGTCGAACTCGACGCGCTGCACGCCCGCCTGCGCGAGGCGCGCGCTCCACGGCCAGTTGCCGAGCTCGTGGAGGGCGCGACCGTCGTACACCGGCGCGCTGCCGAGGAAGAGGAAGACCGCCTGCGGATCCTTCGCGAGCAGCGTCGCCAGCGCCTGCCACGCGGTCTCGATGGCGCGGTGCGTGGCGGGGTGCCCCGGCGAGTAGAGCGCGAGCGTGCTGAGCGCCTGCGCGAGGGCGTGGAGGAAGCGAACGGCCTCGCTCATCGCAGCGGCCTCCCGATCGCCGCGCGCACCAGCGGGTCGTTGGAGCGCGTCGCGAGCTGCATCACGGGAATCACCGGACGATGCGACGCCCAGCGGCGCGCGAGGAGTTCGAGGGCGGCAAGCATCACCGGCGTCGTCGGGAGCAGGCGCCACTGGCGCAGCAGGCCGCCGCGCTCGCGCACCAGCGCCAGCAGGCGCGGCACGACGAGCGGATTCGGGCTGTCCCCGAGGAGGCGGATCGCGGTAAGGACGATCTCGTCATCCGGGAGGGCGAGGGCCAGCAGCACCGGCGCCACGAGCTCCGGCGGACAGCGGTCGCCCAGCGTCGCGAGCGCGATGCGGATCAGGGCCGGGTCGCCGCCCTCGAGCGCCTCGGCCACCGCGCGATCGCGGGTCGTCGGCTGCCGAAGCAACACCTTGAGTGCCTCCTGCCGGACGCGCTTCTCGTCGTGCGCGAGCAGCGGGAGGACCGGCGCGGGATCGGCCAGCGCGGGCATCTGCCCGAGTGCGACGAGGATGTTGCGCGCGAGGTACCACGGCGCGCCTTCAAGACGCGCGAGGAGGTCGGCCTGGGCCACCGGTCCCATCGCGACCAGCAGGTCGAGCACCCGTCGGCGGACGCTGCGATCGTCGGCGCCGTCGAGGGTGTCGAGCAGCACGCCGACCGAGGCGGCGCCGGTGTCGTGCACGATGCGCTGCACCAGCGGCCAGTCGATCGGCGTGGCGGCGAGGAGTCCGGGGAGGAGATCCTCGTCGAGCACCGCGCGACGGATCGTGGCCGCCGCCTCGGTCGTGCCGATCGGTCCGTCGAGGAGCTGCAGCACGTCCTGGAGGCGACCGACCTCGGCCATCGCCTCGGCCGCGTGCACCACGGGCGGCGTGGCCCGGCCGACCTCGAGCCCGACCGCCAGCGTGCGCAGCGGCTCGGCGACGCCGCGCTGGTCGAGCGCGGCGTTGGTCTCGTCGATCGCGATCCCCTCCCACTGCTCGAGGAGCGCGATGACCTGCGTCGCGAACGCGCCGCCCGCGTCGACGGTGTTCCCCTCCGCGCCCGCCAGCTTGCCAAGCAGCCAGCGCAGGTGCGGCGAGACCGGCTCGCCGTCGGCCTCGGCCACCGACTCGAGCAGCTGCAGCACCATCGCGGGCGAGACCTGCGCGATCGTCTCGCGGAGGAAGCGACGACGCGACGCGGTGCTCGGCGCCGCGGCAACGACCTTCGCGGTGACCGGGCGCGAGAGTGCCGAGAGGATCTCGACGAAGCGCTTGCGGGCCGACCCCGGTGCGCGATCGCCGCGGGCCGAGAGCGCCGACGCGAAGCCGGCCAGCGCCTCGTAGACCCGTCGCGCCCCCTCGCGACTTTCGCTGGCGCGCTGCGCAATCGCCTCCGCCACCTGCGGCGCGGTGATGATCGCCTCATCGCCGTAGAGCCGCCGCCCGAACGCCGCCTCGACCAGCCGCGTCCAGAAGACGTCATCGAGTTCCGCCTCCGCCGTGCTGCCATCGGTGGCGAGCGCGAGCACGTCGTACACCAGCGGTTCGACGCGGAGGTGCCGGAGGCGGAGGCCATCGCGGCCGATCGACTCGTCGGCATCGCCCGCCGCGAGGGCCGAGAGCATCTGGCTCACCTCGTCGCCGCGCACACCGGCATCGAAGTGGATGGTGCCGACGTTCTTGCGGTGGAGCCGCTGCGCGAGCTGGCGCAGGGCGGCCGGCAGCGGCTCGAGCGGCCCGCCGTCGAGCAGCAGCCCCTTCGGCGTGACACCGAGAGTGATGGCATCGCGTTCCTCGAGCAGCACGCCGAGATCGACGGCAAAGGTGGCGGCGGCCTCGTCGACGAAGCGGTGCCCGGCCGGGTACATCGACGCCTTGCCGAGGGCGTTGACGAAGTTGCGGAGGACCTTGGCCACCGCCGGATCGATTCCGCCGCGCGTGCTCATGCCGTGGTCCCCAGCCGCCACGGCCCGGCGTCGGTGAGTGCCCCGACGACCCAGAATGCGTGGCCGTCGAACCAGTAGATCGCCGACTGTTCCCAGCGCACGGCGAGCGCGATGACCGCCGCACACGGCCAGGGGAGCGCCACGCCGTGCTCGACGTGCGCGCCGTCGGGTGAGACGCCGTCGACGCGCACGTGCGGCGCGGCGCCGAGGGCCGCGAGGAAGTCGCGGAGGCGGGTGGCGTTGGTCGCGGCGTCGGCCGGGTGACCGAACGGGTTCTCGGGGGTGACCAGCCCGAAGGTCCCCGGGAGCCCGGACGCAACGAGGCCCGCGATCTCGCGCGGGCCAGGGGGATGGGCCAGATCGATACGGAGCGGCACGGGACCGTGGATGACCAGGTGGGTCTCGGCATACGAGGCCCACCCCGGATCATCCTCGGGGCGCAATCGCCCCGTCGGCACCGTCAGGTCGGACATCAAGCTCAGGCGATCATGTTCTCGACGACGGCATTGCCGAAGCCGCTGCACGACAACTTCGTCGCGCCCTCCATCAGGCGCTCGAAGTCGTAGGTGACGCGCTTCTGGCCGATCGTCGTCTCGAGCCCCTTGATGATGAGGTCGGCCGCCTCGTGCCAGCCGAGGTGGCGGAGCATCATCTCGCCGGAGAGGATCACCGAGCCGGGGTTCACCATGTCCTTGTCGGCGTACTTCGGCGCGGTGCCGTGGGTCGCCTCGAAGATCGCGTGGCCGCTGACGTAGTTGATGTTGGCGCCCGGCGCGATGCCGATGCCGCCGACCTGCGCGGCGAGCGCGTCGGAGATGTAGTCGCCGTTCAGGTTGAGCGTGGCGAGCACGTCGTAGTCGCGCGGGCGGGTCAGCACCTGCTGCAGCATCGCGTCGGCGATGACGTCCTTGATGATGATCCCGTTCGGGAGCACCTGCCACGGGCCGCCCTCGTAGTCCACCGCGCCGTACTCCTGCTTCGCGAGCTCGTAGCCCCAGTCGCGGAAGCCGCCCTCGGTGAACTTCATGATGTTGCCCTTGTGGACGAGCGTGACGCTCTTCCGGCCCTGGGCAATCGCGTAGTCGATCGCGGCGCGAATGAGGCGCTTCGACCCCTCTTCGGACACCGGCTTGATGCCGATCGCCGACGAGTCGGGGAAGCGGATGCTCTTGACGCCCATCTCGCGCTGCAGGAAGTCGATCACCTTGCGCGCGCCGTCGGTGTGCGCCTGATACTCGATGCCGGCGTAGATGTCCTCGGTGTTCTCGCGGAAGATCACCATGTCCACTGCGCCGGGATCCTTGACCGGCGAGGGAACGCCGGTGAACCACCGCACCGGGCGCACGCAGGCGTAGAGGTCGAGCAGCTGGCGGAGCGCCACGTTGAGCGAGCGCATCCCGCCGCCGACCGGCGTGGTGAGCGGCCCCTTGATCGCGACGAGGTAGTGCCCGATCGCGGTGATGGTGTCGTCCGGCAGCCAGTTGTCGAACTTGGTCTTCGACTTCTCGCCCGCGTAGACCTCGAACCAGGCGAGGCGGCGCTTTCCGCCGTAGGCGATCCGCACGGCGCCGTCGAGGACGTGCTGCGAGGCGCGCCAGATGTCAGGGCCGGTGCCGTCGCCCTCGATGAACGGGATGATCGGCGTGTCGGGGACGACCAGCGCCCCGTCGCGCAGGGTGATCGGTTCGCCGTCGGTCGGCGGCGCGAGATGCGAGAACGTCGGATGGGTAGTGGACATGGGCCGAAAGATAGAACCGGGCCCCGCCGGAGGCGACCGGGGGCTGGCTAGATTCCGGCATGAGCCCGTCCCGACCGCCCGAGACCCAGACGCACCCGCTCGACCCGCGGAATCCGCGCGTCATCGCCACCGGCCGCGTCCTCCGTGCGGTGGGCCGCCTCGCGCCGCGCACCGGCGCCCGCGTGGCCGAGGCGCTCTTCGTGAAGACCGCCCGCCCGGCCCCGCGACCGCCCGAGGCGCGCTTCCTCGCGACGGCACGGCGCGGGAAGCTCCGGGTGCACGGGCAGCGGATCGCGACATACAGCTGGGGGCCGACCGAGGGGCCGCTGGTGATCCTCACGCACGGATGGCAGAGCCACGCCGGGCGCTTCACCCCGATGGCGAAGGCGCTGGTCGCGGCGGGCTACCACGCCGTGGCGTTCGACGGGCCGGGACACGGCGCGTCGACCGGCTGGCGGGCGACGATGCCGGAGTTCGCGCGCACGATCCGCGCGGTGGTCGATGCCCACGGGCCGGCGCACGCGGCGATCGGGCACTCACTCGGCGGGGCGGCGACGGTGTTCGCGCTGTCGCACGGGCTGCCGGCGGCGCGCGCGGTGACGATCGCGGCCCCGGCCGACGTGACGCGCTGGGTGACGCGCTTCCGCGAGGTCTTCCGCCTCTCGGATCGCGTCTTCGGGCACATGCGCCGCAACATGGAGCGGCGCATCAAGGTGCGGTGGGATGACCTGGACCTGTCGGCCGCCGCCCGGCGGGTCACGGTGCCGGGGCTGGTGATCCACGACGAGGGCGATCCCGACGTGCCGCTCGATGACGCGACGGCGCTGGTGGCGGCGTGGTCGGGGGCCGTGCTGCATCGCACGACCGGGCTGGGGCACCGCGCCGTCCTGCGCGACGACGCGGTGATCACGCGGGTGCTCGCCTTCCTCGGCGAGCCCGCGCCTCAGAACGGCTTGTAGATCGCGAAGTAGGCCGAGAGCGCGCCGATCACCGGCAGCGCGAGCAGCACCGCCTTCGCGGTCGCCGGCTTCCGGTACGGCATCGTGCCGATCACCGGGAGCGCCACCCAGATCGCCAGCTTCGCCCAGATCCACCCCGGCAGTCCGCCCTGGACGATGCCGAGCCGGGCGAGCATCCCGAAGCCGCCGAGCAGGATCAGGAAGAGCGCGATGCCGTGCAGCGCGCCGACCAGCTTGCGCCCGCGGTTGGTCTCGCGGGTGCCGCCGTTGAGCGCGTGCAGCGCGATCCCGCCGAGGATGGTGAAGAGCAGGAACATCGAGAAGAGATGAATGACCTTGTAGATCTCGTACGCGATCATCAGGCGAGTCCGTTCGGAGGTTAGGGGCGTTCGATCGGGGCGCGCACCGAGTTGCCCCACTCGGTCCACGAGCCGTCGTAGTTGCGCACCTTGCGCCAGCCAAGGAGCTGCGTGAGGGCAAACCAGCTGTGCGACGAGCGCTCGCCGATCCGGCAGTACACCACCAGCTCGGCCTCGGGATCGAGCCCCTGCTCGTCGACGTAGATCGCGCGCAGTTCCGCCGCGGTGCGGAAGCAGTGCGTCTCGGGGTCGACCGCGCGCGCCCACGGCACGTTGCGCGCGCCGGGGATGTGGCCGCCGCGGAGCGCTCCCTCGTTCGGGTAGTCGGGCATGTGCATCCGCTCGCCGCGGAACTCCTCGGGCGAGCGGACATCGACGAGCCGACCGCCCTGCGCGACGTGCGCGAGGACATCCTCGCGGAAGGCGCGGATCGCCGCGTCGTCGCGCGGGCCGATCGTGATGGTGCCCGGCGCGACGACCGGGCGGTCGGTGGTCATCGGCCGCCCTTCCTGGATCCAGCGGGCCCGGCCGCCGTCCATGAGGCGCACGTCGCGGACGCCGAAGAGCTTGAACACCCAGAAGGCGTAGCACGCCCACCAGTTGTTCTTGTCGCCGTAGAGCACGATCGTCGTGTCGTCGTGGATGCCGCGCTCGCGGAGGAGCTGCTGGAAGCGCGCGGTGTCGACATAGTCGCGCACCACCGCGTCGTTCAGGTCCTCGACCCAGTCGAGCTTGCGCGCGCCGGGAACGTGCCCGGTCTCGTAGAGGAGCAGGTCCTCGTCGGACTCGAGCAGCACGACGGACGGATCCTCGAGGCGCGCCGACACCCAGGCGGTGTCCACGAGGACGTCGGGGTTCGCGTAGCCGCGTTCCGTGATCGGCAGCGTCATCACCAGCTCCTTCCGCCCCGGCTCATTCGCCGAGGAGATCCTCGAGTACCTTGTCGACCACCTCGACGACGCGGCCGGAGACGATCTTCGCGAGGATGTCGATCGTCTCGAGCGGCAGCGAGTCGGGGTGCTTGCGATCCTTCTGGAAGCGGACGATCTGGCCGAGGAGCACGGCGGCCATCGGCGGACCGGCGTCGGCCTCGTCCTCGCCGTTGGCATCCGCGGCGGCCTGCAGCGCGTCGGCGATCTCGTCCTCGAGGTCGTCCTCGTCGAGCTCGTCCTCGAACGCCGCCTCGGCCACCGCCTGCTCGTACGAGGAGCTCGGCACCGACGCGGCCCACGGCTCGCGCCCGTCCTCGCTGTCCTCGTCGTCCTCGCCGGTGTCGATCGGCTCCGGCGGCATCGGGACGATCGCGTAGAGCTCGCAGCGCAGCCCGGGCTCTTCCTCGCGGGCGGCGAGCACCAGCTGGCGCGGCTCGTCGAAGACGCCGTGCCGTTCGAAGAATTCGGCGGTGCCGGGCGGGACGACGCACCGGGCGACGAGGGCGCCATCGAGGAAGGTGCCGAGGCAGGCCATCCCGTCGGGGGTCCGGTCGTCCTCGATCTCCCGCACGGCGAGCGTGACGGGCTGGTCGGTGGTGGCGAGCACCGCCCCCGGACGCCCGGCGCCATCCGGTGACGCGCCGCCCTCGAACTCCGATCCCTCCGCCATCGTTCCCCTCCTCCCGTGAGGCCGAAATGTAGCCCCCACCCCCGACCCTCGGGGGTGCGCTATTGTTCCCGCGCCGTGACCGCCACCATCCCGCCCCTCGACCCATCGGCCGGCCTCGATGCCACGGCCGTCGCGCGCTGGCCCGTTCAGGCCGCGGCGCACCTCCTTGGCGCGGCGCTGGTAGGCGCGATCCTCGTGGCCCTCCCCGCGGCGCCGAGCGATCTCGATCGGCACCAGCTCCCGAAGGAAACGGTGGTGCACGTCGCGACCTGGCTCGCGGTCGTGCTCGCCCGTCCCTTCGCGCGGCCCGCGTCCGCGCGCGGCCTGGTGATCGCGGGCAGCGCGCTCGTGGTGTGGTCGCTCGTGAGCGCGACTGCCGCCGTGAACCCGTTCCTCGCCGTTCGCGCCGTGGCACTCACCGTCACCGGGCTCGCAGCACTCGCGACCGCACGCCGTGTCGCGGCGGCAGGCCACGGGGTCGCGCTGGTGCGCTGGATCGTGCTGGCCGCCGTGCTCGCCGCCGGCACCGGCCTCGCGCAGGCGCAGGGCGTCGACTCGGTACTCTTCGCGACGGCGCGCGCCCCCGGCGGGACGCTCGGGAACCGGAACTTCCTCGGCCACCTGATGGCGATCGCGCTCCCGCTCGCCGCGTGGGTCGCGCTCTCGGCCGAGCGTGGCGCACGCGCCGTGGTCGCGATGCTCGCGATCGTCCCGATGGTCTCGATGCTGGTTCTCACGCGCTCGCGGGCAGCGTGGCTCGCCGCCCTCGCGGCGGGCAGCGTGCTTGGCGTGGCCGGCTGGCTCGCGCATCGTCGCGGGGCGGTGCCGGTGTCGCGCCGTCGCACGATCGGGGTCGGTGTCGCGATGCTCGCCGGCATCGTCGCGGCGATCGCGATTCCCAACGACCTCTCGTGGCGCAGCGATGCACCGTACGCCGAGACGCTCGGCAGCGTCGCGAACTATCGCGAGGGGAGCGGTGCGGGTCGCCTGGTGCAATACCGCCGCTCGCTGCGCCTGCTCGCCGAAGACCCGCTCCGCGGCGTCGGCCCGGGGAACTGGCCGCTGCGCTACGGCGACGTGGCCCCGGCAAGCGATCCGTCCTGGGCGTTCAACGACGACATCCCCCTGAACCCGTGGCCGAGCAGCGACTGGGTCGCCCTCGCCACGGAGCGCGGGATTCCGGGGCTGCTCGCCGGGCTCGGCGTCGGCGCGATGCTGCTCTGGGCGGCGTGGCGCGGCGTGCGCGCGGGCGGCGATCGCGGGCTTGCCGGGGCGACGCTGGCAGCGGTACTGGCCGCGACGCTGGTGGCGGGGCTGTTCGATGCGGTGCTGCTGCTGGCGGTGCCGACGCTGGCGGTGGCGCTCGCGGTCGGGGCGCTCTGCTGGTCGAGTGCGCCGGCACCGCCGAGTCCCGACGTGTCGTCGCGCGGCGTGGTGTCGTGGCTCGCGGCCGCGCTGCTGGCGCTCGCCGCGGCGCGATCGGCGCAGCAGACGCTCGCCTATGCCGTCGCCGGCGATGGTCGCGCGCGACGCGAGCTCGCGTGGGCCGCGCGCATCGATCCGTTCAGCTATCCGATTCGCATCGCCCTCGCCCGCCGCGAGCCGTGCCGTCAGGCCCGCAACGACATCCGCGCGGCGCTGCGCCTCGCGCCGACGTGGCCGGCGGCGCAGGAGGCGGGGAGAAGGTGCGGGCTTCGCCGAGAGGAGTGATCAGCGATCGGAGATCCGAGATTGCCGTCTCCGATCTCCGATCTCAGATCGCCGATCTCCTCCCGTACTCCGCCCAACTCCCATCGTAGATCGCCACCGGCGGCCCCACGTGCGCGGGGTCGGCGGCGCGGAGCACCTCGATCGCGAGCGCGAGCGCGCAGGCGCTCGTCCCCGAGCCGCAGTAGGCGACGATCGGGCGCGCGGGGTCGAGGCCGCGCTCCGCGAGGAGGGCACGAAGGACCGGCGGCGGGTGCATCGCGCCGGTCTCGGGATCGGTCAGCGTCGCGAACGGCAGGTTCTTCGCACCCGCGATGTGGCCACGGGCGAGCCCCGGCCGCGGCTCGTCGACGCGGCCCTCGAAGCGATCGGCGGCGCGACAGTCCGCGAGCTGGGCGTCGCGCGTGCCGGCGAGGATCGCCTCGATGCCGGCGCGATCGACGACCAGCGACGCGTCGCGGGGCGGGACGCGGTAGCCCGTCGGACTGCGCCGGGTCGTCCCGGTCTGGATCGGGCGCGTCTTCGCGGCCCACGCGCGGAAGCCGCCGTCGAGCACCCGGACGCGGTCGTGGCCGAAGCAGCGGAACATCCACCACGCGCGCGGGGCACTCAGGTTCACGCCGCTGGTGTCGTAGACGACGACCTCGTGGTCGCGGCCGATGCCGAGCTGCTCCATCGCGCGCGCGAAGCGCTCGGGCGTCGGCAGCATGTGCGGCAGGTCGCTGGTGAGATCGGCCACCTGGTCGAGGTCGAGCCGCACCGCGCCGGGGATGTGCGCCGTGCGATACTCGGCCTCGGCGTCGCGCCCCGCCGACGGGAGATGCCACGAGGCATCGACGATCGCGAGCGACGGATCGCCGAGGCGCGCGGCAAGCTCGTCGGCGGAGACGAGCGGCGTGGCAGGAGTAGATTGCATCGCGACCGACCCGGGAGAGAGAACGATGGTCTTCGACAGCCTGATCACGCGATTTCGCGCGGCCGACCGCTCGACACGGCTCGAGACGCTGCTCGAGTACTCGAAGAAGTTGCCCGACCTGCCCCCGGCCCTGCAAGCCGCGTCCGATCGCGAGGCGCACCGCGTGAGCGAATGCCAGACGCCGGTCTTCCTCTGGATCGGCGTCGAGCAGGGGCAGGTCGCGATCCACGCCGACGTCCCCCGCGAATCACCGACCGTGCGCGGCTTCGTCTCGCTGCTCGCCACGCGCCTCAACGGGAAGAGCCCGGGCGAGGTGGCCGAGGTGCCCGATGACCTCCTCGATCGGCTCGCCCTCGGCGAGACGCTCGGGATGATGCGCACGCAGGGGCTCACCGCGATCCTCGGTCGCATCAAGCGCGGCGTCGCGGCCGCCACCCAGGGAGGATGAGATGTACGCCGTCGTGCTGATCCGCTACCGCCAGCCGCTGGAGATCGTCCAGGTGGCCACCCCGGCCCATCGCGCCTACCTCGCCACGCTCCGGGCCGAGGGGACGCTGCTTGCCTCGGGGCCGTTCGACCCGCGCACCGGGGGGATGCTGCTGCTCCGCCTCCCCGACGGCGATCCCGGCGCCCTCGACCGCGTGCGCGACGCCGATCCCTTCTGGCAGCAGGGGATCGCGAACTACGAACTGCTTCGCTGGAACCCCGTCCTCGGTGTCGAGGGATTGGACGCTCTCTGAGCCGTGCGGGGCGCGCCACGCCCCCGATTTGTGTGGCACGGATCGTGAACCGATACCTCTCCTGAAGGCCCCCGCTCAGGCAGCATGCCGTGGGGCCTGACGGCCGTGTCATCCCGACGCGTGCCGGCGCGACACGCCCGCCCCGGAGAGACGCGATGTTCGGCGACGCGATGTTCGAGGAAGAGGAGCGCCAGCGGCGCCTGGAGCGGGGTGATCGCCCCGTCCCGCGCGACGAGGCCGACGACGCCGACGAGGAGCTCCCGATCGCGATGGGTGGGCTCGACGAGCGGCTTCGCCGCCGCGCCGCGATCGCCGACCTGTTGCGCGAGGTCGGCGGCTACTAGCGCGTCGGCACCACCTTCTCGGCCCCGGGGAGCTCCTCCCCGGGGTTCACGTAGCGATCGAGCGCCTGCCGGAACTGCCGCTCGTACAGCGCCCGATACCGCCCGCCCTCGATCGCCACCAGGTCGTCGTGCCGCCCGCGCTCGACGATCCGCCCGCCATCCAGCACCAGGATCTGGTCCGCCGACGTGATCGTCGAGAGCCGGTGCGCGATCACGAACGTGGTCCGTCCGCGGCGGAGTCGCTGCAGCCCGTCCTGGATCAGCGCCTCGCTCTCGGAATCGAGCGACGAGGTCGCCTCGTCGAGGATCAGGATCGCCGGGTCGGCGAGGATCGCCCGCGCGATCGCCACGCGCTGCCGCTGGCCGCCCGAGAGGCGCACGCCCCGCTCGCCGACGATCGTCGCGTAGCCGTCGCTGAAGCCGAGGGCGAACTCGTCGCAGTGGGCGATCCGCGCGGCCTCGCGCACCTCGTCGTCGCTGGCCTCGGGGCGCGCGAAGCGGATGTTCTCGAGGATCGTGCCGTCGAAGAGGAAGTTGTCCTGCAGCACGATGCCGAGGTGCGAGCGATACTCGCGGAGGCGCATCGTCGCGAGGTCCCGCCCGTCGACGAGGATGCGGCCGCGATCGGGGCGATTGAACGCCATCACCAGCGACACCAGCGTGCTCTTCCCCGAGCCGCTCGAGCCGACCAGCGCCGTCGTCGTGCCGCGGGGTGCGACGACCGAGATGTCGTGCAGCACCGGCGCCTCGGGGTCGTAGCCGAAGGTGACTCCCTCGAGGGCGATCTCGCCGGCGACGCTCGGCACCGGCGCGAGCGAGGCATCCTCGGCGTCCTCGCGCGTCACCCCGAGGAGCTCGCGGATCCGATCGAGCCCGGCAAATGCCTCGGTGATCTGGGTGCCGATGGAGGCGATCTGCACCAGCGGCGCGGCGACGATGCCGGTGAAGAGGATGTACATCAGGAAGTCGCCCTCGGTCATCGTGCCGCGCATCAGGTCGCGCCCGCCGACCACCACGAGCAGCGTGCCGATGGCGCCGACCACCACGGTCGAGAGCGCGGCGGTGGCCGACACGCCGGTCATCGACGAGGCGACGTTGCGGAGCAGGCGATGCGCGCCGCGCGAGAACGCCAGCGTCTCGCGGCGCTCGGCGGTGTAGGCCTTCACGACGCGCACGCCCGAGATGCTCTCGACCAGGCGGCCGGTGACCTCCGCGTTGATCTTGCCGCGCTCGCGGAAGATCGGCCGGAGCCGCGTGAAGGCGATCCCCATCCCGACCGCGAAGACGCCGAGCAGGACGAGCGTCACCGCGGTGAGGTGCCAGTTGAGCCAGAAGAGGACGCCGAGGCCGACCGTGGCGGTGATCGCCCCGCCCACCAGCTGCACCAGCCCGCTGCCGACGAGGTTGCGGATCCCTTCGGCGTCGCTCATCACGCGCGAGACGAGGATGCCGGTCTGCGTCGCGTCGAAGGTCCGGATCGGGAGGCGGACGAGGTGCGCCTGCACGCGACGGCGCATCTCGGTGATGGCGCGCTGTGCGGCGACGCCGAGCACCTGCGACAGCGCGAACGAGGTGCCGGACTGCACCAGCGTGGCCGCCGCGACCACGATCGCCAGCACCGTGAGCTGGCGCGGGTCGTTCGACGGGAGGACGGTGTCGAGGAGATGCTTCGACGAGGCAGGGAGAACCAGCCCGGCGGCGCGATTGACCAGCATGATCCCGAAGCCGAGGGCGAGGCGACCGCGATGCTGATGGACCAGCTCGCGCGCCTCACGGAAGGCGGTCTCGCGACTGATCTTCCGCTTTCCCTCGCCGGTGCCGCGGGGACCGCCCCGCCCCTCCCCGGTGCCGCCCCGGCCACCGATCTGCATTCCACGTCCGGGCATTGTCATCCCGGAAGAGTAACCCGGGACCGGGGACCGGGGGGGTCGGGGAAAGGAGGCCAAGACGCAGGCCGGCGCCCGGCGTTAAGCGGCGATTTTCGGAGCAACGTTTCCCGATCTCGTGGCGTATCAGCCGCAGGGTCGATGGGGCATTCCGCCCCGCCGGACCGATGCACCTGAACACGGGATGCCCAGATGCGGCTCCACACGCTTGGCCGGCTCGCGGGCCTGGCCACCCTGCTCCTCGCCCTCGCCGGGACGACCCGAACGGCGGCGGCGCAGACCGGCTCGAACGTCGACGTCCTCACCGGCACCATCACCGACACGACCGGCACCCCGATCGCGGGGGCCGTGGTCGAGGCCTACTCGCTCGAGACGCAGGTCACCCGCAAGACCACCACCAACGCGCGTGGCCGCTACACCATCTTCTTCAACGATGGCGGCGGGCAGTACCGCGTCACCGTGACGATGGTGGGCCGCACGCCGTGGATCGCCAACGTCTCGCGGCAGGGCGACGACGACCGCATCATGCTCGACGTGAAGCTCGGCCAGCGCGCCGTGCAGCTGCAGGAGCTGGTGGCACGCGGCAATCGCCAACCCGCGGGGGGCGCCAACGCCCCGACGCCGGGGAGCACCGAGCGGAACTTCAACGCCGAGCAGGCCTTCCGCCTCCCGGTCGATGTCTCGGACCTCGCCGCCCTCGCCGCGCTCGTCCCGGGCGTGGTCGTGACCCCCGGCAGCGACTCGACGGCGGCGTCCTTCTCGATCGCGGGCCAGAGCGGCACCGCCAACAACTACACGGTCGACGGCCTCTCCTTCGGCGGCTCGGCCCTGCCGCAGGACGCGGTGCGCGCCACCCGCGTCATCACCAACACCTTCGACGTCGCCCGCGGCCAGTTCAGCGGCGGCCTCGTGTCGGCGACGACGCGCGGCGGCAGCAACGCCGTGCAGGGCTCCGTCAGCGGCAACCTCCGCGACTACCACCTCGCCTTCGGCGGCACTGACGACGTCTTCACCCGCGGCCAGACGCAGCAGCGCCTCGGCTTCGGCTACGGCGGCCCGCTGGTGCGCGACAAGGCGTTCCTGTTCGGCTCGCTCCAGGTCGACCGCTCGCTGGCCCCGATCGCCACGCTCGACGCGGCCAATGCCTCGATTGCCGGGCGCCTCGGGGCGAGCCCGGACTCGGTGATGCGCTTCATCGACCTCGTGAGCCAGACCGGCCTCACCTCGCGCGCCGGCGTCATCGACCCGAACCGCACGAGCAACACCTACACCGGTCTCGTCCGCTTCGACTGGAACGTCGCCGATCGCCACACCCTCACCGTGCGCGGCGACCTCCGGCTCAACGCCTCGGACCCGACGCGCATCGGCAGCACGCAGCTGCCGCAGGTCGGCGGCGACACCGAAGGGCGCGGCGGCGGCGTGGCGCTCTCGCTCGCCTCGCGCCTGGGCGAGAGCATCACCAACGAGTTCCGCGCCGGCTTCACGGCGGACCGGAGCGAGTCGTCGCCGTTCCTCACCGCGCCGAACGGGCGGGTGCAGAACGTCTCCACGCTCGAGGACGGGAGCCGCGCGATCACCGCGTTCGGCTTCGGCGGCAACACCGGCCTGCCGCAGCGCACCGAGAACAGCGGCGTCGAGCTGACCAACGAGGTGTCGCTCTTCTCGCCGAGTGCCGCGCATCGCTACCGCCTCGGGGTGCTCTTCAACACGCAGGAGTTCGAGCAGGACGTCACCACCAACCGCTTCGGCGCGTACACGTACAACTCGCTCGCCGACTTCGAGGCCAACCAGCCGGCGCTCTTCACGCGGACCCTGCAGCCGACGCTCCGCGGCGGCCGCTCGAGCAACGCCGCCCTCTACCTGAGCGACGTCTGGCGTCCGACCGGCAACCTGCAGTTCACGCTGGGGGCGCGCGTCGAGCGGTCGTGGTTCGGCGGCGCCCCGGCGCGCAACGCCGCGCTGGAGGAGCGCTTCGGCCTCCGCACCGACGTGCTGCCGAGCGAGACGTTCGTGACCCCGCGCCTCGGCTTCTCGTACTCGATCGCCGCGGCCGAGCAGCGCGGACAGGCGCAGCGCGGCTTCGCCCCGCCGGCGCTCACGATCCGCGGCGGCATCGGCGTCTTCCGCGGCACGATGCCCGCGACGCTGCCGGGCACGGCGCAGGCGCAGTCGGGACTCGCGAACACCGAGGCGCTGCTCTCGTGCGCCGGAGCGGCGGCACCGATCCCGGACTGGGACGCCTTCGCGGCGAACCCCGGGCTGATCCCCACGAGCTGCCGCGATGGCGCCCCCGGGAACCCGGTGCTCACCGGCGTCCCGAACGTGACCACCTACGCCAGCGACTACTCGGCGCCGCGGACCGTGCGGTCGTCGCTCGGCGTCTCGCGCCGCTTCTGGAACACCTGGAACCTCAACGTCGACGCGTCCTACACGCGCGGCGTGGCCCAGTCGGCGAGCCTCGACCGCAACCTGCGCACGGCGGCGGCGTTCACGCTGGCGGATGGTCGGCCGGTCTACGCCACGCCCGACCTGATCGATCCGGCGACCGGTGCCGTTCCGCTCGCCGCCTCGCGCCAGGACGCGGCGTGGGGCCGCGTCAACGAGGTGATCAGCACGCTCGAGAACGAGACGTGGCAGTTCACCGCGTCGGTGAATGCGTTCACGCGGCGCGGGGCCACGCTGCTCCTCTCCTACACGTGGCAGCAGTCGCGCGACCAGGGTGGCGCGGGCGGCGGCGGTGGCGGCTTCGGTGGCGGGCGCGGCGGCGTGGGCGGCGGTTTCGGCGGCAACATCGCGACGCCGGGCGACCCGAACGACTTCCTCTGGGCCACCGCGAGCGGCGAGCGGCGGCACAACATCCAGGCGAACATCACCTGGCCGTTCCGTCCCGGGGGCGGCCTCGAGCTCACGGCGATCGGGCGAATGACATCCGGCACGCCGTACACGCCGATCGTGAGCGGCGACATCAACGGCGACGGCTCGCGCGGCAACGACATCGCCCTCGTCGTCGATCCGACGACCGCGACCGATCCCGAGCTGGCGGCCGGGATGGAGCGTCTCCTTGCCTCGCTCGATGGCGGCGCCCGCGACTGCGTCGTCTCGCAGCTCGGCCGGATCGCGGAGCGCAACTCGTGCCGCGGCCCGTGGCAGCCCTCGCTCGACCTGCAGCTCAACTGGCGGCCGGCGATGTTCGACCAGCGGCTCACGATGTCGCTGTCGACCGTCAACCTCCTTGGGGGGCTCGACGAGCTCTTCCACGGCGCGGACGGGATCAAGGGCTGGGGCGGCTTCGCGCGGCCGGATGCGACGCTGCTGCAGGTCAACGGCTTCAATCCGGCGACCAACAGCTTCAAGTACGTGGTGAACGAGCGCTTCGGCGCGACGGGGGCCGGCGCCACGGCGATCCGCTCGCCGTTCCAGGTCGCGGTGCAGATGCGCTACACGATCGGCTTCGACCGCCAGCGGGAGTTCCGCCGCACGCTGCAGGGCGGCAATGGCCAGCCGAACTTCGTCGAGCAGCTGCTGAGCCGCCTCGACTCGGTGGCGCCGCATCCGGCGAAGGCCGCCCTGGCGCGGAAGGATTCGCTGGTGCTCGACCGCACGCAGGTCGCGAAGCTCACGCTGCTGGCCGACTCGGCCGCGCTCCGCCTCCGGCCGCTGGTCGACTCGGTGCGCCGCGAGATGGAGAAGCAGGGGACGAACCCCGACCTGCAGCGCCTCTTCCCGATGCTGCAGCCGATCCTCGCGGAAGTGCGCCGCAACCAGACCACCGAACTGCAGGCGGTCAAGGCGATCCTCACCGACGCACAGTGGGCACTGCTGCCGGACAGCGTGAAGACACCGAACCTGCAGGCGAATCCGTTGTTCGGTGGCGGGCAGCGGGGGCCGGGCTTTGGCGGACCTGGAGCTAGGCCGGGCAGGCCGTAAGCAGAGAGGAGAGACCAGAGATCGGCGATCGGAGGTGCATCCTCGGATCTCCGATCTCTCATCTCACGCGTCTTCGTCCGGTCTCAACGTCAAATCGAATGCGAGATAGACCGTCTTCGTGAACGGGAAGAGCAGCAGCGGGCCGAGGAGCATCAGCAGCGGCCCGCCGATGGCGAGCGCATCCCACGGCGGCGTGGGCCAGGTCGCGGCGAGGATCGCGACGAAGATCCCGACGAAGAGCAGCTCGATCACGATCATCGCGACGAGATACGAGCCGACCTGATGGCCCGACTCGTTGCGGTCGAAGTCGAGGCCGCACGCGGGACAGTGCTCATGCATCCGGAACCAGGTCGCCATCGCGCCGGCCTTGCCGCAGCGCGGGCAACGAAGCCGGAGCGCGTGAATCAGACGTCGCAGCAGCGGTGTCATCAGAAGTAGAGTCCCAGCCCGAGACGCCAGGCCGTATAGGTGGCGGCGGCCCGACCGGTCGCGACCTCGAGCCGCGACTGGTCGACCACGCGGAGCCCGCCGGACTCCACGAATCCGACCTCGGCCGATGTCGCCCAGTCGAGTCCCGTGGTGATGGCGAGCGCCGCGCCGCCCTGCCCCGTGACGAGCGGCAGGTAGAAGTCGAGCGAGCCCTTGGCCCCGAGGACATTCTCGGATTCGCTGGCACTGACCGAGACCCGCTGTGCCCCCGCGCGGGCCTGACCGGCGACGTCGGCGATCACCCGCGTGAGGCCGCCCATCACCGAGGCCTCGAGCACCAGCGGGCCGACCGGCAGCGTGATCCGCGGGCCCGCACCGGTGAAGCCGACCGTGCTGCGCAGCGTGACCGTCAGGTCGTCGAGCCCGTCGGCCGGCACGACCACGCGGGACTCGGGAATCGTGAAGATCGAGAACTCGCCGCGCAGCCCGAGGCGCGCGCCGCGTGCCAGCGGCAGCGTGACCCACGACGAGAAGCCGGCGGGCTGCTCGGCGAAGGTCGCGAACCCGCCGCGCGGCGTGGCGGCGGCATAGGCGATGCCGAAGCGGATCGCCGAGTGCGTCGGCGACTGCGCGGCGAGCGGCGCCGCGAAGCCGAGCACGAGCCACGCCGCAACGCAGAGGGGGCGACCGAGTGGCCGCCCCCCGGCGTGATGTCGCGTGCGGCGCGGGTGGCTCACTTCACCCGTTCGATGTAGGCGCGCTCGCTCGGATTGACGCGCACGCGCTCGCCGGTCTCGACGAACTCCGGCACCTGGATCGTGACGCCGTTGCTGAGGATCGCCGGCTTGCTGCTGGCGTTCTTCGTCGCGGTCTTCATCACCGGCGCGGTCTCGACGATCTCGAGCTCCATCGACTTCGGCAGCGTGAACGAGATCGGCTTCCCCTCCAGCCACACCGCGTCGAAGGTCATCTCCGGCAGCATCCACGCCGCATCGTCGCCGACCAGCTCGGCGTCGAGCGTGTACTGCTCGTAGGTGTCCTGGTCCATCACGTGGACGCCGTTGGCGTCGGCGTAGAGGACCTGCATCGCCTTGGTGTCGAGGCGCGCCTCGTCGACGACCTCGGTCGCCGAGAAGCGATGGTCGAGCGAGGTGCCCGTGGTCAGGTTGCGGAGGCGCACCTGCACGAACGCGCGGAGGTTGCCCGGGGTGCGGTGGGTGAAGTCCATCACGAGGTGCGGCTTCCCCTCGTAGTAGATCACGGTCCCCTTGCGGATGTCATTCGCCTTCATCGATCGTCTCGGGCTCGGGCCAGTGGGCCGCCGGACCAGCTCCGGCAGCTAGCCCCCAAACATCGAACGGCCGCGCCCTGTGGACAAGTCTCGTGGTCAGGCCGCCGCGATCGCCGCGAGCAGCGCCGCACGGGAGAACGGCTTCCGGAGCAGCGGCAGGGCCGGATCGAGCACCAGCTCCTGGCCATCTGGCGCGGCCCCGGTCATCGCCACGATCCGCACCCCCGGTCGCTCGCGGCGGACCACCTCGGCGAGGGCCACGCCGTCGAGCCCGGGCATCCGGAGGTCGGTCAGCATCACCCCGACGTGCTGCCCCGCCACGTCGCGGAGCAGCGCGAGCGCTTCGCTCCCCTGCGACGCCTCGAGGACGCCGAACCCCTCGCGCCGGAGCGCCCGGCCCGCGACGGTCCGCATCCACGCATCGTCATCGACCACGAGCACCGCCTCGGGAAGCGCGGCATCGGTGTCGTGCGTGCGGTGCCAGGGGAACCAGACCTCGACGGTCGTCCCGTCGCCCTCGGCCGTCGTGACCGCGACCTGCCCGCCGGCCCGGGTCGCCGCGCCGAAGACCGTGGCGAGTCCGAGCCCCGAGCCCATCCCCGGACCCTTGGTCGTGTGGTACGGCTCGAAGAGATGGGCCAGCGCCTCGGGCGGCATCCCAGCACCGCTGTCGCGCACCGTGAGCACGCTCCACCGCCCCGGCGGCACGATCCCGAAGCGATGCACCGCGGGCTCGACCAGGTCGCGCACGGTGGACTCGATGACGAGCGAGCCGCCGAGCGGCATCGCGTCGCGCGCGTTGACGACGAGATGGAGGAGGACCTGCTCGAGATCGCCGCCGTCGGCCAGGAGCCACGCGGCGGGCTCGGCGGCGCGCACGTCGAGGTCGATGTAGGGGCCGACCAGTCGCGCGATGACCGGGCGCAGGCGCCCGACCACGGCCTCGAGCGACACCGGGCGGGCGCGCACGGCGGTCTCGCGACCGAAGCCCGCGAGCTGCCGCGTGATCGCCGCCGCCCGCACCAGCGCCTCGCGTGCCTCGGCCAGCGGCTCGGCGGCCTCCGGGGCGAGGGTCGTGCGGGCCTCGACGAGCCGGAGTCCGGCGAGCGCATCGTCGACCAGCGGGCCGAGGTCGGCCGAGAGGCCGCCGGCCAGCCGGGCGAGCGCGCGGAGGCGGTCCAGGTGCAGGTGATCCACGTCCTGATGCATCGCGATCCAGTCGTCCGTTCAGGATGCCGCGGGGGGCAGCGGCGCTTCACTGGTGAAGGGCAAGCGACGGGCCGAGCGATGCACATGCCATAACTCGCTGTGGCACAGAGACTTGCGTGGTACGGTGACGGCCGGTACCACGCCGAGTGCAGAGTGCACGCCACGGTCCGCCGCCACACCGGGGCCGCGGCGGTCGTGGCTTGTCCCGATGCTGCAGCACCGTGAGCTTGAGGGATGCCCACCGCCCCCACCGCGCCACCAGCAATCCTGCGCCGCCGGCTCGTCCCGATCGGGATCGGGCTCCTCGTCGTGCTCGCCGCGCTCGCGTGGTACCTGCGGTGGGATCTCGGGATGCGGGCGGTCACGATCGCGGACCCGGTGGTGCGTCGCTGGGTGGTCAACGAGACCGCACGCCTCAGCGACGGAGTGTACAAGATCACGCTGTCGCCGATCGAGGTCGATGCGGACGCGAGGCGGATCGGGATCGACACCATTCTCGTCCTCACCGATGCCGCGGCCAACCTCCGTCGCGCCACGCCGCTGCCCGCGCTGACCGTGCGGCTGCATCGCTGCGCGCTGACCGGCGTCGACCTCGCGCGACTCAGTCGTCGCGAGGGCCTGCACGTGGCACGCGCCGGCTGCGATTCGGTGATGGTGGCCTCGGAGGTGCCTGCCCCACGCGACAGCGCGGCGGGTGGCGGCGGCTTCCTCGTCCTGCGCGATGACCTGCAGCTCTCGCGCGATGTCCCGACGGTGCAGTTCGACTCGATCGTCTTTCCCGCGGTCGAAGTCGCGCTCGGCCTGACCGGTCGCAGTGGCCGGCGCACCTCGGTCGCCTTCGATCGCCTCGCGGTACAGCTTGACGATGTGCGCTACGACCCCGACCAGCCACGCACCGAACGTCGCCCACTCTTCGCGCGCAACATCGCGGTCGCACTCGATGCGTTCCGCGGGGCGCGCGAGGCGAACGACCAGTTGGCGCTCGACGTGCTGCGCGCAGACCTCGTCACCGGCGACCTGCTGCTCCGCGGCCTCGCCTGGCGTCCGCTGCCCGGACCGTTCACCGACTCGCTCGGCCTGACCGAGCTGGCCTTCGATTCGCTGCGCGTCGACGGCGTCGACTGGGCCGCGTTCCTCGCGCGCGGCGACGCGCTGGCCGACTCCGTGCGCCTCGGCGGCGTGCGGATCACGGTGGCGCCAAGTGCCGGCGTGCCGACGACCACAGCGGACACCTCCGCCACGCGCTGGACGCTGGAACGGACGGTGCGCGCAATCGACCGGCGGATGACGCTCCGCCACTTCGCCGTGCGCGACGCCCGGATCACCGAAGTGCGCGGTCGCGACACGACGACGACCTCGATCGGCGCACTCGCGATCAACGGCCTCGTGACCGGCCCTGAGCCCGCCACCTGGAACGGTCGCGCCCCGCTTGGCGAGGTGACGATCGCGCTCCGCGATGTGCTGCGGACCGTCGGCGATCAGCGCGTGGCGGTGGGGCTGCTGGATGTCGCCGTGGCGCGAGGCGTGGTGCGGCTCGACTCGCTCCGCGCCGGGCACGTCGGCACGGATGCGGCCTTCGTGCGGGCACGACGGTCGCGCGCAGATCGGCTGGCGCTCGCCGTCGACTCGATGCGTCTCGCGGGCATCGAGACGGCGGCGTGGATGCGACGCGGTGCGATCCGCGCGACGCGTGCCGATCTCCACGGGGTGGCGCTCGATGTCTACACCGACAAGCGGCTGCCGAGTCGCGGGGTGCGCGCGCGCCATCGGACGCCGCAGGGGTGGATCGTGGCGCAGCGACTCGAGCTGCAGCTCGACACCGTCGTCGTGCGGGGTCGGGCACAGTATCGCGAGCGTGCGGTGGGGGCCAAGGCGCCCGGGGTGCTCCGCCTCGATGCGCTCGAGGCGCGTCTCGTGAACCTGAGCACCGACCCCGCACGGATGACGGACAGCACCCCGCTGGTCGCCACGATCACTGCGCGGATGATGGGCCGGGCACCGTTCACGCTTGAGGCCACGCTGCCGCTGCTCGCGCCACGCTTCGCGATGCGCTTCGAAGGGCGCCTTGGGGCGATGCCAGCGGCCGCGCTCAACCCGTTCCTCGAGGGGGCGACGCCGGTGCGCTTCACGGAAGGGACGGTGCGCAGCGTGCGCTTCGACGCCACCGTGACCGATGGGGTCGCGCGCGGGCGGGTGGTGCCGACCTACGAGGGGCTGCGCGTGGAGACGCCGGGAGTGGCGCGGACGGGGATCCTGCAAGGCCTGCGGCGCGCGGTCGCCGCGCTCGCGGCGAATGAGCTGGTGCTGCGGAGCGACAACGGACCCGGCGCGAAGGACGGCACGCGGGTCGGCCCGATCGCGCACCGCTGGACGCCGGGCGAGACGCTGCTGCAATTCATGTGGCACGCACTCCGCAGCGGACTGCTCGCGGTGGTGAAGCAGTAGGCGCGACGCGCCTCAGGCCATCACGTTCCCCGGGGCGAGGAGCCCCTGCGGGTCGAGCGCCTGCTTGAGCGCGCGCTGCGCCGCGAGCTGATGCGGCGCCAGCTGCAGCGGCAGCCACTGCCGCTTGATCTTGCCGATCCCGTGCTCGGCCGCGACCGTCCCGCCCATCGCGATCACCCGCTCGAGCGTCTCGCGGATCGCCGCCTCGACGCGATGCGCTTCGTCCCCATCGTGCGCCACGAAATCCATGTGCGGATGCCCGTTGCCGGCGTGGCCGTAGGTGACGGGATGCGGCAGTCCGTGCTTCGCGATCGCCTCGCGCGCGATGCCGAACGCCTCGGCGAGGCGCGGATACGGCACCGCCCAGTCGGTGCCGATGCGTCGACCGCCCGCCGGCCCGAACGCATTGCCGCGCTCGGCCATCGTCGCGGGGACGGCGTGCCGGAGCAGGCGCGCGGTGCGGATCTTCGCGTCATCATCGAAGACGAGGATGTCGTCGACTGCGGCGTGGTGTGCTTCGGCCAGCGCGAGCCACGCGTCGAAGTCGAGGTCGCGATCGCCGGGGTGCTCTTCCTCGGTGTAGATGAACGCCTCGCCGCTCCACTGCGCCCCACCGTCACCGGCACGCACCAGCTCGAGTGCCCGCGCATCGAGGAACTCGAGGCAGCGCGGCGCCACGGTGCCCTGGCGCATTCCCTCGCGCGCCGCGACGACGAAGCGGAAGGCGTCAGCCTCGTTGGGGAACGGGATGCCGAGGCCGGTCACCCGCTCGGGGAGCGGCAGCAGCGAGAGCTCGGCGGCGACCACGATGCCAAGCGTCCCCTCGCTGCCGATGAACCAGTCGACCGGATCGTGCACGGCCGCGTAACCGACGGTGTTCTTCTCGAGGGCGGGGCGGCGGAGCTCGACGGTCTCGCCGTTGGCGAGCACCACGGTGAGGCCGGTCACGTGGCGACGCGTGGCGCCGTAGCGGAGCGAGCGGGCACCCGACGCGTTGCAGGCGATGGCGCCGCCGAGGGCGGATTCTTCCTCGCTGGTCGGGTCGGGCGCGAAGAGCAGGCCTTCGGTGGCGAGGCGACGCTTCAGGTCGGCGACGCCGATGCCCGGCTCGACGCGCACGCGCCCGGTGGCGCGATCGAGGTCGAGGATCCGGTCCATCCCGCGGAGCGACAGCAGGATGCCGTGATCGCAGATCGAGCCGCCGGTCATCGAGCTCTGCCCGCCGGCCGCGGTCACCGAGGTGCCGCTCGCCGCGGCCTCCTTCATCAGCGCCGCAACCTCGGCCGCGCTCGTGGGCCGCGCCACCGCGTCGGGGACGAGGGTGAGCCCGGAGGCATCGGCGGCGTAGGCGCGGCGGACGGACGGGTCGGTGGACAGCATGTCTCGAGAGCCGGCGGAAGGGTGTGAGGTGATCGGTGAATGGTGAATGGTAAACAGGGGTGAGGGGTGTCGGGTCATGGGTCAGGAGGGAAGCACGGTCGCCGTGTCCGCTTCTGATCGCCATGAGAGGTAGTCGCATCTGGCAAGATTGCGCCTCAGTGACGGCAGGCTGCACACCCCGCAGTAGGGCCGAACCGAGATCCATTCTCACCGGTTCGGCCTTGCCAACGGTCACGGGTCGTGTCTCTTCACTTCCGATGTCGAATCTTCATCAGCGCGTTGGTTACGACGAGCGCCACTGGAAGGGCAAAGAATGCGAGCGAGAGAATTGCCGAGAGTGGCACGGAGCGAGAGTCGCCCGTCGAGGCCCTCGGCAGTACCCTCACAAAGAAGTGGAATGCCCAGAGACCAACCACGATCACGGGGAATATCGGCGTCCGTACTATCTCCCCTACACGGGCGATCAGGCTGGTCACGGGTTGTCTCCAATCGTCATCTGGTCAGCAACGCCACGCTCATGTTCCCAGGC
>DASTAN010000129.1:0-9075 GCA_035712665.1 Gemmatimonadales bacterium
GTTGAAGTAAGTTGTGAGCCTCAGGCCGTAAGCCTCAGGGAGAAGGCGACTTCCCTTGAGGCCTACGGCCTGCGGCCTAAGGCACTCTTTCTTCAGGAATTCATGCAATGGCAGGCAATCTTACTTTCGCCATGCTCAAGCCCGATGCGGTCGCGGCCGGCAACACCGGGGCGATCCTGGCGCACGTGCAGCAGGCGGGGTTCGCGATCCGCGCGATGCGGATGACGCGGCTGGCCCGGGTCGAGGCGGAGGCGTTCTACGCCGTCCACCGGGAGCGGGGCTTCTACGGCGAGCTGGTGGAGTTCATGAGCTCGGGGCCGGTGGTGGCGCTGGTGCTCGAGGCGCCGGACGCGGTGGCGGCCTGGCGGACGGCGATCGGGGCGACCGACCCGGCCGAGGCGGCCGAGGGGACGATCCGGAAGCGGTTCGCGGAGTCGAAGGGGAAGAATGCGGTGCACGGGTCGGACTCGGACGAGAATGCCGCCCGCGAGATCGCTTTCTTCTTCCCGGAGCGTGAGTTAGCGGTCCTCGGGGTCGCCTGACCGGTTGACCCGGGGCGGCCCCGGCTGGTACATTTGAGGGCTATGCTTCGTATCGACCTTCGACAGCTCCAGCAGGGGCCGGTCGAGACCACCGGGGCCCTGGCGCCTGAGGATCCTGCCCTCGCTGGGCTCGATCTGGCGCTCACGGGCCCGGTGGAGGTGTCGGGACGACTCCAGGCCACGGAGGGGGACAACTACCTCTGGCGTGGTCACGTGCACGCGGTGGTGGCCGGCGAATGCCGCCGCTGTCTCGAGCCGGTGGAGCAGGTGGTCGACGGCGACGTGGATGTGCTGTTCTCCAGCGATCCCGAGCTGCTCGATGACCCGGGCGTGTACGAACTCGCGGCCGATGCCGCCACGCTGGACGTGGCGGTCGCGGTGCGCGAAGAGGTAGCCCTGCTGGCGTCGGCGTTTCCGCTCTGCCGACCCGACTGCAAGGGACTCTGCCCGACGTGTGGGGCAGACTTGAACGCCGGTCCGTGCGGGTGCGCGGTCGGCTCGACCAACTGAGGCACCGATGGCCGTTCCGAAGCGAAAGCTCTCCAAGTCCCGCAAGCGCCTGCGCCGTGGGCATCATACCGCCAAGGGCATCCCGACCCAGGCCTGCCCGCGCTGCAGCAGCCCGCGTCTTCCGCACCGCGTCTGCGGGTCCTGCGGATACTACGCCGGGAAGAAGCGCCTCGAGGTCGAGGACAACTAAGCCGTGATCCGCATCGCGCTCGACGCGATGGGCGGAGACCACGCCCCGGCCGCCGAGGTCGACGGCGCGGCTCTCGCCCTGCGTGAGCTCGACCCGGACTTCACGCTGGTGCTCGTCGGTCGCCGCGAGGCGATCGAGGAGCATCTGGCGCGGCATCCGGAGCTCGATCGGTCGCGCCTCGAGATCGTCGACGCCCCCGAGGTGATCGGCATGGGCGAGAAGCCGCTGCAGGCCGTGCGCCGCAAGCCGGACTCCTCGCTCGTGGTCGGGCTCGGGCTCCATCGTGACGGCCACGCCGACGCGTTCGTGTCGGCCGGCAACACGGGCGCCTGCCTCGCCGCGTCGACCATCGTGCTCGGGCTCCACGACGGCGTCGACCGTGCCACCGTCGCCTCGCTGCTGCCGGCGGCCGAGGGGCCGATCCTGCTGCTCGACGCCGGGGCCAACGTCGACTGCTCCGTCAAGGAGCTGGTGAACTTCGCCTACCTCGGCAGCATCTACATGCGCGACGTCCTCGGCCGCACCGAGCCGCGCGTGGGGCTGCTCAACGTCGGCGAGGAGGACGAGAAGGGGAACGCCATCGCCCGCGAGGCGCACGCGGCCCTGAAGGCCCACGAGCGGCTCCACTACGTCGGCAACATCGAGGGGCGCGATGTCGTCGTCCCGCACCCGGTGCACGGGCGGATCGACGTGGTCGTCTGCGATGGCTTCGTCGGGAACATCGTGCTCAAGTTCTACGAGTCGATCGGCAAGCTGGTCGGCAACCTGATGAAGCGCGAGAGCCCGGCCCTCCTCACCAATCCCGACATGCAGCCGCTGATGCGCTTCCTCGACTATTCGCAGTACGGCGGCGCGCCGCTGCTCGGGGTCAAGGGCGTGCCCGTTTTCTGCCACGGCTCCTCGTCGGCGAACGCCATCAAGAACGCGATCCGCAAGGCCGTGGAGTCGGTGCGCGGCGACCTGAGTGCGCACATCGCCGCGGAATTCGCCCTCTCCGGTCACAAGGCGGAGTCGTGAGCGTCCTCGACGCGAAGCCGCTGGCGTACATCGCCGGCATCGGCGCGGCCGCCCCGGCCGGCGTGCTCAGCAACCAGGATCTCGAGCGCACCCTCGACACCAACGACGCCTGGATCGTCGAGCGCACCGGGATCCGCGAGCGCCGCATCGCCCGCGCCGACGAATCGCTGGTGAGCTACACGCTCGTCGCCGCTCGCGACGCGATGGCCCAGGCCGGCGTCACGGCCGAGGAGCTCGACGGCATCGTCTTCGCCACCGTGACGCCCGATCGTCGCCTCCCGTCGGTGGCCTGCGACCTCCAGTCGGCGCTCGGCGCGAAGAACGCGTGGGCGTTCGATGTCGTGGCGGCCTGCCCGGGCTGGGTCTACGCGCTGACGGTGGCGCAGGGGCTGATGGCCACGCATCAGGGCGACACGATCCTCGTCATCGGGGCCGAGAAGCTCTCGACGATCACCGACCCGACCGACCGCTCGACGGCGATCCTCTTCGGCGACGGCGCCGGCGCCTGCGTGCTGAAGCGCGCCCCCGAGGGGAGCGATCGCGGGATTCTCGCGGCGTACCTCGGTGCCGACGGCGACCTCGCCGACCTGCTCTACATCCCGGGCGCCGGCGCGGCCGATCCGGTGAGCGAGGACGTGCTGCGCGACAAGCGCCACCTGATGCGGATGGCGGGGCGCGAGGTCTTCAAGGCGGCCGTGCTCGCGATGAGCCGCAGCACCGACGAGGCGATCCGGCGTGCGGGGATGCCCCCCGAGGCGATCGACCTGCTGGTGCCGCACCAGGCCAACCTGCGGATCATCGAGGCGACGGCCAAGCACGCCGAGATTCCGATGGAGAAGGTGATGGTCAATCTCGACCGCTACGGCAACACCTCGTCCGCGAGCATCCCGCTCGCGCTGGTGCAGGCGCAGCAGGAAGGTCGCCTGAAGCCGGGGATGATCGTGATGCTGGTGGCCTTCGGCGCCGGGTTCACCTGGGGCAGCGTGGTGCTCCGGTGGTGACGATCCTGCTGTTCCCCGGTCAGGGGTCGCAGAAGGTCGGGATGACCCGGGATCTCGCGGAGCGCTTCCCGGTCGCCCGCGAGACCCTCGAGCTCATCGATGAGGCGCTCGGCACGCCGCTCACGCAGCTGATGTGGGAGGGACCGGAGGACGAGCTCACGCTCACCCACAACGCGCAGCCGGCGATCCTCGCCCATTCCGCGGCGGTGCTGAGCGTCATCCGCCCCGCGCTCGGGGAAGTCGTCGCGGCCGCCGGTCACTCGCTCGGCGAGTACAGTGCGTGGGTCGCGTCCGGTGCCCTCGGTGCGGCGGATGCCGCGGTGCTGGTCCGCCGACGCGGGACGCTGATGTACGAGGCCGGGCGTGCGCGCCCGGGCGCGATGGCCGCCGTGCTGGGCCTCGGCACCGCCGAGGTCGAGGCCGCGTGTGCCGGGGCCTCCGCGCAGGGGCTCGGGGTAGCCGTCGCCGCGAACCAGAACGCGCCGGACCAGACGGTGATTTCCGGCGACCCGGCCGCGGTCGAGCGGGCGGGCGAGCTCTGCAAGGCGGCCGGGGCGAAGCGCGTGCTGCCGCTCAAGGTGAGCGGCGCCTTCCACTCGCCGCTGATGGAGCCCGCGGTCCCGGGGCTGGTCGAGGCGCTGGGTGTGGCGCCGTTCGGGACGCCAACCTTTCCGGTGGTCGCGAATGCCACCGCCGATTTCGCCCACGACACCCGCGAGGCGCGCCAGCTCCTCGGGGAGCAGCTCACCGCGCCGGTGCGCTGGGTCGAGTCGATGCGTCGCCTCGCGGGCCGCTGGCCCGAGGCGCGCTGGCTGGAGATCGGCCCGGGCAGCGTGCTCACCGGGCTGCTGAAGCGGATCGCCCCCGAGGCGCGATGCACGCCGCTCGGCACCGTCGCGGACCTCGACACCTTCCTCGCCGCATGACGATCGGGATCGACCTCACCGGGAAGGTGGCCTTCGTCACCGGGAGCACGCGCGGCATCGGGCGTGCGATTGCCGAGACGCTGCACGCGGCGGGCGCCAGCGTCGCCGTGCTGGGGCGCCAGGCGAGCCAGGCCGAGGCGGTCGCGGGCGAGATCGGCGAGCGGGCGCGCGGCTTCGGCTGCGACGTCACCGACCCGGCCTCGATCCGCGCCGCGATCGCCGGCGCGGAGGCGGCCCTCGGTCCGATCGACATCCTGGTCAACAACGCGGGCCTCACGCGCGACAACCTCCTCCTGCGGCTGGATGACGCGGCCTGGGACGAGGTGCTGAACGCAAACCTCAAGGGCGCGTTCGTCGCGACGCAGGCCGTGATCAAGGGGATGATGAAGCGCCGCAGCGGCCGCATCATCAACCTCACCAGCGTCGTCGGCATCACCGGCAATGCGGGGCAGGCGAACTACGCCGCCAGCAAGGCCGGCCTGATCGGGTTCACCAAGTCGGTCGCGAAGGAGTACGCCGCGCGCGGGGTGCTGGCCAACTGCATCGCGCCCGGGTTCATCGCGACCGACATGACGGCCGCCTTGCCCGAGGCCACCCGGGCGGCATTATTGGAGTCGATTCCCCTCGGCCGCCTTGGCGCGCCGGGGGACATTGCGGGGGCCGTGCTCTTCCTGGCCTCCGATCTTGCGGCCTACGTCACGGGGCAGGTGCTCGTGGTCGACGGCGGAATGATCAGTTGAGCGGGGCGCAGTTCCACACCACCAACGCGTGAGAGGCACCAGATGAGCGCAGTCGAGGAGAAGGTCAAGGACATCATCGTCGAGGAGCTGGGCGTCGAGCGCGAGAAGCTCACCCCCGAGGCGTCCTTCATGGAGGACCTCGGTGCCGACTCGCTCGACACCGTCGAGCTCGTCATGGCCTTCGAGAAGGAATTCGACATCGACATCCCGGACGAGGAGGCGGAGAAGCTCCGCACCGTCGGCGACGCGCTGACGTACCTCCACGACAAGCTGGGCAAGTGACGTGACGCGCCGCGTCGTCGTAACCGGCCTCGGCCTGGTGACGCCCGTCGGGCTCACCGTGGAGGAGACCTGGGCGAACCTGCTCGCCGGCACGTCCGGCGCGGCGCCAATCACCAAGTTCGACGCGTCGAACCAGCAGGTCCGGTTCGCGTGCGAGGTGAAGGGATTCGACCCGGTCGCATACATCGACCGCAAGGAAGCCCGTCGCTTCGACCTCTACGCCCAGTACGCCATCGCCGCGGCCGCGCAGGCCGTCGCGATGGCGGGGCTGGATGCCGCGAAGGTCGACGCCGATCGCGTCGGCGTCGTGATGGGCAGCGGCATCGGCGGGATGCAGACCTTCGAGGACAACTGCCGCGCCTTCGTCGAGAAGGGGCCGGACCGCGTCTCGCCGTTCTTCGTCCCGATGTTCATCCCGAACATGGCGCCCGGGCTCGTCTCGATGCGCTACGGCTTCAAGGGCCCGAACTTCGCGCCGGTCTCGGCCTGCGCGTCGAGCGCCCACGCCATCGGCGAGAGCTACCGGATGATCCGCGAGGGGATGGCCGACGCGATGGTCACCGGCGGCTCGGAAGCCGCCGTCACCGGCCTCACCGTCGCGGCCTTCGCGAACATGAAGGCGATGTCCACCCGCAACGACGATCCCGCGCGCGCCTCGCGTCCGTTCGACAAGGACCGCGATGGCTTCGTGCTCGGGGACGGCGGCGCCGCGGTGGTGCTCGAGTCGCTCGAGCACGCGGAGCGGCGCGGGGCGACGATCCTCGGCGAGGTCATCGGCTACGGACTCTCGGGCGACGCCTACCACATGAGTGCCCCGGCCCCCGAGGGCGAGGGTGCCCAGCGGGCGATGAAGATGTGCCTCGCCGACGGCAACATCGACCCGACGCGCGTGGGGTACATCAATGCCCACGGCACGTCGACGCCGCTCGGCGACATCGCCGAGACGCAGGCGGTGAAGGCCGTGTTCGGCGACCACGCCCGGAACCTCGTCTTCGGCTCGAGCAAGTCGATGACGGGGCACCTCCTCGGTGGCGCGGGCGCGCTGGAGTTCTGCGTCGCGCTGCTCGCGGCGCGGCACGGCGTGATCCCGCCGACGATCAATCACGAGACGCCCGATCCCGAGTGCGACCTGGATTGCGCACCGAACGTCAAGCGCGAACGGGCGATCGACGTCGCGCTGTCCAACGCGTTCGGATTCGGTGGCCACAACGCAACGCTGGCAGTGCGGGCGTTGTAGCCGATGTCCACGGTCGGCGAAGCGACCGCTCCAGCCCCCCTCCGCGATCGGCGGCGGGGGGTTCGTGCTTTGACCCCGGGTTTCGTCGCGGCCGTGGTCTTCGTCGTGAGCCTGGCCGCGGCGGTGGTCGTCGATCACTGGTCGGCGCGCAACGCGCGCCGGATCGCCGAGGGGAATGTCGTCACGGAGCTCTCGCCGTACCGGGCGAACCTGCAGAACGCGATCAACCAGCGGATGGCCCTGCTGCAGGGCGTGGCAGCGTACCTCAAGACGCACTGGGACGATCCGGCGCTCGATCAGGGGTTCGATCGCTACTCCGCGCAGATCGCCCAGGGGAATCCGGTCGGCGTTCGCTCGATCCAGTATGTCGTGGACGGCCGGATCCGCCATACCTGGCCGCGCGCCGGCAACGAGGCCGCGATGGGTCGCGACCTCCTCAACGACCCGCGCCCCGAGATCTCGGGTGACCTCCGCCGGGCGATGGAGCAACCCGGCATCGTCCTCTCCGGCCCCACCGCCCTGTACCAGGGCGGGCGCGGACTGATCGGGCGCCTGGCGGTGCCGCTGCCGATGGGGAGCCCGTCCGTCGTCGCGGCGGTCGTGCTCGACCTCCCGGCGGTGCTGGTCGATGCCCGGCTCAACGAGATGGCGGGGATCGACTGGATCCTCGTCGATCACCGCGGCGAGCGGGTCGACGGCAGTCGGGCCGATCGGTCCACCTTCGCGGGTGCCCCCGGCCTGTCAATCCGCCTGCCGGATCGGGAGTGGCGCCTGGTGGCGGTGCCGATCGGCGGCTGGTCCGTGCCGGTGACCCAGCAGCAGTGGCCGGTGCGCGCCACCCTCGGCGTCGTCGTCGCGCTCCTCACGCTGCTGGCGTGGGCCCTCACGGCGTGGCAGGATGCGCGGCTGGATGTCGAGCGGACCGAGACGCGCCGACGCGCCGACGAGAAATTCCAGCTGCTCTTCAACCTGGTGCCCGACGGGGTCGTCGTCGTGCGTGACGCCGACGGCATGATCATCGAATGCAACCAGGCGTACGCCGAGATCATGCGGCGACCGCGGCAGGCGCTGGTCGGCCAGCGGATGATGGACGCCGGTCTCTGGGCGTCCGGCGACGAGCGCTCCGCGGCGCTCGCGAACCTGCGGAGCAGCGGCAGCGTGCACGACCTGCGGTTCGGCATCGGGCTTCCCGATGGCTCGCGCCGCGAGGGGATGGTGACCGCCACCCGCGTCACCCTCGACGGCGAACCGTGCTACCTCGCGATCGTGCGCGACGTGCACGACCGGCTCGCCCTCGAGCGACGGCTCACCGAGGGCCAGCGCCTGGAGGCGGTGGGGCGACTCGCCGGCGGCATCGCGCACGACTTCAACAACCTCGTCACCGGCATCGGCGGCTACGCCGCGCTCGCACTCGAGGGCATGCCGACCGACGATCCGGGCCGGGCGGACCTGATCGAGATCCAGCGCGCCAGCGGGCGCGCGGCGGACCTCACGCGGCAGCTGCTGACGTTCGCGCGGCGGCAGGTCGTCGCGCCCCGGCTGGTGGACCTCAACGTCCTCGTGCGCGAGGCGCAGGCCTTCCTGCAGCGGCTGATCGGCGATGGGGTCGGGCTGGTCATCGAGACCGCGTCGACGCCGGTGGCCGTGATGCTCGACCCGACGCAGTTCGAGCAGGTGCTCACCAACCTTGCGGTGAACGCGCGCGATGCCATGCCCGGCGGTGGAATGCTGACGATCGTCATCGGGCGCGAGGACCGCGAGGCGCTGCTCGACGTGCGCGACACCGGGACGGGGATTCCGTCGGAGGCGATTCCCCATCTCTTCGAGCCGTTCTACACCACGAAGCCGCAGGGGCAGGGCACCGGTCTCGGGCTCGCCACGGTGTACGGCATCGTGCAGCAGGCCGGGGGCCGGGTCGAGGTCTCGAGCGCGCTCGGGCAGGGGACGACATTCCGGATCCGACTCCCGGTGAGCGACGACGTGCCGGCGCGCGCCGCGGACCATCCCGTGCCGATGCCGGCGGGGCACGAGGCGTTGCTGGTCGTCGAGGACGAGCCGCAGGTCCGTGACCTCACGCGACGGGTGCTCCAGCGACTCGGCTACCAGGTGCAGACCGCAGCCGACGGCCGGGCCGCGCTCGCGCTGCTCGACGGTGGTGTCACGCCGGCCTTGATCCTGACGGACATGGTGATGCCGGGAATGGGTGGCGGGGAACTGGTGCGGCATCTCGCCGAGCGTTCGGCATCCCCGCGGGTCCTGCTGATGTCCGGTTATTCCGAGGAGCTGGTGAAGTCGGAGCACGGCGACCTGCCGTTCCTGCCGAAGCCGTTCACGCCGGCCGAGCTGGCGCAGGCGGTGCGGAGTGCGCTGGACGCCTAGCCGTCGGGCCGGTCGAGCGATTCCGCGATGGCCGCGACCTGCTGCGCCTCGCGCGCCTTCTCCGCCAACGCACTGAGCTTGCCCGGTGTCCCCGTTGACGCCGCGAGCGCGAGGTCGAGCGCTGCGCGCCACGCGCCGGGAAGCTTCGCGAGCGGCACGCCATCAGGCGACTCGGCCATCATCGGCCGCAGCATCTCGAGCACGCGAGGCAGGGGATTCTCGCCCCGCGCGATGGCGAAGCCGGCTCGCTG
>DASTAN010000130.1:0-8847 GCA_035712665.1 Gemmatimonadales bacterium
CGCCTGCGTCAGCTCGAGCTGTGCCTGCCCCTGCGGCTCGGCCGCCACCACGCGCGACGCCTGGTTCACGGTGCGCCAGCCGCTCGGCACGTCGAACTGGAACTTGAGCGTCGGGTGCAGGAAGCGCGTCCCCTCGAAGTACCCGTTCCGCGGATCCTCGCCGACGACGAGCCCGTCGAGCATCTGCAGGAAGCGGTCGCGTCCCGACACCAGCCCCGCAAAGCTCGACACGGTGTCGGCCCAGCGCTTCGTCGCCTCGGCACGATCGCCCGGATCGGGATGGCTCGAGAGCAGCGCCGGCATCCCGTTCCCCGCCCCGGCACTCACCCGCTGCAGCGTGAGGAAGGTGTTCGACATCTCGCGCACGTCGTAGCCGGCACGCAGCGAGTAGCGATGACCGAGCTGGTCGGACTGCGACTCGTCGTCACGGCCGTACTTGAGGAGCAGCAGCTGCGAGAACCCCATCGCCGCCTGCCCCGCGATGCCGCCTGCCGCCTCGGGGGCGAGGATCGCCCCGAGGATCAGCGCGCCGCCCATCGCCTGCTGCTTGCTGAGCTGCGCCACCGAGTGCTTCGCGGTGACGTGGCCGATCTCGTGGCCGAGGACACCCGCGAGCTCGGCCTCGCTGTTCATGTAGGCCAGGATGCCGCGGGTGATGAAGATGAAGCCGCCCGGCGCCGCATAGGCGTTGACCACCGCGTCGTCGAGCACGTGGAATTCCCACGGCAGGTTCGGACGCTCGGAGGTCTTCGCCATCTCGAGGCCGATGTCGGCGACGTACTTCTCGAGCGCCGGGTTGTCGTAGAAGCCCGACTCCTGCGCCGACTGGGCAAGGAGCTGGCGGCCCATCTGGATCTCCTGGGCCTCGGAGATGAACGAGAGCTCGCGCTTGCCGGTGACGGGATTCACGGCACAGCCGGCCAGGAGCAGGGCGAGGGGGACGACGCGACGCATTCGCTCTCCACGTGGGGGATCAGGTATCATACCGCAACTTATGGCTGACGCGCCAACGCACCCGAATCGCACCAGCTGGACCGGGTGGACCCCGGCCCACGGCCTCCCCCTCCCCCGTCCGATGGGGAGCGAGGCCGACCCGCGGGTCGGCTTCGTGCTGCGGCTGGGCCACGCCCTGCACACCTCGGGGTACTCGGCCGACCGGCTCGAGGAGGCGCTCTCGGCCGCCTCGGACCAACTCGGCATCCACGGCCAGTTCTTCTCGACGCCGACCTCGATCATGGCGTCGTTCGGCCCGCAGGACGACCAGCGGACCTTCCTCCTCCGGGTCGAGCCCGGGGAGTCGAACCTCGGCAAGCTCGCCAGCGTGGACGAGGTCACCCGCGAGGTCCTCAACGGGCGACTCACCCCGGCCGAGGGGACCTCGCAGCTCGATGCGATCGAGCGGAGGCCGCCGACCTACAACCGGTGGCTCACCACGATCGCGTTCGGAGTGGCGTCGGGAAGCGCGGCCCGCTTCCTCGGCGGCGGCCTCAACGAGTGCCTCGCCGGGCTCGCCATCGGGCTGGTGATCGGCCTCCTCGCCCTCTTCACCAGCCGGGTGCACGGCCTCAATCGGGTCTTCGAACCGGTCGCGGCGCTCACCGCCTCGATGCTCGCGGCGCTGCTCGCGGTCCTCGGCTTCAAGGTGTCGGTCTTCCTCGCGACGCTTGCCGGCGTGATCGTGCTGATCCCGGGGCTGATGCTCACCACGGCGATGACCGAGCTCTCGACGCGCCACCTCGCGTCGGGCACGGCGCGCTTCATGGGCGCGGTGGTGCTGCTCCTTGGCATCGCGTTCGGGATCGCCCTCGGTACCAAGCTCGTGGGGGTCACGCTTGGCGACGTGCGCTCCACGGCACCGGTCGCGCTGCCGGAGTGGACGCTGCTGGTGTCGCTGGTGCTGACGCCGCTGTCGTTCGTGGTACTCCTCAGGGCGGCGCCGCGCGACGCGGGATGGATCGTGCTGGCGGGCGCGCTGTCGTTCACCGGCGCGCGGCTCGGGGCGATGGTGCTGGGGCCCGAGCTCGGCACCTTCGGCGGCGCGTTCGCGACCGGCTTCGCGAGCAACTGGTACGCCCGCTTCACCAATCGCCCGTCGCAGATCACGCTGGTGCCGGGACTCCTCCTGCTGGTGCCCGGTTCGGTGGGGCTCCGGTCGCTCGCGTCGCTGCTCGACAACGACGTGGTGCTCGGCGTCGAGGGCGCGTTCCGGATGGTGCTGATCGCGGTGTCGCTGGTCTCGGGGATCCTGATTGCGCAGGTGGTGTCGCCGCGGCGGAAGCTTCTGGCGTAGAAGGAGATCGGAGATCAGCGATCGGAGATCGGAGGTTGCACCCTCGGATCTCTGATCGCCGATCTCCCCTCTCGGCCTACCTTGACGGATCCACCTTCCTGTAGGCCTCGACCACCGCCTTCTCGCCGTCCTTCCCCGCCCCGGCATTCCCGTGCTCCATCCCGAGGATGCCGGTGAAGCCCTTGGCCTTCACGTGGGCGAAGACGCGCGCGTAGTTGATCTCGCCGGTGCCCGGCTCCTTGCGCCCCGGGTTGTCGCCGATCTGCAGGTAGGCCACCTCGTCCCACGCGCGATCGAGATTGGGGATCAGGTTCCCCTCGGTGATCTGCTGGTGGTAGATGTCGAAGAGGATCTTGCACGCCGGCGAGTTCACGGCGCGGCAGATCTGGTACGCCTGCGGCACCCGCGTGAGGAACATCCCCGGATGGTCGCGCCGGTTGAGCGGCTCGAGCACCATCACCAGGCCGTGCGGCTCGAGCAGCTCCGCGCCGCGCCGCAGCACCTCGACCGCATTGGCCGTCTGGTACTCGAACTCGAGCCGGTGGGCGAGATCGCCCATCACCACCGTCATCCAGCGCGCGTTGACCCGCTTCGCCACCTCGATCGAGGCGCGCACGTCGTCGAGGAACGACGCGGTGAACGCCGCGTCGCCGCCCGCGAACGTCACCTTCCCGAATGCCGTCGACGGATTGAGGACGAAGACTCCCATCCGCATCCCGAGTCGCGTCATCGCGGCGGCGATCCGCTCCTGCTCGGCGACGCTCCGCCCGCGCATCCCGTTGTCCTCGAGCGAGCGGAACCCTTCGGCGTGCATCCACTCGAGCTGCGCGACGACATCCTCGCCGGCGTGGTGCCGGAACATCCCGAAGTGGGGCGCGAAGTCGCACGCGAACGGCGCGCCGCGCGATGCGGCCTGTGCGGCGTTCGCGGGGCGCACGCTCGCCGCGGTCGCCGCGGCGGCGAGACCCGAGGCCACGAAGCTCCGTCGTTCCATCCTCACCACCCCTGGTCGAAGGTGCGCGTCAGCTGCGTCTGCCCCGGCATCGGCACCGGCGGCGTCGCCAGCGGCCCCAGCGCGAACGGCTTCGGCGTGATGTCCATCCCCGAGGCGAGCAGCTCCTCCCACGTCACCGCCTGGCCGGTGTACGCCGCCTCGCGACCCATGATCGCCGTCAGCGTGCTCTCCGCGATGCGGCGTCCCTCGTTGAGTGGCGTCCCCGCGCGAATGCTCGCGACCAGATGCCGGTGCTCCTCGACATACGGGCTCACGCCGGGGGTCTCGGGATGCCGCCACGTCATCGCGCCGTCGATGCGGTTCCGGGCGTTGGAGCTGCCCTTGGTGCCGACGATCCGCTCGCCGACGAAGCTCGCCGTGCCGTCCTGCTGGCGGCACATCGAGAAGACGCGCTGCCCGCCGGGGTACTCGAACTCGATCGTGAAGTGATCGTAGATGTGGCCGTAGAGCGGATCGGTGCGCACCTGCCGACCGCCCATCCCGGTGGCGCGCACCGGCACCGCGCCGAGGACCCAGTTCGCGACGTCGATGTTGTGCACGTGCTGCTCGACGATGTGGTCGCCGCTGAGCCACGTGTAGTAGAGCCAGTTGCGAAGCTGGAACTCGGTGTCGCTCCACTCGGGCTTCCGCGGAAACGACCAGAGCCCGCCCTGGTTCCAGTAGACCTGTGCGGTGACGATGTCGCCGATCGCGCCATCCTGGATCCGGCGGATCGTCTCGACGTACTGCGGGTCGTGACGGCGCTGCGTCCCGGCGACGATGCCGAGTCCCTTCCGGACCGCGAGGTCCGAGGACGCGATCACGCTCATCGCGCCGGCCACGTCCACACAGACCGGCTTTTCCATGAAGACGTGCTTCCCTGCCGCGATCGCGCCGGCAAGATGCTCCGGGCGAAATGCCGGCGGCGTCGCGAGGATCACGAGGTCGATGTCCTGCGCGAGCACCTGCTTCCAGGCATCGACGCCGCTGAAGGCGCGGTCGTCGGTGATCCTGAAGGCCGCGGCGAACCGCGCGTCCTCCGCCGCCACGCGCTGCAGCTGGGCGCGACCCGCGGCGAGGCGATCGGCGAAGAGATCGCCGACCGCGACGATCGTCACGTTGTCGCTCGCCGCGACCGCATCGCGCGCCGCACCGGTGCCGCGACCGCCGAGGCCGATGACGCCGATGCGGATCGGATCGGCATCGGGCCGCCCGATGCCGAACGCGCGGCGCGGGAAGAGCAGCGAGGAAGCCGCGGCGGACGAAGCGGCGACGAACGAGCGGCGATCGAGGGTCACGGGAGCCTCACTAGGCGCAGGCCGGCAAAGGGTCCATCGGAGAGCCACCAGCGGCTCTTGGGAATCTGGGGGTCGGTGCTGTTCCAGGACGGTGCCTGCCGCGCGCGACGCGCGATCGAGACCGAGTCGGGGGGATCCTGGAAGGTGCCGCCAGCGAGGAGGCCGCCGCCCTCGGCGGTCGTCACCCACTCGCCCGCGTTGCCGAGCAGATCGAAGAGGCCCAGCGCATCGGCGGGAAGCGTCGCAACCCGGTGCGTCGCGGCATCGGCGTTGTCGCGGTGCCACGCATTCACGGCAGTCGGCGCACCAAGCGTCGCGGCGCGCGCCCACTGCGCCTCGGTCGGCACGGCGTAGCGCCGCCCGGTCTTCTCCGAGAGCCAGGTCGCGAAGCGCTGGGCCGCTCCGTGCGTGATCGAGATCACCGGCCAGCCGCGATGACCGTAGCCGCGATCCGGCGCGCCGTAGGGCCGCGACGGCCGCGAGGCGGCATCGACGCCGGCCCGCTCCTCGCGCGGGACGTCGAGCCGATGCAGGAAGATGTCGAACAGCTCCCACGGCACTTCGGTCTGGCCGATCTCGAACGCGGCGACCGCGTGCGTCGTGCCGTCCGGCAGCGTCACCGTGCCCGCCGGCACCGCCACCATCGTCCAGCGCACCAGGGTACCGGGCACCGAATCGGTGGCCGCGGCCTGTGCCGGGAGCCGAACGACCGCAAGGGAGAGCGTGCACGCGAGCAGCGCAGGTAGTTTCATCGGATGCGTCTTGGCGTGGGGAGGGCGAGCGTCCTGCTGCTCGCGTGCAATCTGCACCTGTCGGCGCTCGCCGCACAGGGGGCACCGCACGAGTTTCGCGAAGTGCACCTCGGGATGGAGCTGCGGCTCGTGCTCCACGCCCCCGCGGCGCGGGCGCGCCGTGCCGCCGAGGCGGCATTCACGGAGGTCGCGCGCCTCGAGGCGATCCTCAGCGATTGGCGCGCCGACAGCGAGCTGCGCCGGATCACCGCCGGACCACCCGCCACGTGGCACGAGATCAGCGAGCCGCTCGCCGCCGTCCTCGCACGCGCCCTGGCGATGGCGGCGTGGACCGGTGGCGCCTTCGATCCGACGATCGGCCCGCTCACCGCACGCTGGCGAGCGGTGCGCGACGGTGGCGAACCGCCCTCGGCAGCGGATCTCGACGCGCTGCGAGGTCGCATCGGCTGGCAGCACGTCACGCTCGATCTCCCGGCCCGCCGCGTGCAATTCGCGCGCGCGGGGATGCAGCTCGACCTTGGCGCGATCGCGAAGGGATGGATCCTCGATCGCACCCTGGACCGCCTCGCCGCGTACGGCGTCTCGCGCGCGCTCGTCGAGGCCGGCGGGGACATCGTCGTCGGCGATCCGCCGCCGGGAACCGACGGCTGGCGCATCCGCGTCGCCCGGCCGACTGGCGACACCATCGTCGTGCTGGCGAATCGGGCCATCGCGAGCAGCGGCGATGCCTTCCAGGCGATCGTGCGCGATGGCGTGCGGCAGTCGCACGTGATCGATCCTCGACGCGGCTTCGGACTCACGAGCCGGCGTGCGGCCACCGTGATCGGCGCCGATGGCGCCACGGCAGACGCGCTCGCGACCGGTCTGACGCTGGTGCCTGCCGAGATCGGCCAGCCGCTTGCCGCGCGACTCGGTGCCACCGTCGTTCGCCTCGACCGCTAGCGCGCGCCGAGGATCGTGCTTCCCTCCCCCACCAGATAGACGGGCGTCCGACGATCGCCGGCGCTCGCGCCAAGGACGAAGCCGGGCGTCGTCTGCGAGACCACCACCCAGCCGGCGGCCTGTCGTTGCCAGACCGTCCCTGAGATCCCCGCGACGAGGACGGCCTCCCCGAGCTGCGTCACGACACGCAGGTCCTCGATCGCGGGCGGCGGAATCGCGCGCCACGCGCTGCCATCGAACCGGACGATCGTCCCGCTGTCGCCCACGATCCAGACCTCGCGGCCACGACGCGCGTGCACCCCGCGCAGGGTGACAGGGGGCACCGGCACCGCGACAGGATGCCAGCGTGTGCCGTCGAACCGGCGCACGGACCCGCTGTCGCCGACGGCCCAGAGATCCTCCCATGCACGGCCGTCGAGATCACGAAACGTGGCTGACGTGCCGGTCGCGACCGCCTGCCACCCGCTCCCCGCGCGGACGAGCGCCGCGCCCTCGGCCCCGACCACCATGGCGCGCAGGCCGTCGTACCAGACCGCGCGCAGCAGGTCACGCCGCGGGGCCCCTTCCCGCTGCCACACGCCGCCACGCAGCTGCAGCACCGTGCCCGAATCACCCACGACAAGTCGATCGTGCGCCGACGGTCCGTCGATGCCGTACAGCGTCGCCTCGGCCGGGAGCGCAAGCGGGTGCCACGCGCCGTCGGTGCCGCGTTCGAGCGCCGCGCCCGCCGCGCCCACGGCGATCGCGGGGCCATCGGTCGGTGCGTGCACCGCGAAGAGGCGACTCCCCACGAGGGCCGCAGTCCACTCCGGACGCGACGCGAGCACCAGGCTCGACCAGCCGCCGATGGCGAGGCGATCCCCTCGGCCAGCGAAGGCGCGCAGGTTCTCGCGGGGGCCGCGGATCGGCACCGGGGCGAAGCGCAGGCCATCGCCGGCGAGCAGCGTGCCGCCATCGCCGACGACCAGGAATGCTCCATCCTCGGTCGATTGGACCGCGAACAGATTCAGCGTCGTCGGCGACGTCGCCGGCTCCCAGCTGTTCCCCTCGCGCACCAGCAGCGTGCCGCCGGTGCCGACGGCGAGGCAGCGACCGTCATCGCGGCAGGTCACGTCGAACAGCCCGGCATTCGTGCCGCTGGTGACGAGCCGCCACGCGAGCCCGTCGTCGGATTCCAGGATCACGCCGTTCTGGCCCACGGCGACGAGGCCGGTGCGATGCGTGGCGATCCCCCAGAGCTCGAGGTCGGTGCGCGGGATCTCGCCCTGCACGAACACGCCATCGCGGAGCGCCATCAGGGTGCCGCTGCTGCCGAGGAGCCAGAGCGTCCTGCCGGTGACCTGCGCCTCGAGCAGCAGGCCCTGCGGCGTGATCGTGGCGCGGCGCCAGGTACTGGTCCCGGGCCGGAGCCAGAGCGCCTCGGGCGTGGCCAGCCAGAGCGTGTCGCCGGTCACGGCGAGCCCGGTGATCAGCTCCTCGGTGGGTGACGCGAGCCGGGTCCACGCGGTGCCGGTGCGTGCCACGAGGACGCCACCGGAGCCGCCGAACAGGGGCGTGCCGTCGTCGAGCGTCGTGCCGGCGATCAGGGAGGCGGGGACGACGGGATTCCGCTCGACGACCAGCGCCGTGCCCTGCGAGGTCGCGGGGGATGGGTCGGCCGGCGTGAGACAGGCGGTCGCGAGGAGCGCGGCGGTCGGGAGCAGGTGGCAGAAACGCATCGAGGCGCCCCGTGAGGGGCGCCCCGAAGATACCACGGTCACGGCTGGGTTCAGCCGTTCTTGCGACGGCGGCGGGCGGCAGCCATGCCGACCAGGCCGGTCGCGAGCAGCGTCATCGTCGCCGGCTCGGGGACGATCTCGGTCGGAGTGCCAGTCACGTCGAACGAGAAGACCGCGTCGTTGAAGTCCCAGTCGGTGCCACCCGAGCAGGTCAGCGCGCCAGCCTCGTTGCGGATGTCACTCTCGCACTTGTCCTCGAAGCCAAGGAGGAAGCTGGCGGTGTTCGTGGCAAGGACGGTCGTGCCGTCATCACGGAAGATCTTGTCGGTGAAGTAGGCAGCGTGCGCCTGACCGTCCGGGTTGTAGGTCGGGCTACCCGAGAAAATCCAGTAGCCGCCCGGAACGTAGCCGTCGCCGTCCGGCGTGCCTTCCGGAAGCACGTAGAGCCCGAAGATCGCGGTGCCCGGGGTCCAGGCGACGTTGATCGGGGCCTGCGTGCCGGGGTTGCCGCTGTTGGCAAGGCAACCAGCGACCTTGCAGAAGAGCAGGTCGCCGGTGGTGCCGGGGATCAGCGGAGAGGACGGATTCAGCCCGATGAGATCGCTCGGCGAGAAGACCCACAGCGAATGCCAGAAGCCGGCGGACGAACCAGCGTAGGACACCTGGAACGAGCCGCCGATGTTGATATCGTTGCCGCAGCCGGAGATCGGGGCACCGGAGTTATCGGCGTAGGCAGTCGGACCAAAGCACTGCGCCGCAGCCGACGACGGCGCGAACGCTCCGATGGCAAGGGCAGCAGCTGCCGCGAACAGGATACGGGACTTCATGTGATGACCTCGGGGAGGGGTACGTG
>DASTAN010000131.1:0-7313 GCA_035712665.1 Gemmatimonadales bacterium
TCGCACCGTTCTTTCCCTCGCACCGGAGCTTCGCTTCATGGCCTCCCGCCGCCGCTTCCTCTCCTCCGTCGCCGCCACCGGCGCCGCCTTCCACATCGTCCCGCGTCACGTGCTCGGTCGCGGCTTCACCGCGCCGAGCGACACGATCCGCGTCGCCGCGATCGGTGCCGGCGGCAAGGGCGAGAGCGACATCACCGGCATCGAGAAGGCCGGCGCCTCGATCGCCGCGCTCTGCGACGTCGACTGGCGCGCGGCGCGGAAGTCGTTCGGGCGCTACCCGCAGGCGCGTCGCTTCAAGGACTATCGCGAGATGCTCGACGTGATGGGCTCGGAGATCGACGCGGTGAGCGTCTCGACGCCGGACCACACCCACGCGGTCGCGACGATGGCGGCGCTCAAGCTCAAGAAGCCGGTCTTCACCCAGAAGCCGCTGACGCGCACGCTGCACGAGGTGCGGACGCTGATGGCGGCGGCGAAGGCATCGGGGCTGCCGACGCAGATGGGGAACCAGGGCCATGCCGGCGTCGGCACCCGCGTGATTCGCGAGTGGTACGAGGCCGGGGCGATCGGCGAGATCCGCGAGATCCACTACTGGAGCAACCGCCCGATCTGGCCGCAGGGAATCGATCGCCCGACCGAGGCGCACAATCCGCATCCGACCTTCGACTGGAACCTCTGGCTCGGCCCCGCGCCCGACCGTCCGTATTCGCCGGTGTACGCGCCGTTCCGCTGGCGCGGCTGGTGGGACTACGGCACGGGCGCGCTCGGCGACATCGCCTGCCACGCGATGGACGCGGCGTTCTGGGCCTTCGACCTCCGCAACCCGACGCGCATCACTCCGGAGAGCTCGCAGCGCTACGAGGAGACGGCCCCGAAGCAGTCGCGCGTCGAGTATGAATTCCCCGCGCGCGGCGCGCGCCCGGCGGTGAAGGTGGTGTGGCGCGACGGTTCGCTCTGGCCGGCGAAGCCGCCCGAGCTCGGCGAGTACGACGAGTGGCCGATCGGCGAGGTCGGCGGCCAGATGTGGGTCGGCACCGAGGGCGCGATGGTCGCCGATGCCTACGGCGACAACACCCGGATCCTCAACCCGACGCGCCACGCGCAGTTCACCAAGACGCCGCCGAAGCCGAAGTACGCGCGCTCGCCGGGCGTGTATGCCGAGTGGATCAACGCGATCACCGGCAAGGGCCCGCAGCCGATGTCCTCCTTCGCCGAGCACGCGGGACCGCTCACCGAGATGGTGCTCTACGGCTGCCTCGCCGTGCGCGCGGGCCAGGTCATCGAGCTCGGTCCGGACGGCAGCGTGAAGACGAACGTGCCGGCGGAGTATGTGACGCCGGTGTATCGGGAGGGGTGGACGTTGTAGAGATCAGTGATCGGAGATCGGAGATCGGAGGGTGCGTCCTCGGATCTCCGATCTCCGATCGCTCCTCTCATTCTGCGACGGCGCCAGCCATCACCGCGTAGTCCGTATACCCCTTCTCCCCACCCATGTAGAACGTGCTCGCGTCCGCCGCGCTGAGGTCCGCGCGCTGCGCGAAGCGCTCCACCAGGTCCGGGTTCGCGATGAATGGCACGCCGTACGCGACCGCCTCCGCCTCGCCCGCCGCGATCACCTCGGCCCCGCTCTCGGCGGTGTAGCCGGCATTCACGATCAGCGCGCCGGTGAACGCCGAGCGCATCAGCGGCGCCATCCGGGCCCGGTCCTCGGGCGAACCGCCGCCGTAGGTCACGTGCAGGTAGGCGAGCGGCTGCAGCGCCAGCAGCGCGGCGACCGTCGGGAACGTGGTGAACGGATCGGCATCCGACATCGTGTTGTACGGATTGAACGGCGAGAGCCGCACGCCGACGCGCCCCGGCCCCCACACCTCGATCGCGGCCGAGACCACCTCGAGCAGCAGGCGCGCGCGATTGGTCGCGCTGCCGCCGTACTGGTCGTCGCGCTTGTTGGTGCCGCTCCGCAGGAACTGGTCGAGCAGGTAGCCGTTCGCGGCGTGCAGCTCGACGCCATCGAAGCCGGCCTCGCGCGCGAAGTTCGCCGCGAGGCGGAACTGGGCGACGATGCCCGGGATCTCCTCGAGCGTCAGCGCGCGCGGCTCGACGAACGGCACCTGGCCGTTCTGCGTGAAGGTGAGCCCCTCCGCCGCGATCGCCGACGGCGCCACCGGCTGCACGCCGGTGATGTCCGGATGCGCGATCCGTCCCGTGTGCCCGAGCTGCAGCACGATGCGGCCGCCCTCGGCGTGCACCGCCTCGGTCACCTCGCGCCAGGCGGCCACCTGCGCCTCGTTGTGGATCCCCGGGGTCAGGATGTAGCCCTGCGCCGACGGCGAGATCTGGGTCATCTCGGCCACGATCAGCCCGGCCGAGGCGCGCTGGCGGTAGTAGGTGGTCATCGCCGGGGTCGGAACGCCCCGGTCATCGGCCCGGTTGCGGGTCATCGGGGCCATCACGACGCGGTTGGCGAGCGGGATGCCGCCGAGGGTGGTCGGGGTCAACAGCGGAGCAATATCGGTCATCGGTGGATCCTTTGAGTTGTGGTTTTAACTAGATTTGGCTACAACACACATATGGATACGAAAGTTCCCGCGGACTCTGGTGAGGGGTGAGGGGTGAGGGGGATAGGGATCCCTCGCTTCGCTCGGGATGAAGGCCTCGGCCCCCCTTACCCCTTACCCCTTACCCTACCCCCGCGCCAGCATCCGATCCAGCACCCCGATCATCCCGGTGAGCTCCGCCTCGGGAATCCCCGCGGTCCACCTGGCCTGCATCGCCTCGAGTTCCGGCTGGATCGCCGCCAGCACGGCGAGGCCAGCCTCGGTGATCCGCGAGATCGAGAGTCGCCGGTTCTCCTCGCTCCAGCCCCGGACCACCAGCCCCTGCTTGACCAGACGGTCGATCATCCGGGTCGCGTCGGGCGAGCGCGAGATCATCCGCTGGGCGATGTCACAGCGCGGCAGCCCGTCCGGCCCGGCGCCGCGGAGGATCCGGAGGACATTGTACTGGTCGTGGGTGATGCCGTGCCGCTGGCAGATCGCCCCGACATCCTTCCCCATCTCCTCGGCCACGAGGATCAGCCCCACGAGGGCCTCCTCGGCCAGGGTGGCAAAGGCGCGCTGCTGGAGGCGGGTCTTGATGGTCATGGGGGAAAGATGTGTGTTGGTGACAACATTTGTCAAGGTAGTGAGCGGTGAGGGGGGAGGGGGGCTATGTCCCGTGTCCCGTGTCCCGTGTCCTCCCGTTCACCGTTAACCTTGGTCATGCCCCGCATCCTCCTCGAAGCGTGCGTCGATACCCTCCGTTCCTGCGTCGCGGCGGCCTCGGGTGGGGCCGATCGGCTCGAGCTCTGCGACAACCTGAGCGATGGCGGCACCACTCCGTCCGCGGGGCTGGTCGGAATGGCGCTCGAGCGCGTCGGCATCCCGGTCTTCCCGATCGTGCGGGTGCGCGGTGGCGGCTTCGTGTACGACGACGACGAGCGCGAGGCGATGCTGCGCGATCTCGCGCACTTCCGCACCGTCGGCGCACCGGGTGCCGTGATCGGCGCGCTCACCGAGATCGGCACCATCGACCGCACCTTCGTCGCGCGCTGCCAGGACATCGCCGGGACGATGTCGCTCACCTTCCATCGGGCCTTCGACGTGACGCGCGATCCGTCCGAGGCGCTGGAGATGCTGATCGCGCTCGGGATCCCGCGGGTGCTGACCAGCGGTGCCGCCCCGACGGCGTGGGAGGGACGCACGACGCTGGCCGAGCTGGTGGACGAGGCCGACGCGCACATCACCGTGATGGCCGGCGGTGGCATTCGCGAGGAGCACGTCGCCGAATTGGTGGAGGCGACGCGGGTGCGCGAGGTCCACGTGCGTGGCACGATGCCCTGGCGCGACGCTCGGGAATGGGACGCGCCGGCCATTCCGTTTCGTCGAGCCCTGCCTGACGACGAACTGCTGCGCTGGGAGACCGACCCGGTGCGCATCGCCGCGATCCGCGCGGCCCTCACCACGGGAACCGATTCGTGATGCATCGTCGAGACTTCGTCGCCCTGGGTGCCGCCGCCGTCGCGGGCGCCCCACGCCTGCGCGCGCCGCGCCGCGTCGAACGCAACGCGCTGTGGCGTCCGCCCGAACTGGCGCCGACCGATCTCGTGCTGCGCGCGAATGCGCACGCGATTCACTCCGGACCCGGCACCACCGGCACCGCGATGACGCTGGGCGACGGCCCGATCGGACCCACGCTCCGGATGCGCACCGGCGACACCGCGACGATCCGCCTGCAGAACGACCTCGCGGAATCGACCATCCTGCACTGGCACGGCCTCCGCGTCCCCGAGGTCGCCGACGGCCATCCGCGGCTCGCGATCGCGCCGGGGGCGCACTACGACTATCGCTTCGAGGTGATCGACCGCGCCGGTACCTATTGGTACCACGCCCATCCGCACCATCGGACCGGCGAGCAGGTCTATCGCGGGATGACGGGGCTGCTGCTGGTCGAGGACGCCGCCGAGCGCGCCCTCGAGCTGCCGAGCGGGCCGCGCGAGATCGCGGTGCTGGTGGCCGATCGTCGCGTCGACGGGACGGGGGAGTTCGTCTACGACCCGGTCGGCCACGAGCGGATGGAAGGCACCTTCGGCAACGTCGCCTTCGCGAACGGCACCCGCGACGCGGTGGTCGACGTCGACACCGCGCTGCATCGCCTGCGGGTGGTGAACGTCACGGCCGCGCGCATCACGCGACTCGCGCTGTCGAACGGCGCGGCAATGACGCTGATCGGGGTGGACGGCGGGCTCCTGCCGGCCCCGGTGCGCGTCGACCACGTCGATCTCGCCACCGGCGAGCGCGCCGACCTGCTCGTGGACTTCTCGAGCGTTCCGGTCGGTGAGACGGTGACGCTCCGCTCGATCGCGTTCACCCCGCCGTACCAGCGCGGGATGGGGATGGGCGGGATGCGCGGCGGCGAGGCCGGCGCGCAGGGTGCCGCGCTCGACCTGCTCGCCTTCCGCGTCGCGCGCGCGGTGCGCGAGAAGCCGTGGGTCGCGCGTCCCTTCCCGACGATCGCGCCGATCGACCCGTCCACCGCCGTCACCACGCGCGAGTTCAACTTCGTCTCGCGGATGATGTCGCACAGCATCAACGGGCGGGAGTTCGATCCCGACCGAATGGACGTGACGGTGAAGCACGGGACGACCGAGCTCTGGCGCTTCATCAATCCGTCGATGTTCCCGCACCCGGTGCACCTGCACGAGGCGCAGTTCCAGGTCCTCTCGCGCACCGGCGGGCGCGCGCAACTCTTCCCCTGGGAGCGCGGCTGGAAGGACACCGTGCTCGTCTACCCCGAGGAGACGGTGGACGTGATCGTGCACTTCGACGCGCACCGGGGCCGCTACCTGATGCACTGCCACAACCTGGTGCACGAGGACATGGGGATGATGTGGAACTACGAAATTGCGTGAACGGTCGGGACAAGGGACAAGGGACAAGGGACAAGGGACACGGGAAAAGGCACACGTCATCCCGAGCGCCGCGAGGGATCTCAGCACGATGATCCTCCGTGTCGCGTGTCTCCTGTCCCTTGTCCCGGCCACCTCGCTTGCGGCGCAAGTTTCGCTGCCCGTCACCGCCTGGTCCGACGTGATGGTCCGCCGCGGCGACACGCCGGACATCCGCATTCCGGGGTTCACGGTGACATCGCGCGGGACGCTGCTGGTCTTTGCCGAAGCGCGCGTCGATCACGCCGATCCGGGCGAGCCGGGCGCGATCGCGCTGGTGGTGTCGCGGAGCGCCGATGGCGGCACCACCTGGAGCGCGCCCGCGACGCTCGCGCGCGACCCGCGCTTTGACTTCGCCAATCCGACGCCCGTGGTGGACCGCACGACCGGCGCCGTGTGGCTGGCCTACGACCGCTTCCCCGATCGCTGCGGCTCGAATCGCGACTGCACCACCCCGGGCAATGACTCGCTCGATGTCGCCACGCACCAGACGGTGTGGGTCCGGTCGTCCACCGATGACGGCGTGACGTGGGGCGCAGCGGTTCTGTTGCCAAAGCCGATCGTCACCGCCGACAGCATCTGGTGGCGGAGCGCCGCCGTCGGCCCGGGAAGCGGCATCCAGCTCGATCGCCAGCGCGAGCCGTCACGCAACGGCCGCCTCGTGATCCCCGCCCGTCGCTTCGGCTCGCCCTCGGCAACCGGCCGCACCGTCGGCGGCGAGCCGTTCACCTTCTTCAGCGACGACCACGGCGCCACCTGGCACCTCGGCGGCGTGACGCGCGGCGCCGCGGCGAACGAGCCCGAAGTCGTCGAACTCGCCGACGGACGCCTGCTGATGGAAGGACGCCAGAACGACGGCCCGCATCGGTGGCGCTGGTGGTCGAGCGACGGCGGCGCCACGTGGAGCGCGCCAGTCGCCGGCGACATCGGCATCACGCCGGTCGACGCCTCGGCGATCCGCCTTCGTGATGGCCGCGTCGCGTTCACCGGCCCGATCGGCCCCGGCCGCACCAACCTGGGGCTCTGGCTGAGCCGAGACGGCGGCCGCACCTTCGGTGTGCCGTATCTGCTGGTGCGCGGCTTCGCGGGCTACTCGGTGGTGCAGCAGCTCCCCGACGGCACGCTCGGCGTGGTGTACGAGGCGATGCCGTCGACGATGCTGCGATTTGTGAAGGTGAAGATTCCCCGACAAGGAGATTAGAGATCGGTGATCGGAGATCGGAGGCTGCACCCTCGGATCTCGGATCTCCGATCTCGCGACGCCATGCCGATCACGACACTCCGTCTCCTCCTTCTCCTCCTTGCCCCGGTCCTCCTGCATGCCCAGTCCTCCCGCGCCGGCGTCCGCCTCGGCGAGGTCGAGTTCCGCGCCATCTGGACCGCCCCGGGCAGCAATGCCGAGGCGCCGCTCGCGGCACAGCTCGCGACGGCGAAGGGGATGTGGCCGTTCGGCGGCGGACGCGGCGCGATGTTCGCCACCACGGGGCCGAGCCTGATCGGCGGACGGCGCGTGGCGACGGGCGTCTACACGCTGGCGCTGGAGCAGCGCGGCGACACGACGCTGCTGCTGGTGCGTCCCGCCCGCGCGACCGGCGCGCCGCGCCCGGGTGCCATCGTCCGCGTCCCGCTCGATCTCGCCACCGTCGACTCGGCCCAGGCCACGCCGATCCTCGACCTCGCCTTCCTCCGTTCGCCGACGCGCGTGCAGGAAGCCGTCCTCGAGATCCGCTGGGGACGACAGCGACTGACGACGACGGTGGGGGGAAGTCAGTAAACGGTGAACAGTGAACAGTGAACGGTGAACAGGTGAGGGGTGAGGGGTGAGGGG
>DASTAN010000132.1:0-13954 GCA_035712665.1 Gemmatimonadales bacterium
CCTGGCGGACCAGTTGGTGCGCGTGGTGGGCCGGGTGATCGAGCGGGAGGAGGAGGCGCGCGGAATCCTGGCGCGTGACGCGGGTTATATTATCGAGGACAAGCTGTGGCGCGCGTACGGCACCCTGCGGCACGCGCGGAACTTGCCGGCAGACGAAGCGATGAACCTGCTGAGTGGGTTGCGGCTGGCCGCGGGACTGAACCTGGTGTCCGGGCTCAGTGTTTACACGCTCAACAAGCTCCTGATCTTCAGCCAATCGGCACACCTCTCGCACAGCGCGGGGCGGGTGTTGACCGAGGGCGAGGCGAACCTGGCGCGGGCCCGCTACGTGCGTCAGGTACTCGCCAACGAGGCACGCCTCCCCGAATGACCCTCGGGGACGGCAGCGGTCGAGGCAACGGATGAACGGCTACAACTTCACGGAACGGGTGCGGAAGGTGCTGGCGATGGCGCGCGAGGAAGCGGCCCGCCTGCATCACGAGTACGTGGGCACCGAGCACATCCTGCTCGGGCTCATCCGCGAGGGCGAGGGCGTTGCCGCACAGGTCCTCCAGAACCTCAGCGTGGATCTCGACGAGATCCAGCAGAAGATCGAGGAGACGGTCAAGAAGGGGAAGGCGGCCGCGGCCGCCGGGCCGGAGCTGCCGTACACGTCGCGCGCGAAGAAGGTGCTCGAGCTGGCGATGATGGAAGCCCGCGAGCTGAACCACTCCTACGTCGGCACCGAGCACCTGCTGCTCGGCCTGCTCCGCGAGGAGAAGGGGATCGCGGCCAACGTCCTCACCGATGCCGGCATCTCGCTCGAGCAGGCTCGCGCCGAGACGCTGCGGCTGCTCGGCAGCGACCTGTCGTCGTCCTCGCCCCCGCCGACCGCCTCGGCCGGGGGCGGGGCCTCGAGCAGCGGCCCGCAGGCGGTGCCGCCGTCGAAGGCCGAGAAGAAGTCGAAGACCCCGGCGCTCGACCACTTCTGCCGTGACCTGACGGCGCTCGCCGCGGAAGGGGCGCTCGACCCGACGATCGGCCGCGCCAAGGAGATCGAGCGCGTGATGGAGATCCTCGCGCGCCGCAAGAAGAACAATCCGGTGCTGATCGGCGAGCCCGGCGTCGGCAAGACCGCGATCGTCGAGGGGCTCGCGCTGCTGGTGGCGAGCGGCCAGTGCCCCGACGTGCTGCGCGACCACCGGGTCCTCTCGCTCGACATGGCGGCGGTCATCGCGGGCACGAAGTACCGCGGCCAGTTCGAGGAGCGGCTCAAGGCGGTGATGAACGAGATCGCGCAGAGCAAGAACGTGATCCTCTTCATCGACGAGCTGCACACGCTGGTCGGCGCGGGGGCGGCCGAGGGCGCGATCGACGCGAGCAACATGCTGAAGCCCGCGCTCGCGCGCGGCGAGCTGCAGTGCGTCGGTGCCTCGACGCTCAACGAGTACCGCAAGTACATCGAGAAGGACGGCGCGCTCGAGCGGCGCTTCCAGACGGTCGTGGTCGACCCGCCGTCGATCGCCGACACCGTCGAGATCCTCAAGGGGCTCCGCCCGAAGTACGAGGAGCACCACCGCGTCTCGATCCCCGACGCCACGCTGCGCGCGGCGGCGGAGCTCTCCGAGCGCTACATCACCGACCGGTTCCTGCCGGACAAGGCGATCGACGTGATCGACGAGGCCGGCGCGCGCGCGCGCCTCGCGTCGCAGCACCCGCCCGCCGAGGTCGGCGAGCTGCAGGCGCAGCTCGCGCAGGTCACGACCGAGAAGGAGGAGGCGGTCGGCGACCAGAACTTCGAGAAGGCCGCGGCCCTCCGCGATCGCGAGCGCGAGCTGCAGCAGCAGATCCGCGACGTGCAGGCGGCGTGGGAGCAGGAGCGCGCGACGCGCCGCCCCGTCATCGACGAGGAGGCCGTGGCGTTCATCGTCGGGCGCTGGACCGGGATCCCGGTGACGCGCCTGCAGGAGGCCGAGGCCGAGCGGCTGCTCCGGATGGAGGAGGAGCTGCACAAGAGCGTCATCGGCCAGGACGAGGCGATCAAGGCCGTCTCGCGCGCGATCCGTCGCTCGCGGGCCGGGCTCAAGGATCCGAATCGCCCGATCGGCTCGTTCATCTTCTCCGGGCCGACCGGCGTCGGGAAGACGGAGCTGGCCCGGGCCGTGGCGAAGTTCCTGTTCAACGACCCGACCGCGTTCGTGCGCGTCGACATGTCGGAGTACATGGAGAAGTTCTCGGTGTCCCGCCTCATCGGCGCGCCCCCGGGCTACGTCGGCTATGAGGACTCCGGCACGCTCACCAAGGCGGTGCGCCGGAAGCCGTACAGCGTGATCCTCCTCGACGAGATCGAGAAGGCGCACCCCGACGTCTTCAACATCCTGCTCCAGGTCCTCGACGAGGGGCACCTGACGGACAACTACGGCCGCGTGATCGACTTCAAGAACACCGTCGTGATCATGACCAGCAACGTGGGGGCGCGCGACCTCCTCTCGGGCGGCAAGGCGCTCGGCTTCCACACCGCCGACAGCGCCCGCACCTTCGAGCGGATGGCCGACACCGTGAAGGAAGAGATGGGGAAGGTCTTCAACCCCGAGTTCCTCAACCGGCTCGACGACGTGATCGTGTTCCATCCGCTCGAGAAGGAGCACATCGCGCAGATCGTCTCGGTGCTGCTCAAGGACGTGACCAAGCGCCTCGGTGATCGCGTGTCGCTGACGCCGGCCGCCATCACGTTCCTGACGGACAAGGGCTACGACCAGGCCTATGGGGCGCGTCCGCTCAAGCGGGCGCTGCAGCGCTGGATCGAGGACCCGCTCAGCGAACGGATCCTCGCCGGCGACTTCACGACCGGCGACGAGATCGAGGTGGACGTGGCGCCGGAGGGCGACAAGCTCGTCTTTCGGGCCCTGACCGCGGAGACGCCGGCCTGAGCACGTCACTTCTCGCGGCCGCCCGGCGGCAGGTCCGTCGGGCGGCGTTCGCGCTCGCCTGTTGCCTCGGTGCCGCCCCGCTTGCCGCGCAGGACCCCGTTCCCGCGACGCCCCCGCCGGTCGACAGCATCGTCGTCGAGGGCAACAGCCGCATCACCTCGGAGCAGATCATCGTCTCCGGCGGCATCGCGATCGGCGCCACGATCTCGTACCGCGACGTGCAGCGCGCCATCCGTGCCCTGTTCAGCACCGGGCAGTTCGACGACGTCCGTGTGGAGCAGCGCGATGCGGGCGGGCTGCTGGTGCTCGCGTTCATCGTCAAGGAACGCCCGATCCTGCGCAGCTGGACGCTCACCGGACCGAACCGACTCGACCTGCGCGACGTCCGCGACCGCGTGAAGCTGGTCGAGGGGCGCCCGCTCGACCGCGGGGCCGTCGCGCAGTCGCGCGCCGCGATCGATTCGATGTACCGGAAGCAGGGGTACTACACCGTGAGCGTCGACGCCGACATCACCCCGACCGAGGATGGCGGGGTGCGCGTCGCGTTCCGGGTCGAGGAGGGGAATCGCGTCGCGGTCTCGCGCGTGGAGCTCACCGGGAACACGGTCTTCTCCGCCGACGAGATCGTCTCGGCGATGGCGACGAAGCCCGAGGGCTTCTTCTGGTTCCGTTCGGGGAAGTACGACGAGGCGGCGCTCGACAACGACCTGCGCGCCGCGATCCCGGACTGGTACGCGGACCGCGGGTACGTCGACTTCCGCGTGACCAGCGACACCCTCCTCCCGGATCCCGAGACCGGCAAGGCGATCCTCCGGCTGGGGGTCGAGGAGGGGCAGCCCTATCGCGTCGGCACCGTGACGATCGAGGGGAACCGCCGCTACTCGACCGACGAGCTGGCGAAGGACGCCTTCGCGGCGTGGTTCGATCCGGCGCTGGTCGGGTCGGGCAAGGAGGTCGGGCTCGTCTTCAGCAAGAGCGCCTGGGCCTCGGCGACCGAGCGCGTCACCAACGTCTACCAGAACAACGGCTACATCTACTCGCAGGTCGAGGCGCAGGACGCGCGCCGCGTCGCCGCCGACGGCACGCCGATCCTCGACCTGCGCCTCCAGGTCATCGAGGGGCAGCCCGCGTACATCAACAAGGTGAACATCGTCGGGAACGACGTCACGCACGAGCGGGTGATCCGCGAGGCGATCGTGATGATCCCCGGCGCGCTCTTCGACCGCGAGAAGCTGATCCGGTCCTGGCAGAACATCAGCAACCTGAACTTCTTCGAGCAGCCGGTCCCGTTCCCGGACATCGATCCGCAGGCGAACGGCGACGTCGACGTCACCTTCCGGGTCACCGAGCGCCGCACGGGCAACATCAACTTCGGCGCGTCGGTCGGGCAGGGCACCGGCCTGGGCGGCTTCCTCGGCCTCGAGGAGCCCAACCTCTTCGGGCGCGGCAAGCGCGGGCGCCTGCAGTGGCAGTTCGGCCGCAACATCAACGACTTCTCGCTCTCCTACACCGATCCCGCGATCAAGGAGAGCCGGATCAGCGGCTCGATCTCGCTCTTCAACTCGCGGCAGCGCTTCATCGTCGGCGATCTCGGGCGGCGGCGGCAGGAGGGCGGCACGGTGCAGGTCGGCTTCCCGTTCCTCGGCAGCCGCTACTCGCGCATCTTCACGTCGTACGGCTTCCAGCGCATCAACTTCTCGGAAGGCTCGGCCGACCTGCAGGCGCGGTTCCAGTGCTCGCCGTGCTCGCGCTCCACGGTCGGCCTGTCGTTCTCGCGCGACGTGCGGATCGGCCTGCCGTTCCCGATCGCCGGCTCGCTGGTCAACGTGAGTGCCGAGCAGAATGGCGGCATCCTCGGGGGGACGGGCGACTACCAGAAGCTCGACCTCGACACGCGCTGGTTCACTCCGCTCGGGACGCTGGGCGGCAACGGGCAGGCGGGGGCCGGGATCAACTTCACCCTCGGCATCACCGCCAAGTCCGGCTTCATCTTCGGCGACCCGGGCGGCTTCTTCACCGAGCTCTACTCCCTCGGCGGCGTGCAGTTCGGCATCCCGCTCCGTGGCTATGACGAGTTCTCGATCACGCCGAACGGGTTCGACCCGCTCGCCGCGGGGGCCCGGGCCAGCGCCGATGCCTTCGGCAAGGCCTATGCGGCGTTCACCGTCGAGGCCGGCGCGCGACTGTCGCAGGCGCTCTACCTGAACGCCTTCTTCGACGCCGGCAACGTCTACCGGAGTGTGCGCCAGTACGACCCCACTCGTCTCTTCCGCGGCGCGGGGGTGGGCGCGGCGTTAATTTCCCCGCTTGGCCCGATCGGGGTCGACCTGGGGTACGGTTTCGACAAGATCGACCAGCAGGGCCGTCCGGCCCCCGGGTGGCAGCTGCACTTCCGGCTGGGCAACTTCTTCTGAGCGCCTGATGGCGCCCCCTAACGTGTTCCACGAGGACTTCTAGATGATGCGTGTCGGTCTCCGCCTGTTCACCTCCCTCGCCCTCGTCGCGCTGGCCGCGGCGCCGCTCTCGGCCCAGGCCGGGTCGGCGGGGCGTGTGGCGTACGTTGCCGTGCAGGCGATCCTCCGCGAGACGCCGGGCTACGCCCAGGCCGAGTCGAGCTTCGCGCGCGAGATGGACGGCGCGCGGGTCGAGGTCCAGCGGCTGCGTGACTCGCTGAACACGGCGGCGCAGAAGTTCGAGGAGTCGTCGGTGATGCTCTCGGCGAGCAACCGCGCGGCCGAGCGGAAGAAGCTCGAGGACCTGCAGGTCTCGATGGAGCGCCGGATGGGCGAGCTCCAGCAGCAGATGGGGGTTCGCCGCCAGGAGCTGATGGACCCGATCGAGGAGCGCGTGATGGCGATCATCGAGGGGCTGCGGGCGGAAGGGAACTACGCCATCATCCTCGACGTGAGCAATCAGTACAGTACGGTCGTGGCGGCTGACAAGTCGCTCGACCTGACGCCGAAGGTGATCGAACGACTCAAGGCACAGTCGGCCCCGGCGGCCGGTGCCGCCACCCCGCCGCGACGGCCCTGAGGCTGGTGACAGGTCCCGCGCTCACGGCCCAGGCGGTCGCCGATCTCGTCGGCGGCCGCCTCGTCGGTCCCGGTGAGGTCCTGCTTCGGCGCGTTCGCGCGCTCGATCGCGCCGAGTCGGACGCGCTGGCCCATTGCGCCGGGGCGCGCTGGCGGGATGCGATGGCCGCGAGCGCGGCCGGCGCGGTCCTCGTCCCGGCGTCGCTCGCCGACGCCCCCGGGCCTGCCACCCGGATCGTCGTCGCCGATCCGGCTCGCGCCATCGCGCGCGTGGCGGCCCGGCTGCACCCGCCCCCGGTCTGCAACCCCGGCATCGACCCGACGGCCCAGGTGGCGCCCGACGCCCGGCTCGGCGCGGATGTCGTCGTGGGGCCGTTCGTGGTGATCGGGTCCGGCGTCACGCTGGGTGATCGCGTGCGGCTCGGGCCGCGCGTCGTCCTCGAGGCCGGCGTGCAGGTGGGGGATGACACGCGGCTCGACGCGCACGTCGTCGTGCATCACGGCGCGGTGCTCGGACGTCGCGTGCACTGCAAGTCGGGCGCGGTGATCGGCGGCGACGGGTTCGGCTTCGTCTCCGGGGCTGACGGGCACGAGCGCGTCCCGCAGGTCGGCGGGTGCATCCTCGAGGACGATGTCGAGGTGGGAAGCAACTCCTGCATCGATCGTGGCTCGCTCGACGACACCCGCATCGGACGCGGCACGAAGCTCGACAACCTCGTGCACGTCGGGCACAACGTCCAGCTCGGGGCGCACTGCCTGCTGATGGCGGGCGTCGGCATCTCCGGGAGCACGCGCATCGGCGATCGCGTCATCCTGGCGGGCCAGTCGGGCGTCGGGGGACACCTGACGATCGGTGATGACGCGCGAGTCGCGGCACAGGCCGGCGTCATCGCGTCGGTCGAGCCCGGCCAGGCGGTGTCGGGGTTTCCGGCGCGACCGCATCGCGAGTTCCTTCGCGCCCAGGCCGCGATGTACCGCCTGGCGCCGCACGTGAAGGCGCTCGAGGCGCTGGCCAACGAGGAGACGGAGAATGCCTAGGCACACCCTGGCGCACGCCGTGGACGTGCGCGGGATCGGACTGCACACCGGCGCGGAGACCACCGTGCGTCTGGCGCCGGGGACACCGGGCGGCGGCATTCAGTTCCGCCGGACCGACCTCGTGGGCAGCCCGGTGATTCCCGCCCGGACCGGCGAGGTGCAGGCCACCGAGCGCCGCACCGGCCTCGGGTCGGACGAGGCGGGGGTCCAGACCGTCGAGCACCTGCTCGCGGCGCTGCACGCCGCCGGGCTCGACGATGTGCTCATCGAGATCGACGGACCCGAGCCGCCGATCCTCGACGGGTCGTTCACGCCGTGGGTGAACGCGATCGCGGAGGCCGGCCTCGCCGCACGGGATGGCGACCCAGCCGTGCTGCGGGTCGTCGAGCCGTTCACGGTCGCCGAGGGGAACGCCCGGTACGTCGTCGCTCCGCACGCCGGCTTCCGCGTCACCAGCACGATCCACTGGGATCACCCGCTGATCGGGCAGCAGACGGCCGCCGTCGACGTCACCCCCGAGGCCTTTGGTCGCGAGATCGCACCGGCCCGGACCTTCGGCTTCGCGCACGAGGTGGAGGCGCTCCGCGGCAAGGGGCTGCTGCAGGGGGCCACGCAGGAGATGGCCGTCGTGCTGGGCGACGACGCGATCATCGCCGGCGGGCCGCTCCGCTGGCCCGACGAGTTCGTGCGCCACAAGATCGGCGACATCATCGGCGACCTCGCCCTGCTGGGCGCGCGTATCGAGGCGCACGTGATCGCCGATCGGCCCAGCCATCTCGGCAACCTGGCGCTCGCGCGGGCGCTGGCCCGGCACGGTCGGCGTACCGACCCGACCCGCCTCGAGATCGAGCGGATCATGAAGGCGCTGCCGCACCGCTATCCGTTCCTGCTGGTCGATCGCGTCATCGAGATCGAGCCCGAGAAGCGGATCGTGGCGATCAAGAACGTCACGATGAACGAGCCGTTCTTCCAGGGACACTTCCCGGGCCATCCGATCATGCCGGGGGTCCTCATCGTCGAGGCCATGGCACAGGCGGGCGGGATGCTGCTGATGGATCACTTCGAGGATCCGGACAGCAAGGTCGTCTACTTCATGGCGATCGACGGCGTCCGCTTCCGTCGCCCGGTGAAGCCCGGCGACCAGCTGCGCTTCGAGCTCACGATGCTCAACTTCCGCGGTCGTCGCTGCCAGATGCGCGGCGAGGCGTACGTCGACGGCCAGCGCGTCTGCGAGGCAGAGATGATGGCCCAGGTGGTGGACAAGTGACCGCGCGCATCCACCCGACCGCGCTGATCGATCCCTCCGCGACGATCGGCACCGATGTCGAGATCGGGCCGTTCGCGATCATCGGCCCGCAGGTGCAGGTCGGCGACGGGTGCATCATCGCCGCCCGCGCCACCCTCGAGCGGAACGTCCGCCTGGCGGCGCGCGTGCAGGTCGGCTCGGGCGCGATCCTCGGCGGCCCGCCGCAGGACCTCAAGTACCGCGGCGAGGAGACCTGGGTCGAGGTCGGCGAGGGGACGATCATCCGCGAGTACTCGACGGTGAACCGCGGCACGGCGGCCTCCGGCCGCACCACCATCGGGCGCGACTGCTTCATCATGACCTACGTCCATCTCGCCCACGACTGCGTCGTCGGCAACGGCGTGATCATGGCGAACGGGACGCAGTTCGCCGGGCACGTCACCGTCGAGGATCGCGCCGTGATCTCCGGTCTCGTGGCGGTGCACCAGTTCGTGCGCATCGGCGCGCACTCGTTCATCGGCGGGGCGACGCGCGTCAACCAGGATGTCCCGCCGTACGTGAAGGCGGTGGGGAATCCGGTCGAGCTCTACGGCCTCAACTCGATCGGGCTGCAGCGGAACGGCTTCCCGCCCGCCACGATCGGGGCGCTGAAGCGCGCCTACCGGCTCTTCTTCAACTCCGACCTCAACCTCGGCCAGGCGCTGGAGCGCGCGCGCCTCGACCTGCCGGCGGTGCCCGAGGTGCAGCGCTTCCTCGAGTTCGTGTCGTCGTCCCAGCGCGGGGTCCCCGCGTGACCGACCGGCTGCCCGTCGGCGTCGTCGGCGTCGGCGCGCTGGGACGGCACCACGCCCGCCATTACGCGACGATGCACGGCGCGGAGCTGGTCGGCGTCTACGACGCGTCGGCGGCGCGCGCCGCCGAGGTGGCGGCCGAGGTCGGCTGCCGCGCCTTCGAGTCGCTGGAAGGGCTGCTCGGCGCGGTCAGCGCCGTCTCCGTGGCGGTGCCCACCTCGCTGCATCGCGCGGTCGGTCTCGAATGCCTCGGTCGCGGCGTCTCGGTGCTGATGGAGAAGCCGCTCGCGACGACCCTCGAGGAGGCCGACGAGCTGATCGCGGAGGCGTCCCGGCACGCGGGCCTCGTCTTCGCCGTCGGCCATATCGAGCGCTTCAATCGCGCCGTGCGCGCGGCGCAGGACGTGCTCGACCAGCCGATCTTCCTCGAGGGGATCCGACTGGCGCCCTTCCAGCCGCGCGGGACGGATGTCGCCGTCGTGCTCGACCTGATGATCCATGACCTCGACCTCGCCAACCACCTCGTGGGCGGGGCGGCGGCCTGCGACGTGCGCGCCACCGGCGTCTCGCTGCTCTCGCAGCATCTCGACATGGTCAATGCGCGGGTCGAGTTCGCGGGCGGCGCCGTCGCGTCGATGACCGCCTCGCGCGTGGCGCGCGAGCGGGTGCGCCGGCTGCGGATCTTCCAGACGTCGGGGTATCTCTCGCTTGACCTCGCGACCGGCACCGGGCACTTCCTGCAGCTCCGCGATGGCTGGCGGCCGGGGATGGGAAGCGCACTCGAGGAGATCGTCGACACGATCCCCCTCGCGGCTCCCGAAGCGGATGCGCTGGGACTCGAGCTCGCCGCGTTCGTGGCGGCCTCGCGGGGCGAGTCCGCCGCCATCGTCACCGCCGCCGAGGGCCGCACCGCGCTCGCCCTCGCCCTCGACGTCACCGCCGCCGTCCAGCGCACCCCGGTCCCACCGCTCGGGCGATGAGCCTGCGCGTGCTGGTCTCGACGGGCGAACCGTCGGGAGACCTCCACGCCGCGCGCGTGGTCACCGCCCTCCGCCAGCGCTGGCCTGACGCGGTCATCGAGGCCGTCGGCGGCCCGCGGCTGGCCGATGCCGGGGCGCAGGTCCGCTGGTCCAACGCGAATCTCGCCGCGATGGGGTTCGTCGAGATCCTCGCCACCCTGCCGGCGCACCTGCGGCTGCTGCGTGCCCTGCGCGCGGGATTCCGCGCCCGCGCGTGGGACATCGTCATCGTCGTCGACTACCCCGGATTCCATCTCCGCGTGGCGGAGGCCGCGCGCGCCGCGGGGATCCCGGTGCTGTGGTACATCGCCCCGCAGCTGTGGGCCTGGCGGCCCGAGCGCGCCGCACGACTCGCCGCCGCCGTCGATCGCCTTGCGGTGATCCTTCCGTTCGAGACGGAGTTCTTCGCGAAGGTCGGCGTGGCGGCGACCTACGTGGGACACCCGCTCCTCGACCGCGAGCCGCCGCCCGCGCGGGAAGCGGCGCGCGCTGCGCTGGACATCGCGCCGACCGCGCGGACGCTGGCGCTCTTCCCGGGGTCGCGGCGCGGCGAGGTGGAGCGGCTCTGGCCGGCGTACCGTGGGGCTGCCCGGGCGTTGCTCGCCAGCGGGGCCGCCGACCGCGTCGTCGTCGCGACCACGCCCGCCGGTCGGTATCCCGAGGCCGATGGATTCGATCTCGTCCCGGATGCGCACCGGCTGGTGCTCGCGGCCGCGGACGCGGTGCTCGCCAAGTCCGGCACCACGACGCTCGAGGCGGCGCTGGCCGACGTGCCGATGGTCGTGGCCTATCGCACCCATCCGCTGACGTTCCGGCTCATCCAGCGTCTCGTCACGGTGCGCTGGGCGAGTCTCGTCAATCTCGTCGCCGATCGCGAAGTGGTCCCGGAGATGATGCAGGACGCGGTCACCGCCGACGCGCTCGCCGCCCGGATCGCCCCGCTCCTCGATCGGACCTCGCTCGAGACCCGGACCCAGCGCGCCGGACTGGCCGAGGTGCGTCGCCGACTCGGGAGCCGGGGCGCCAGCACCCGTGTCGCCGAGCTGGTGGCGGAGATGGTCGGCCGATGAAGATCCGCGTCCCGCGCGCGGCCGTCCGCTGGGGGGCGGCCCCGCTCGTCTCGGGGCTGGCCCGGAGCTGGCGCCGGTCGGTCCGGCACCCCGAACGACTGGCCCCCCTTCGCGGCGGCGGCGAACCGATCATCTTTCTGCTGTGGCACGAGGTGCTGCTGCCGCTGCTGTGGCATCATCGCGGCGAACAGATCGCGATCGTGGTGAGCCAGGGGCGCGAAGGGCAGTACCTTGCGGATTACGCCGTGCGGCTGGGCTACCGCATCTGTCCGGGCTCCTCGTCGCGCGGCGGGGCGCGGGCGCTGCTCGCCGCGGTGCGGGTCCTCGACGGCGGTGGCGTCGCGGCCTTCACGCCCGACGGACCGCGCGGGCCGCGCCGGGAGGTGAAGCCCGGGGTGGCGGCGGCGGCGCAGCGTGCCGGGGCGTGGGTGGTGCCGCTGCACGCGATCGTGGATCGCGCCTGGCGGCTGGGGTCGTGGGACCGGATGCTGGTGCCGAAGCCGTTCGCGCGGGTCACCGTGGGGTACGGCGTCCCGTTTCGGGTCGGCGAGGGCGAGGAAGGGCTGGTGCGGGGCATCGCGCAGTGCGCTCAGGCGCTCGCGACGCTCGAACGGGAACTCGAGGAACGCTGAATGGCGCAACGACGCGGTGACGGGCATCGGATGGTGCGCTGGCTCTGGACGAGCCGGCGCCTCGATGCGCGTGCCGCCCGCGCGCTCCTGGTGCCTGCCAGCGGGCTCTGGGGGGCGGTGATGCGGACCCGGGCCGAAGCGTATCGCCGGGGATGGTGCGCGACCCATGACCTGCCGCTGCCCTCGGTGGCGCTCGGCAACCTCACCGTCGGCGGCTCGGGGAAGACGCCGCTCGCAGGCTGGGTCGCGGAGCACTTCGTCCATCGGGGGCGCATCCCCGGCATCCTGCTGCGCGGCGTGGGCGGTGATGAGGCGCTGGTGCACCGCGAGGCGGTGCCGCAGGCGATCGTCGTCCCCGATCCCGATCGTCGCGCCGGCGCGATGCGTGCCCTCGAGATGGGTGCCCAGGTCCTCGTCCTCGACGATGCGTATCAGCGGCTCGACGTCGCGCGCGACCTCAACATCTGCCTGATGAGCGCCGAGACGACGCGGGCGGTGCGGTGGCACCTGCCGGCCGGCCCCTGGCGCGAGCGATGGGGCGCGCTCGATCGCGCCCACGCGATGATCGTCACCCGCAAGCGTGCCGATGCCGAGACGGCGCAGCGCCTCGCGGCCGCGCTGCAGGGTCGCGTCGCCGGCCCGGTCGCGGTGGCCCGCCTCGAGCTCGACGAGCTGCGCGGGCTGGTCTCGGGTCGCGCGCGCGACGTGAGCACGCTGGCGGGGCGCCGGGTGGTGGCCGCGTCGGCGATCGCCGATCCCGATGCCTTCGTGGCGCAGGTGAAGCGGACCGGGGCGCAGGTGCAGGTCGCGACCTGGAAGGACCATCATCAGTTCCGGGACGAGGACGTCGCGTGGCTTGCCCACGCGGCGCGTCGTGCCGATCACGTGGTGCTGACGGCCAAGGACGCGGTGAAGCTCCGCGACCGCTGGCCGGCCAGCGTGCCCGAGCCGCTCGTGGCGATGCTGCGCGTCGTCTTCGAGTCCGGCGAGGACGACTTGCGGGCGGCGCTCGACCGGACGGTCGCGCCGCGCGCCTGAATCCCCCTGACCCCTTTGGTCCCCAAGGACCGGAGCCAACGCGAAATGTCGAATTCCACGTCGGACAAGGCTGTCTCGCTCATCAAGCCGGATCGGGATCGCCGGTTCGTGACGGAGGACAATCCTTTCGAGGCGATGATGTCGCGCTTCGACGACGCGGCCCGGCGCCTCAATCTCGAGCCCGGGCTCTACAAGGTCCTGCGCAGCCCCGAGCGGCAGGTGATCGTCTCGGTCCCGGTGCTCCGCGACAACGGGGAGGTCGAGGTCTACACCGGCATCCGCGTGCAGCACAACACCTCGCGCGGGCCGGCCAAGGGCGGCATCCGCTTCGACCTGGCGGTGACGCTCGACGAGGTGAACGCGCTCGCGGCGTGGATGACCTGGAAGTGCGCCGTGGTGAACCTCCCGTTCGGCGGCGGCAAGGGCGGCGTCGTCTGCGACCCGACCACGATGTCCGCCGGCGAGCTCGAGCGGCTGACGCGCCGGTACACGGCGGGGATCATCGAGATCCTCGGTCCCGACTCCGACGTCCCCGCGCCAGACGTGAACACCAACGAGCGCGTGATGGCGTGGATCATGGACACCTACTCGATGCACAAGGGCCACACCGTGACCGCCGTGGTCACGGGGAAGCCGGTCGAGATGGGCGGGTCGCTCGGGCGGCGTGACGCGACCGGCCGCGGCTGCCTGCAGGTCACCAAGCGCGCGCTCGAGAAGCTGGGGATGCCGATCGCCGGCGCGACCGTCGCGGTGCAGGGCTTCGGCAACGTCGGCTCCACCGCCGCGCGCCTGATGGCGGCCGAGGGGATGCGGGTCGTGGCGGTCTCCGACAAGCACGGCGGCATCTACGATCCGCAGGGGCTCGACGTGCCCGCCGTGCTCGCGTACGTGAAGGAGCACCGCTTCCTCGAGGGCTATCCCGGGGCGACCGCGATCTCGAACGAGGCGCTGCTCGAGCTCGAGGTCGACGTCCTCGTGCCGGCCGCGCTCGAGAACGTCATCACCTCGAAGAACGCGCCGAACATCCAGGCGAAGATCATCTGCGAGGGCGCGAACGGCCCCACGACGGCGAAGGCGGACGCGATCCTCGACGAGAAGGGCGTGTTCGTGATCCCCGACATCCTCGCCAATGCCGGTGGCGTCACCGTCTCCTACTTCGAGTGGGTGCAGGACCGCGGC
>DASTAN010000133.1:0-10122 GCA_035712665.1 Gemmatimonadales bacterium
CGGATGGCGGCGCTGATGGCCGAGGGGCACGTTGATGACGATTTCTGCATCGTCGGACGGGACGCGGTCTGAGGGCGAGGGGCGAGGGGCGAGGGGTGAGGGGCGAGGGGGCAAAACGCGAGCGGTGAACAGGATGGGCTCCCGTTCACCGCTCGCTCACGACTCACGACTCACGTCTCACGACCAGAAAGAGGCGCCGACCGGAGTCGAACCGGTGATGGAGGTTTTGCAGACCTCTGCCTTACCACTTGGCTACGGCGCCAGCGCGGGGGATTCTAGTCCCGACGGGCCCTCCCCGGCAACCGCGGCGCTCAGGGCCGCGCGTTGCCCCCGTCGGCAATCCAGCGGATCGCGCCATCGGGCTGCCGCTGCCACAGGGTGAGGTACTTCGACTTCGCGGCGGGCGCTCCCCCGGGCGGGGTGATGGTCGCCTCGCCCATCGTCCAGCCGAGCGTGCCGTCCACCGAGCCGCCGGCTGCGACCGGCCCCCAGACCCATCGTGAGCCCGCGGTCGGCGCCATCTGCCGGGCGATCGCCGCGGGGCCGATGACGTGACGCCCCTCGGCCCCGAACAGCACCCCGTGCGGCGCCACCCACTCCGCGAAGGCGGCGGCGGCACCGACCTCGAGCGCCCGGGCCGCGAAGGCGCCATCGGCGGCCGCGAACGGCTCGGCATCGTCGGACCAGTCGGGCGGCGTGATCCGCGGACCGAGCTCGGGGAGGGTGTCGAGCGACGCCGTCACCAGGAACGCCTCGAGACGCCACGCCCCCTCGCGCCGACTCCACGCCGCGAGATAGCGCCCCGAGAGGTCGAGCGGCCCGACCCCGATCGGCGCCGCGACGCCCCACGCCAGTGCCAGCGTGGAGTCGGGTGCAACCACGAGGCCGAGCGGTGCGAGGTGCGCCCGGGGTCCGGTGACGCCGGCGGGCAGACTGAATCGGACGGCCATTCCCGGCCAGCCGATCACGGCGGCACGCGTGGCGAGTGCCGCTGCGAGGCCGTCACTGCGGGCAGTCGTCGCGAGGGCGCGCTCGGCGGTGGTGAACGATTGGGCGCCGAGCGGCGCGGCACACGCGAGGGCAATGAGGTATCGAAGCATGCCTCGATGACGACCGGCGCGCCGGTGCGGTTTCAGTCGCGACGGGCGCGCGGACGAAGCGCCGGCCAGTTGGCCTCGGCCTTCGCGATGTAGCCGGCGATGTCACGGCTCCAGCGCTCCTGCACGCGTCGGTCGTAGTTGAGATAGAGCTTCCCAGCCACGATGCGCCACGCGTCGGGCTCGACCTTCACCTTGTAGTCCCCGGCAACGCCGTACGCGCAGAAGCCGCCGTACTGCGGGGCGTAGCGCGCGGGATCCTTGAGGAAGCGGTCGCGATGGTCCGCCGTCGCGAAGCGCCACGTTGCCCCCTCCCAGGTTGCGGTGATGTCGGCACGTCCGACGGTCGGCGCGCCGAGCGTGTGATAGGCGACGACATCGTAGCCATAGAGCGCGAGCCCGTCCTTGTCGGCGTTGACGTGCAGCGGGCGCTGCGCCGCCAGGGGCAGGGCGAGGAGGAGGGCGAGGAGGAGGCGCATGGGGGGGCCACGGTGAAGGGTGAAGGGTGAAGAGCGGAAAGCGGAAAGCGGAAAGCGGATGGTGCGAAGGGAACGCTTCCGGAGGGGCGTTGGTTCCGGGAGGTAGATTCCGCCTCACCCCTCACCCCTCACCCCTCACCGTCCGAGGCCCGATGTCCGACTACACCGTTCCCGCCGCCACCACGATCGGGCACGTGCATCTCAAGGTCGCCGACCTCGAGCGCGCGCTGACCTTCTACACCGGTGTCCTCGGCTTCACGCTGATGCAGCGCTACGGCGCGCAGGCGGCGTTCGTGAGCGCGGGCGGCTACCACCATCACATCGGGCTCAACACGTGGGAGTCGTCGGGCGGTCCGCCGCCGCCGCGCGGGACGACGGGACTCTATCACGTGGCGATCCTCTATCCGACGCGCCGCGATCTCGCCGTCGCGGTGCAGCGCGTGCTCGATGCGGGGATCCCGCTCGACGGCGCGGCCGACCACGGCGTGAGCGAGGCGATCTACCTCCGCGATCCCGATGGCAATGGCATCGAGCTGTATGTCGATCGTCCGCCTGCCGAGTGGCCGCGCGATGCGAGCGGTGGGTTGCAGATGATGACGGAGCGACTGGACGTAGCAGCACTGCTGCGAGATCCGTGATCGGAGATCTGAGATCGGAGGGACACGCGACAAGGGACATGCGACAAGGGACACGGGAGCCGGCGTCTCGAATCGGAAACGTGCGCTCCCCCTTGCGCGTAGTATCCCTGTTCACTGTTCTCTGTTCACTGTTCACCCCTCACCCCTCACCCCTCACCCCTCACCCTTCACCGTCCGGAGGCCGCGATGCGCGTCGTGCGCTCCCTCTCCCTGCTGGCGTTGCTGCCCATCCCGCTGCTGGCCCAGGCCCCGGCGCCAGTCATCGACGAATGGGAAGTCCCCTACGAGCGCTCCAGGCCGCGCGACCCCTATGTCGCACCCGACGGCCGCGTCTGGTTTGTCGGGCAGGTCGGCAACTATCTCGCCGTGCTCGACCCGAAGACCGGGGACTTCGAGCGCGTCGAGATCGACGAGGGGACCAATCCGCACAACCTCATCGTCGACAAGGCGGGGAAGGTCTGGTACGCCGGCAACCGCAACGGGATGATCGGCAAGTACGACCCCGTGACGAAGCAGATCACGCGCTACCCGATGCCCGATGCGGCGGTGCGCGATCCGCACACGCTCACCTTCGACCAGCAGGGGACGATCTGGTTCACTGCGCAGCAGGCGGGCTACGTCGGTCGTCTGGTGCCGGCCACGGGCAAGATCGACCTCATCAAGGTGCCGGGCGAGCGGACCCGTCCGTACGGCATCGTCGTCGACGCGAAGGGGCGGCCGTTCTTCGATGTCTTCGGCACGAACCAGCTCGCGATGATCGACCCGGCGACGCTCGCGCTGACCCTGTTCACGCTGCCCGAGGGCGCGCGACCGCGCCGCATCGCGCTCGGCCCCGAGGGGAGCATCTGGTACGTCGACTACGCACGCGGCTATCTCGGCCGCCTCGATCCGGCGACCACGCGCGTGCAGGAGTGGCCCTCGCCGAGCGGCGGTCTGGCGCTGCCCTACGCGATGACGTCCGATGACCTCGGTCGGCTCTGGTGGGTCGAGACCGGGCCGCGCCCCAATCGCCTGATCGCCTTCGACCCCGCGCTCGGCAAGGTCGTCGTGAACGAGCCGGTCGGGACCGACGCCCCGAACACGATCCGGCACATGGTCTACCACGCCCCGACGCGAACCATCTGGTACGGGTCGGACGCCAACATGATCGGGCGGGTGAAGGTGCCGCCGCGGACGGCGATGGTGCCGTGACCGGCACGAGAGGGGAGGTCGGTGATCAGAGACCAGAGGATGCACCCTCAGATCTCCGGTCGCCGATCTCCCCGCTCGCGGTCCTTGCGCAAGCGGTTCTGTGTGGTATCTTAACCATATGGTTAAACCAAATGGTTCACGCGTGCGCCAGCCCCGGCCTGCCCCGGACGTCGAGGCCTCGGCGCGGGAGCGGATCCTCGATGCGGCCCATCAGGTCTTCCTCCGGTGGGGGACGGCCGGGGCCCGCACCCAGGAGATCGCCGACGAAGCCGGCGTCAACAAGGCGCTGGTCCACTACTACTTCGGGACCAAGGACGCGCTGGCGGAGGCCGTGTTCCAGCGCGCCGCCGGGGCGTTCCTGCCGACGATCTTCGGGGTGCTGGCCGCCCCCGACCTGGCGCTCGAGGCCCGCGTCGCGCAGATCGCCGAGCGGCAGGTCGCCTTCCATCGGGCCCACCCCTACCTCGCGATCTATCTGCTGGCCGAAGTGCACACCGCGCCCGAGCGCCTGGAGGCGCTGGTCGGCCGTCACGGGCGTCCCGTGCTGTCAGCACTCCAGGCGCAGCTCGACGCGGCCGCGGCCGCCGGCACGATCCGCGCGATCCCGGTCGCCGACTTCCTGGTGAACCTGATGTCGCTGCTCGTCTTCCCGGTCGTCGCGCGTCCGATGGTGCGTCACGTCCTCGGCCTCGGCGAGGCGGAATACGAGCGGCTGCTTGCCGCGCGCGCGGCGGAGGCCACGCGCTTCTTCCTCGACGGACTCCGACCGTGATCACGCTCGCCCTGCTGCTCGTGTCGACGCCGCCCGACACCGTCACCCTCGGGTGGTTGCATGCCCGCGCCGCCGCGACCGACCCGCGTCACGCCCAGGACGCGCTGCTCGCGCGTGCGGCAGCGCAGCGAACCGCGGCGTTGCAAACCGAACGCCGCCCGCAGCTCGCGGTCCGTGCGCAGGCGACGCACCAAAGCGATGTGACCCGCGTGTCGCTGCCCGGCGCGGCCGTGTCACCGCCGATGCCGCCGCGCGATCGCTGGCAGGCGCTGCTCCAGGTGGAGCAGTCGATCTACGACGGTGGCAGCACGAGTGGTCGCGTGGCGCTCGAGTCCGCCCGACTGCTCGAGCAGCACGCTGGCACGGCGGTGGCGCTTCACGCCCTCCGAGGCGAGGTGGACGCGGCGTTCTTCGGCGCGTGGCTTGCGCAGGAGCGCCTCGCCGAACTCACCGCCGTCGTGACGGACTTCGACGCCCGGCTCGTCGAGCTGCGGGCCCGGGTGCGCGAGGGCGCGGCCCTGCCTCGCGACACGGCGATCGTCGCGGCGGAACGCCTGGGCGTGGCGCAGTCGATCGCGGCGCTCACGGCGCGCCGTGGTGCCGCCCTCGCGGTGCTGTCGCGATTGGCCGACACGATGCTCGCCGAGACCACGGTCCTCGCCGTCCCCGACCTTCGGGCACGCGTGGAGGCGTTGGCAGGCGGTGCTCGCGACACGCTGCGTGCGCGACCGGAGTTCGCCGCGCTGCATGCGGCCGAGGCGCGACTCGCCCTCGAGCGGTCGCTGCTGGCGGTCGAGCGCCGCCCGACCCTCGCGCTCTTTGCCGATGCGGGCGTCGGGCGTCCGGGGTTGAACCAGTTCGAGCGCGATCCCGCCGCGTTCTGGCAGGGCGGCATCCGCATGAGCTGGCGACCGACCGCGTGGGGTGCGACGGCGCGACGCGCCGATGCACTCGCGATCCAGGCCGAGATCATCGCGACCGAGGCGCAGGCGCTTGCGGCACGCCTCGACCGCGCGGTGGCTGCCGACCTCGCGCTGATCGCGCACCTGCGCGAAGGATTCGTCGACGATTCCGCGCTCGTCGCGCTGCGCGAGGAGATCGAGCGCACGGCGCGTGCGGAGCTCGCGGAGGGGGTGATCACCGCGGCACGCTACGTCGAGGTCCGCAACGACCTGGCCCTCGCACGCGTGGCCCTGCGCCGCCATCGCACCGAACTCGCCGAGGCCGAGGCCGCGTTCCTGCGCACGCTCGGCATCGCGATTCCCGACGGACTGGAGTGAGAGCATGCTGATGCGATACGGAGTGGTGTTGCTGCTGGCTGCAGGCTGCACCGCCGACGACACCACCGCGTGGGGCAGCTTCGAGGCCGATGAGGTCACCATCGCCGCGGAGACCGCCGGTCCGCTCCGCCGAGTGGTCGTCGATGAGGGGGCGGCCGTGGACAGCGGCGCGGTCCTGGCGGAGGTCGACGCCGTCGGGTTTGCCCTCGAGCGCGAGGAACTGATGGCGCGGCGGACGGCGCTCGATGCGCGCCTCGCCGAGGTGACCGCCCAGCGGATGGCGCTCCTCGCCCAGCACGAGCTTGCCGTGCGTGAGCAGGGCCGGACCGCACGTCTCGTGGCCGCGGCGGCTGCGACACCGCAGCAGGCGGAGCGGGCGGAGCGCGAGGTGCGCGTCCTGACGGCGCAGCTCGCCGGGACGGACGCCGCGCGCGCGGCCGTCGGTCGGGAGCAGGCCGCCCTCGACGCCCAGCTTGCCCAGCTCGATGATCGAGCCGGGCGCACCGTGATCCGTGCACCGCGCCGCGGGACGATCCTGGTCCGGGCAGCGGAGCCCGGGGAACTGATGACGCCGGGGCGGCCGATCGTCGTGATGGCCGCGCTCGACACGCTCGTCTTCCGCGCGTGGGTCGATGGCACGCAGCTGCCGACGCTGCGCCTCGGCACTGGGGTCACGGTGCGCACCGATGCGGCCAATGGTGGCCTCCGCGCCCATCCCGGGCGCATCACCTGGATCAGCGATCGCGCCGAGTTCACCCCGACGCCGATCCAGACCCGCGATGAGCGGGCGACCCAGGTGTACGCGGTGACCGTCGCGGTCCCGAATCCCGATCGCACCCTGAAGATCGGCCAGCCGGGCGAGCTGGTGCTCGAGGACCTCCCGTGACACGCGCTGCCCCGGCCGTGGTCGTGGAGGAGCTCCACGTCCAGCGCGGTGCCACGCGCGCGGTGGACGGCGTCTCGTGCACGATCGCGCACGGCGAACGATTCGGTGTCATCGGTCCGGATGGGGCCGGCAAGACGACCCTTTTTCGTGTCCTGACGACCCTGCTTCTCCCGTCGCAGGGACGCGTGCGCGTCCTCGACCACGACGTGGCTGGTGCGCCGTGGGCGGTGCGTGGCCAGCTCGGCTACATGCCCGGTCGCTTCGCGCTCTATCCCGATCTCTCCGTCGCGGAAAACCTTGCGTTCTACGCCGAGGTCTTCGGGACCAGCGTGGAGGCCGGGCTGGGCCGGATCGCGCCGATCTGGGAACAGCTCGCGCCCTTCGCGGGCCGTCGGGCGGGTGCGCTGTCCGGGGGGATGAAGCAGAAGCTGGCACTCTGCTGCGCGTTGATCCATCGGCCGACGCTCCTCGTGCTCGACGAGCCGACCACCGGCGTGGATGCGGTCTCGCGGCGGGAGTTCTGGGATCTTCTCGACGCCCTCCGCAGCGATGATCTCACCGTGATCGTCGCCACGCCCTACATGGATGAGGCGGCGCGCTGCGATCGCGTGGCGCTGATGCAGCACGGGCGCTTCCTCGCGATGGATGCCCCGTCGGCGATCACGACCGGGTTCCGACACCCGCTGCTGGCGGTACGCGCCGCCGATCGCCTCGGGCTGCTCGCGATGCTGCGCGCCTTCCCGCACGCGCGCGGGGCATGGCCGTTCGGCGACACCGTGCACTACAGCGATGCGCGACTGGGCTCGGAGCCGGGAGAGATCCGCGAGGAACTCGTCGCCTGGGCGGCCGATCGCGGCCTCGGCGACCTCGCCGCCGAGCCGATCGCGCCGGGCATCGAGGACCTCTTCATCGATCGACTCGCCGAGCACGAGGCGGTCGCGTGACGGGGCCGGCCATCGTCGCCGACGGCCTGACCCGGCGCTTCGGGGCCTTCACGGCCGTGGACGCGGTGTCGTTCGCGGTCGGCCGGGGCGAGGTCTTCGGCTTCCTTGGCGCGAACGGCGCCGGCAAGACGACCGCCATCCGGATGCTGATCGGCCTCCTGCCGCCGACCGCGGGCGAGGCGACCGTCGCGGGCGCGAGCATCACGTCGGACCCGGAGGGGGTGCGGCGCCGCATCGGCTACATGAGCCAGCGGTTCTCGCTCTACGACGACCTGACCGTCCGCGAGAACGTGGCACTCTTCGGGACGATCTACGGGCTCCGGCCGGCGGCGATCGACGCGCGGCGGGAGATCCTGCTCGGCCGCATCGGGCTGGCACACGCGCGCGACGCGCTGGTGCGGCAGCTGCCGCTCGGCTGGAAGCAGCAGCTCGCGTTGATGGTGGCGCTGCTGCACGAGCCGGAGGTGGTCTTCCTGGACGAGCCGACGGGCGGGGTGGATCCGATCACGCGGCGCCGCTTCTGGGAACTGATCTACGCCACGGCGGCCTCCGGGACCACCGTGCTCGTCACCACTCACTACCTCGACGAGGCCGAGTACTGCGACCGGCTCTCCATCATGGTCGATGGACGGATCGCGGCGATCGGCACGCCGGGCGAGGTGCGGGCGACGTGGGGTGCCGCGACGCTCGACGAGGTCTTCCTGCGATTGACGCGACCGGGTGCCGCGGCGTGAGTGCCTTGGCGGGACTGGTCCGGAAGGAGACGCGGCACCTGCTCCGCGATCGCCAGACGCTGGCGATCCTGCTGCTGCTGCCGCTGGTGTCGGTGCTGCTGTTCGGATTCGCGGTGCGGACCGACGTCCGCGCGATCCCGGTGGCGATCGTCGATCCGTCGCCCGATGCCGCGAGTCGTGCGCTTGCCGCGCAGGTGGCCCAGTCGCCGCAGTTCCGGCTCCGCGGGGTGGTGCGCTCCGAACAGGCGCTCGAGCGGGATTTCCGGGCCGGGACGCTGCGGCAGGCGATCGTGCTGCCGGAGGGGACGGCGCGGCGGCTTGCCCGCGGCGATCGAATCGTCATCGGGGTGATCACCGACGCGGCGGACCCGAACACCGGTCGCGTGATGGGCGGCCATGTCGCCGCGATGCTGGCCCGGTGGGAGGCCGATCAGGTCGGGCCATCCGGCGTGCCACGCGTGACGATGCTCACGCGGATGCGGTTCAACCCGACCCTCGAGAGCGTCAACCTCTTCGTGCCGGGACTCATCGCCCTGGTGCTGACGATCGTCGCCGCGATGATGACGGCGATCTCGATCACGCGGGAGAAGGAGCGCGGCACCATGGAGCTCCTGCTTGCCTCGCCGCTCCGTCCCGCCACCGTGGTGCTCGGCAAGGTGACGCCCTACGTGGTGCTGGGCATGGCCAACGCGCTCACCGTGCTGCTCGCCGCCCGGCTGGTCTTCGGGATGCCGCTCCGCGGACATCCGGGACTGCTGCTGGTCGCGGCCCTGCTCTATGTCATCGCCTCGCTCGGGCTGGGGATCCTGATCTCGACCCGGGCCGAGACCGAGCGCACCGCGATCATGGCGGCGCTGGCCGGGCTCCTGTTGCCGACGCTGATGCTCTCGGGGTTCATCTTCCCGCTCGAGGCGCTGCCGGCGCCGCTCCGTGCGGTGGCGCAGGTCATCCCGGCACGCTGGTTTCTCGTGATCGTGCGCGGGGTGATGGTGAAGGGGGCGACCCTCGCCGACCTGCACCGGGAGGTGGCCGTTCTTGCGACGATGGCGATCGCGCTGCTCGGCATCGGCATCCGCCGCCTCGCGATCCGACTGCCATGAGGATGCGCACGGTCATCGCGCTGATGCGCAAGGAAGTGCTCCAGGTGCTGCGCGATCCGCCCACGCTGGTGCAGGTGCTCGCCATCCCGCTGATCCAGCTCGTGGTGCTGTCGAACGCCGCCACGTTCGAGACCGGTGCCACGCGACTGCTCGTCCGCGATGACGACGGCCGTCCCGCATCCCGGGCGCTCGTGGCGGCGATGGTCGGGAGCGGCGAGTTCACGGTCGTCGGCCGCGCGAGCGATCCGGCGCGGCTCGATGCGGCACTCCGGCGCCGCGAGGCCGCAGCCGTGCTGCACATCCCCGCCGGCTATCACGCGTCCCTGCTTCGCGGCACGCCGCAGCCGGTGCAGCTGCAGGTGAATGCGGAAGAGGGCGCCGTCGCCGGCCTCATCCAGCAGGCCGCCCAGGCGGTCATCGCGCGACACGCCGGCATGGCGGCGTCGGCGCAGCTCGAGCGACGCGATCGCAGCTGGTACAACGCGACCGGCCGCTACAAGGACTGGATGGTGCCGGGCATTCTCGTCTCCTTGACCACGATCATCGGCCTGCTGCTCACGGCACAGAGCATCACGCGCGAGAAGGAGCTCGGCACCCTCGAGCAGCTCCAGGTGACGCCCATCACCAAGGGCGAGCTGATCGCGGCGAAGCTGCTCCCGTTCTGGGCCATCGCCCTCGGGATCTTCACCCTTGGCTTCACCGTGGCGACGCTCGTCTTCCGCATCCCGACGGTCGGGCCGGTGCCGGTGGTCTTTCTCGCGGCGGCGGTCTACCTGGTCGTCGCGCTCGGGCTCGGCCTCTGGATCTCGACGGTGACCGCGACGCAGCAGCAGGCGATGTTCGTCGCCTTCTTCGTGCTGCTCATCTTCCTGCTGATGAGCGGGCTCTTCACGCCGCTCGAGGCGATGCCCGACTGGGCCCAGGCGATGGCCCACGCCAACCCGGTGATGCACTTCGTGCGGCTGATGCGGGCGGTCCTCGTGCGGGGGGCCGGGCTCGCC
>DASTAN010000134.1:0-2231 GCA_035712665.1 Gemmatimonadales bacterium
CCCGGCCTGGCCGAGGCGGAACTCGCCCTCGCCGACCTCCGGGAGCGGGTGCCGGCCGGGGCGTGGCACACCGCCGACCAGATCACGACCGCGCAGCTCATCGCGCGGTCGGCGCGCGGCCGGCGCGAATCGCGCGGCGGGCACCGTCGCGTGGACTACCCGAAACCGAGGACGCCGTCCTGATGCATACGCTTCCCGTGATCGAACCCTCGCCGTACGATGCGGCCGAGGCCTCGGCGCTGCATTCCGAGATTCGCGAGCTCGCCCGGCGGCGCAACGCGATCATCCTCGCGCACAACTACCAGCGTGCCGAGGTGCAGGATGTCGCCGATTTCGTCGGCGATTCGCTCGGCCTGTCGCGGAAGGCCGCGGCGGTCGGTGAGGACGTGATCGTCTTCTGCGGCGTCCACTTCATGGCCGAGACCGCGAAGGTGCTTGCCCCGACCAAGCGCGTCCTCCTCCCCGACCTGGCGGCAGGCTGCTCGCTCGCCGACACCATCACGCCCGAGGAAGTGCGCGGCTGGCGGCGGCAGTTCCCGGACTACGTCGCGGTCGGCTACGTGAACACCACCGCGGCGGTGAAGGCCGAGCTCGACTACTGCTGCACCAGCGGCAACGTCCTCGACGTGATTGACGCGATCCCCGAGGACCGCGGCATCCTCTTCCTCCCCGACATGTTCCTCGGCGCGCACGTGCGGCGGATGCGCCCGCATCGCCGCGTCGAGGTCTGGATGGGCGAGTGCCACGTGCACGCCGGGATCGACGTGGACACGCTGCAGTCGGCGCGCGACGCCAACCCTGGGGCCGAGGTCCTCGTGCACCCCGAGTGCGGCTGCGCGTCGCGGCTGCTGTACCGGATGGCGGACGGCGATGTCGCCCCCGACGGGATCCACATCGCCTCGACCGAGGGGATGATCCAGCTCACGAAGACGCTCCCGGCCGACACCTTCATCGTGGCGACCGAGACCGGGATCATCCACCGGATGCGGCAGATGGCACCGGAGAAGCGGTTCGTCCCCGCCGACCGGGCGGCCGAGTGCGCCTACATGAAGACGATCACGCTGCGCGACGTGCGCGACGCGCTGCGCGACGACCGGCACGCGATCGAGGTCCCCGCCGATGTCGCGGCCCGGGCCCGCGGCGCGATCGACCGGATGGTGGCGCTTGGCGCCTGATCCGCGCGATCCGATCGAGGTGGCCGCCGACGCCGCGCGCGTGGCGGCCCTCGCACTCGCGGAGGACGGCACGCGCGACATCACCTCGCTGGTGACGATCCCTGTCGGGCAGCAGGCCACGGCGGCGATCGAGGCGCGCGAGGCGATGGTGCTGGCCGGCCGTGCCTACGCCGATGCGGTCGTGGCGGCGTGCGCCCTGCCCCCGATCGCGTGGCACGCGGCCGATGGCGAGTCGATCGCGGCGGACACGGTCGTCGGAACCGTGCGCGGCGACCTTCGCGCCATCCTCCGCGCCGAGCGGCCGCTGCTCAACCTGCTGCAGCGTGCGGCTGGGATCGCCACGATGACGCGACGCTACGTCGAGGCGGCGGCGGGCACGCCGTGCCGCGTCCTCCACACGCGGAAGACCACGCCGGGACTGCGCACCTTCGAGATCGCGGCGGTGCTCGCCGGGGGCGGCGCGCTTCATCGCTGGGACCTCGCCCACGCGGTGATGGTGAAGGACAACCACTGGCAGGGGATCGCGGCGTCGGGACGCACGCTCGCCGACGCGCTCGCGGAGGCGCGAGCGCTGGGCGCGGTGTCGTTGCAGGTCGAGGTCGAGACCGAGGTGCAGCTTGATGTCGCGGTCGCCGCCGGGGCGACGCGACTGCTGATCGACAACCAGACGCCGGCCACGGTTCGGGCGTGGGCCGCCCGTGCTCGCGCGACGACCCCCGACATCGAGATCGAGGCGACCGGCGGCATCACCCTCGCGACGCTCGCGGACTACGCGGCAGCCGGCGCCGACTTCGTGAGCACGGGTGCGCTGACCCACTCGGTGCGCGCGGCCGACCTCGGCCTGGAGATCATCCCCGGCTAGGCAACCAGCACCTCGCCGTGGGTCGCATCCACGATCGCGGCGAGGAGCGCGTCACGTGCCGGGGCCGGGACGCGCAGCAGCAGCCGCACGTCGGCCTCCCACGCCTGCTCGACCACCTCCGCCTCGAATCCGGGCAGCAGCCGCTGCACCGCGCTCACGTGCGGATAGCCGATGACGATCTCGAGCACTGCCCA
>DASTAN010000135.1:0-17310 GCA_035712665.1 Gemmatimonadales bacterium
TCGATCCCCTGGTCGCGATCGGTCACCACGGCGACGACCGGCCGGCTCGGCGGCACGGAGACCGGCGTCGCGGCGATCGCGCGCGCGGCCCGATCGGCGAAGACGAGTCCCTCGAGGAGCGAGTTCGACGCCAGCCGATTGGCGCCATGGACCCCCGTGTTCGCGCACTCGCCGACCGCCCAAAGCCCCTCGCGCGAGGTCCGCCCATCGAGGTCGGTGCGGATGCCACCCATCGCGTAGTGCATCGCCGGCACCACGGGGAGGAGATCGCGCGCAAGGTCATAGCCGTGGGCCGCCACGAGGGCCGCCACGCCGGGAAAGGTATCCGCGACCGCGGGCAGGTGGCGGGCGTCGAGAAAGGCGTCGCGGCGGAAGGCCCGATGCGCCACGGCACGCGCCACGATGTCACGCGGCGCGAGCTCGCCACGGGGATCGGCGTCGAAGGTGAAGCGGTGGCCCTTGCCGTCCACGAGGTGGGCGCCAGCCCCGCGGAGCGCCTCGGTGAGGAGCGGCGCGGGGTTCACCCCCGGCACGCGCAGCGCGGTCGGATGGAACTGCAGGAACTCGAGCATCGCGAGGTCGGCCCCGACGTTGTGGGCCAGTGCCCAGCCGTCGGCCGTCGCGACCGGGGGGTTCGTCGTGACCTCGAAGAGCTGCCCGCAGCCGCCGGTCGCAAGGACGACGGCGCTGGCCGCGATCGCCTCCGGCTCCCCCGCCTCGTCAAGCAGGATCGCCCCGACCACGCGCTCGTCCTGCCGCACCAGCCGTCGCACTCGGGTGCGCTCGCGGAGCGTGATGCGCGAGTGCCCGACGACGACCCGCGACAGCGCGGCCACGAGCATCGCACCGGTGCGGTCACCCTCGGCGTGCAGGATGCGGGGACGCGAGTGCGCGGCCTCGAGCCCGAAGCGAAGCTGGCCATCCGGATCGCGATCGAACGCCGCCCCGAGCTCGAGGAGTTCGCGCACCCGCTCGGGGCCTTCGGTGACCAGGATGTCCACGGCCGCAGGATCGGAGAGACCATCGCTCGCGGCGATCGTGTCGGCGGCGTGGAGCGCGGGCGAGTCGCCGGCATCGAGCGCCACGGCGATGCCGCCCTGCGCCCAGGCGGTGTTGGAGTCCTGCAATGTCGCCTTGGTGACCAGCAGGACCGCGTGCCCCTCGCTGGCGAGACGCCACGATGTCCAGAGCCCGGCAATGCCGGTGCCGACGACGAGCACGGGAAGGGGGCGCACGGAGACAAACTAACGAGATCAGCGATCCGAGATCAGAGATCGGAGGTGCGTGTTACAACTCCGATCTCCGAGCTCCGATCTCCCCTCTCCTGCCTGCTACTGCTTCGCCTTCGCGACCGCCTCCGTCAGCGCCGGCACGATCTCGAACAGGTCACCGACAATGCCGTAATCGGCCACCTTGAAGATCGGCGCGTCCTTGTCGCGATTGATCGCGACGATGACCTTCGCGGTGCGCATCCCCGCGAGGTGCTGGATCGCCCCGGACACGCCGACGGCGATGTAGAGCTCCGGCGCCACGGTCTTGCCGGTCTGGCCGACCTGCGCGCCGTGCCCAATCCAGCCCGCATCCACGACCGCGCGCGAGGCACCGACCGCCGCCTCGCCACCGAACGCCGCCGCGAGCTGCTCGAGGAGCGCGAAATGCTGCGGCTCGCCAAGGCCGCGGCCGCCGGCCACGACGACGCGCGCCTCGGCGACATCGAGCGACGCGCGCTCCGGGGCGGTGATCCCCGTCACCATCAGGCGCGCGCTGAACGCCGGCACCGTGACGGCCTCCACCGCGCCGGCCTTGCCGGCCTGCACCGCGGCATAGGCACCCGGGCGCACCGCCACGACCGGCGTACCGGCGAGGTCGAGGGTCTGGATCGCCTTGCCGGCATACACCGGGCGCACGACGCGGATCGCGCCGCCCGCCGCACTCACGGCGGTGACGTCCATCCCGCACGCCGCCCCCATCGCCGCGGCGAGGCGCGGGGCGAGATCCTTCCCGGTCGCGGTGGCGGCGATGAGCACGGCACCATAGGCACCGAGCCCCTTCACCGTCGCGACGATCGCCTCGGGGGCGTACTGCGCGAAGGCGGCGTCGGTCGCGGTGAGGACGCGATCGGCACCGTGCGCGCCGAGCGACTCGGTTCCTGCCACCGCCCCGCTGCCGCACACCAGGGCATCGACGCTCCCGCCAAGCTGGTCAGCGAGCTGGCGCGCCGCGGCGAGGAGTTCGGCGGCACCCTTCCGGAGCGCCCCGTTCCGCTGCTCGAGGACTGCAAGCACGTTCGCCATGGTCAGAGCACCTTCGCGTCGGAGGTGAGCGCCGCGACGAGCGCCGGCACGGCGGCCGCACCCTCGCCGAGGATCTTGCCCGCGGCGCGCTCCGGCGGGAGCGCCAGCGAGACGACGGTGACCTGCCCGGCAGGCACCGTCACCGGCACGATGTCGAGCGGCTTCTTCTTCGCGGCCATGATCCCCTTGAGCGACGGGAGGCGCGGGGTGTTGAGCCCCTTGTCGCAGGTCAGCACCGCCGGCAGCGCGCACTCGGCTGCCTCGACGCCGCCCTCGACCTCGCGGGTGACCTTCGCCCGGCCGCCCTCGACCGCGAGCGAGGTGATGGCGGTTGCGCACGGGACACCGAGCAGCTCGGCCACCATCGCACCGACCTGCTGCCCGTAGTCGTCCACGGCGAGCTTGCCGAAGAGGACGAGGTCATAGCCGCCGTCCTTCAGGTGGTCGGCCAGCACGCGGGCGTTGGCGAGGCCGTCGGCGCTCGGCGTGCCCTGCAGGTGCACGGCGCGATCCACGCCCATCGCGAGCGCGGTGCGGAGCGTCTCCTGCACCGCGTCGCCGCCGAGGGCGACGACCACCGTCTCGCCCGCGCCGGCCGCGTCCTTCAGGGCGATCGCGGCCTCGAGGGCGTACTCGTCATAGGGGTTCGGGACGAACTTCACGCCCGTCTCGTCGATGGCGGTCCCGCCGGCGCCGACGACGATCTTGGTCGTCGTGTCGGGCACGCGGCGGAGGCAGATGGCAATCTTCATATGGCTTCGGTGCGTCCTTGAGTGTCAGTCAAACGCCTTGTGCCTTGGGCCGTGAGCCTTGGGGATCAACCGCAAGGCTCGTGGCTCATGGCGCATGCCTCAGTACGCCGCCAACCCCGTGATCTCCTGCCCCAGGATCAGCGAGTGCATGTCGTGAGTGCCCTCGTACGTGTACACGCTCTCGAGGTTCGCCATGTGGCGCATCGAGTGGTACTCGACGAGGATGCCGTTGCCGCCGAGGAGGCGCCGGGCCTCGCGCGCGATCTCGGTGGCCATGTTCACGTTGTTGCGCTTCGCGAGCGAGACGCGCGCGGGGGTCGCCTTCCCCTGGTCCTTCAGGCGGCCAAGCTGCAGCGCGAGCAGCTGGCCCTTGGTGATCTCGGTGAGCATGTCGGCGAGGCGCTCCTGCTGGATCTGCGTCGCGCCGATCGGCTTGCCGAACATGATGCGATTGCCCGCATAGCGACGGGCCTCGTCATAGCACGCCATCGCCGCGCCGACGCCACCCCACGCGATGCCGTAGCGTGCCTGCGTCAGGCACATCAGCGGCGACTTCATCCCGCCCGAGTTCGGCAGCAGCGCATCCTTCGGCACGTGCACGTCCTGCAGGTGCAGCTCGCTCGTGTCGGAGGCGCGGAGCGACAGCTTCCCCTTCTGGTCCTTCGCGGTGAAGCCCGGCGTGTTCGTCGGCACGATGAAGCCGCGCACGCTCTTGGGGTCGTCGATGTCGCCGGTCTTGGCCCAGATGATCGAGACCGTCGCCTGCGAACCGTTGGTGATCCACATCTTGGTGCCGTTGAGCACCCAGCCGTCGGCGGTCTCGCGCGCGGTGGTGATCATCCCGCCGGGGTTCGAGCCGTAGTCGGGTTCGGTGAGGCCGAAGCAGCCGATCTCCTGGCCCGCGGCAAGCTTCGGGAGCCAGTGCTGCTTCTGCGCCTCGCTGCCGAAGGCGTAGATCGGATACATCACCAGGGCGCCCTGCACCGAGGCGAACGAGCGGATGCCGCTGTCCCCGCGCTCGAGCTCCTGCATGATCAGGCCGTAGGCGACGTTGTTGAGCCCCGCGCAGCCGTACTCCTCGGGGAGGTTGGCGCCGAAGAGGCCGAGCTCGGCCATCCCCGGAATCAGCTGCTTCGGGAAGCGCCCCTCGATGTAGCAGTCGCCGATGACGGGCATCAGGGCGTCGTCCACCCACTGGCGGACGGTGTCCCGGACGGCGCGCTCTTCCTCGCTGAGCAGCGCGTCCACGTCGTAGAAGTCGACCCCGGTGAATTCCGACGAACCAGCCATGAATTGCGGCCTCCGAAGGGGAAGCCGGAAAGGTAAACGGTGAACAGTGAACGGTAAAAAGGGACAAGGGACAAGGGACTTCCCCCTCACCCCTCACCCCTCACCTGTTCACCGTTCACCGTTCACTTGTAGGCCGCAATCCCCGTCAGCTCCTGCCCGATGATCAGCGTGTGCATGTCGTGGGTCCCCTCGTACGTGTACACGCTCTCGAGGTTCGCCATGTGGCGCATGGCGTGCCAGCCGCCGAGGATGCCATTGGCCCCGAGGAGGCGGCGCGCCTCGCGGGCGACCTCGCAGGCGATGTCGACATTGTGGCGCTTCGCGAGCGAGACCTGCCCCGGCGTCATCGTGCCGCGGTCCTTGAGCCGCCCCAGCTGGATCGACAGCAGCTGCGCGTTGGTGACCATCGTCGCCATCTCGGCGAGCCGCTCCTGCTGGAGCTGCGTGCCGGCGATCGGCTTGCCGAACATCTCGCGGCGGAGCGCGTACTGCAGCGCCTCGTCGAGGCACGCGAGTGCCGAGCCGAGGGCGCCCCAGACGATGCCGTAGCGCGCCTGGGTGAGGCACATCAGCGGCGACTTCACGCCACCCGAGCCCGGGAGGATGGCGTCCTTCGGGAGCTGCACCCGATCGAAGGTCATCGCACTCGACTCCGAGACGCGGAGCGAGTGCTTGTCGGTGACGTGATGCACCGTGACGCCCTTGAGGTTCGTCGGCACGATGAAGCCGCGGATGCTCTTCGGGTCATCCGAGCCGTTGGTCTTCGCCCACACGATCGCGACGTGGGCCGACGGGCCGTTGGACAGCCACTTCTTGGTGCCGTGCAGCACCCAGCCGTCGGCGGTCTCGTCGGCGTTGACGATCATGCCGGCGGGGTTCGAGCCGTAGTCGGGCTCGGTGAGGCCGAAGCAGCCGATCACCTCGCCCTTCGCCATCTTCGGCAGCCATTCGCGCTTCTGCGCCTCGCTGCCGAAGGCGAAGATCGGGTACATCACCAGCGAGCTCTGCACCGACGCGAACGAGCGGATCCCGGAGTCGCAGCGCTCGAGCTCCTGCATGATGAGCCCGTACTCGACGCCGCTCCGCCCCGGGCCGCCGTACTCGGTCGGGATCGTCGGCCCCAGGAGGCCAAGCTCCGCCATCTCCGGGACGAGGTGGTGCGGGAAGACGCCGTCGAAGTACCACTGCGAGATGTTCGGCATCAGCTGCGCCTCGACCCAGGCGCGCACGCGGTCGCGCAGCGCCTTCTCGGCGTCGGTCAGCAGCGAATCGGTGTCGAGCAGGTCCACCTGCCGGAAGGGCGGGAGGGGCTCGGGATGGATCGGGGCCAGCGGCTTCATGCAATCGTTCCGTCGAAACTGGGGGCGTGAATATATCCGGCCGGGGCGGTGGCGGCGGCGTGGATCCCCACCTCGCGCGCCTTCCGCCGGAAGGCCGGACCGTGATCGAGCGGCAGGCCGGTCTCGCACTGCCACTGGTGCACCATCTCGTGCAGCAGCGTCTCGGCGGCCGCGGTCCAGCCGTCGCGGCGCAGGTGCCGACGCGAGAGGGTGATCTCGACGGCGCGGCCGTCGTGATCGGCCCGGAACTCGCCGAGCCGGGTCTGCATCCGGTCGGAGAGCCGTACCGGAATGGACCCCAGTGCCCCGCCGAAGTGCCGCTCGTTGAGGATCTGGTGCAGGCGCTCGAGTCGCTGGATCAGCGGCAGGTGGTCGTCGCGCACCGGGCGCGCCGGACGGGGCGACGACGGGGCGTGGCGATCGACGCGGAAGGCGAGGAAGCGACGACGGGCCGCCAGCCGCTCGGCCCGCGGCACCCTCGGCGCCAGGAAGCGCACGATGGCGTGCAGCACCTCGTCGGGCGCCCACGCGTACCCGGCGTGCACCCGGAGTCCCTTCGCCGGATGGAACGAGACCAGCACGGTGCGGTTGCGCGTGAGCACCACCTCCGTGCCGCGCGCGAGCCCGAGCCGGTAGAATCGCTCGGGCAACGCCGCCTCGGGGGCCTCGTCGAGGGCGAGGCCGAGCTGCAGGTCGTCGGACATCAGGTGACGCGGATCAGGCCGGCTGCTGCTCGACGGCGCGCACCCGGGGGAAGGTCGTGTCGGGTCCCGCCCGGAAGGCGCGGTCCGCGGCGTCCCAGATGTAGTGGCGCACCGTGATGCTGGTCGCATCGGCCAGGACGAGATTGCACGCCGAGGGGCGCCCGCCGCGGGTGCGCGCGGTGTGCGTGCTGCTCGTGGCGACGACGATGCCGTTCGGGAGCGTGCCGGCCGCCTCCTCGTGGTCGTGCCCGCAGAGGATGATGTCCGCGCCGGTCGCCATCACGTTGTGCCACGCCTGCCGCCAGCGCGCCAGCCCCATGCGCTCGGAGATCCGGCCGCGCAGCAGGTTCTGGTGCATCACCATCACGCGGAGCAGCTCCGGGCTCTCCTGGCGGAAGCGCTCGGCGACGCGCTCGGTCTCGCTGGCAGGGAGATGCCCCTTCACCGCCATGTCATTCAGGTTGTAGGTCATCGAGCCGGCCGCGACGCCGTACGAGGTCAGCGCGCCGCAGAGCACGATGCCGTCGGTCACCAGGGTCGGCGTGAGGTCGTTGCCGAAGTAGCGGCGGTACTTCTCGTACTTGGGCCGCGCGCCGACAAGGTCGAACGGCGTCGTCCACCATTCGACATCGTGATTCCCCGGCACGACGATCGTCGGCGCCAGCCGCCGCAGTGCCTGGATGAACACCAGCGCGCGCTGGAACTCGCCGTGGCGCGCGCGCTGGGTGAGGTCGCCAGCCACGGCGATCGCGGTGGGGCCGAGATCCGCGGCCAGCCCCTCGAGCGCGGCGACCTGGTCAAGGTCCGCATCGCGCCCGAAGTGGGTGTCGCTGCACTGCAGGATGGAGAGCTTCGTCGTCACCAGACCACGCGGAGGCGATAGGTGAGGGTGGCCTCGCCCTTGGCGGCGATGCGCACCGGGAAGACGGCCCGCGACGCCGAGCGGCGCTCCGCGGGCACCGAGGAATCCAGCACGCTCCACTCGCCGGCGCGGTCCTCGCGCACCTCGACGGTGACCGCGCTGTCCTTCGCGTTCTTGAGCACGACGCGGAACGCGAGCGTCGCGATCGTGCGGATCGGCGTCGTCGCGGTGCCCGGCGTGCGCGTGGTGCTGAAGGCGGTCTGGGTGCGGCGCGCGGTCACGTCGAACGCCGTCCCGGTGCGCACCGAGAGCTCCTCGCCCGGCGCGGTGTGGCCGATCGCCCCCTGCCCCACCAGCTGCACGCGGCCGGCCTTGTCACCCTCGAAGATGCTCACTCCGCCACCGGGAAGCGGCAGGTCGCCGAAGGTCGTCCCCGTCTTCCGGTCGAAGCGCCAGGTCACCTCGACCGGCACCTCGCGCTCCTCGGGATCCTCGCCGAAGCCGCCCCAATACGGCAGCGCGCCACCGACGGCGTAGCGCTTCTCGGCCTGCACCGTGGTCGGCTCGAAGAGGGCGCGCACCAGCTGCGTCCCGGGCGTGAAGCTCACGCGGCCCGGCAGCGTGTAGAGTCGCGCCTCGCCGACCGCTTCCTCGCTCGCGACGCCGCCACCGAAGTCGGCCTTCGCCGCCGACATCTCCATCGCGACGAGGCGCCCGCGCTGGGCGACCGGCGACGCGACCGGCGCCCCGATGTCGCCCGCCAGCAGCTGCACTTCGGCGTCCGCGAGATCGAGGGCGCCGGTGCCGATCGCAGCCGAGCCCTCGAACCGCGAGGGCGCGCCGACGAAGAGGCGGTACTGGGCCTGCCACGAGGCACCCGACGTCTGATAGAGGACGCGGAGGCCATCCTGCGCGCGGGTGCTGGTCAGCGTCACGTCAGCGACCGGCTCCTGCGGCACGAGGTCGGTCGGCCACACGATCTGCCCGGGGCGGCCGAACACCACGCCGGGACCGCCAGGGTTCTCGACGGCCCAGCGTTCGGGATCCATCGCGACGAGCCGAGCGGTCATCGGCGGCTTGTCGGCCTCGCGCCGGAACGCGAACACCTTGCCGACGTGACGCCGGAGGATCGCCTCCTCGCTCCACGCCGGATCGAAGCGCACCGCGTCGAGGCGCACCGCCGGGTCGAGCGACGCGAGCGACGCCGCCCCGAACGGTCCGATCGCCACGGCGTGGGTGCTGGTGCCGGTCGGCACGCGGATCGGCAGGGTGCGGCGCACCAGCACCTGGCCGTTGGTGAACAGGGTCACCGACGGCGCCGACTGGGCGGCGAGCGGGGCGACGGTGAACGCGGCAAGCGCGGTGACGGCAAGGACTCGGGTCATTTGATCAGCTCCAGGGCGAAGCGGCCCGCGACGAGGCGGACCAGCGCGTAGGTGGCCGGAATGCCGATCGCGGCATACCACCGGCCCACCGGAGACGCCGGAAGCTGCCAGAGCGTCCACGCCCCGACCAGCACCGTCGCGGCGAGGGCGGTCCGGCGACCGATGGTCCGGGCCCGGCGCTCGCGCTTCCCCTGGCACGCCGGACAGCGCTCCGCGAAGTCGATCCCCGCGACGCGCGTCCCGCACTCGATGCAGGGGACGTCACGCCACCCGACGGGCGACGGCATCGCCGAACTCCGCAGTGGAGGCCGTCCCGCCAAGGTCGCGCGTACGCACCTTGTCGGCCACCATCGTCGCGACCAGCGCCCGCCGGATGCGATCCGCGGCCTCGGGCTCGCCGAGGTGGTCGCACATCATCGCGGCCGCGAGGATCAGCGCCGCCGGGTTGGCGACACCCTGCCCGGCGATGTCCGGCGCGCTCCCGTGCACCGCCTCGAAGATCGCCGCCTGCTCGCCGATGTTGCCGCCCGGCGCGAGCCCGAGCCCGCCCACGAGCCCCGAGATCTCGTCGGAGAGGATGTCGCCGAAGAGGTTGGTCGTCACGATCACGTCGAACTGCTCGGGCCGCATCACCAGCTGCATCGCGCAGTTGTCGACGATGAGGTCGTTCATCTCGACGCGCCCGGCGTATTCCTTCGCGATCTCGCGCCCGATCTCGAGGAAGAGTCCCGACGTGTGCTTGAGGATGTTCGCCTTGTGCACCACGGACACCTTCTTCCGGCCGTGGCGGAGCGCATACTCGAAGGCGTAGCGGATCACCCGCTCGCTCACCTTCCGCGTGACGACCGCCACCGACTCGGCCTGCCCGTGCGGGTCGCCGTCGACCTCGACCCAGCGTTCCTGGCCGATGTAGAGCCCCTGCAGGTTCTCGCGGACGAGCACGATGTCCACGCCGTCGAAGCGCCCGCCGGGGATCAGCGTGCGCGCGGGACGCACGTTGGCGAAGAGCTCGAACTCCTTCCGGAGCGCGACGTTCACCGAGCGATAGCCGCCACCCACCGGCGTGGTGAGCGGCCCCTTGAGCGCGAGCCGCGTCCGACGGATGCTGTCGAGCGTCGCGGCCGGGAGCGGATCCCCCGAGGCCTCGACCGCCGCCATCCCGCCGAGCTGGCGGTCCCACGCGAAGCGCACCCCGGTGGCCTCGAGCACGCGAAGGGTCGCCTCGGTGATCTCGGGACCGATCCCGTCGCCGGGGATCAGGGTGATGTCGTACGTCACGTCGAACTCCTACCGGAAGTCGGGAAGGATGCGGGCGATCACCGCCTCGAGCGCGCGCGCCGGCGTCGTCGCCGTGGCGCTCGGGGTGCTGCGCCACGCGACACCGCCGTTGCGGGTATCCGCCATGACGAACGACACCTCGGCCCGCACCCCGCCGGCGCTGTCGGCGGCGAAGCGGACGGCGGCCGGGATCAGCACCAGCCGGCTGTTGGTCATCGCGGTGAGGCTGCGCAGGTACGAGCGCAGCGGATCGGGGACGCGCTCGATCCGCTCGGAGCGCATCATCGCCTGCCCCATCCGATCAGGGTCGGTGACCGTCGCCGGGGCCCGACGCGCCACCCGGCGCAGCTCCGGCGCGAGGAGCCACTCGACCTCGGGGCCGCGCATCTGGAGCGCCTCGCCGAGGATCGAATCGGCCCACGCCAGCTGGGCGACCCGCCCCCCGGGGAGCAGTTCGTCGATCGGGGCATCGGCGGTGAGGAAGGTGACCGGCAGGACCGGCACCCGCTGGCCCGCCAGCGGCTGCACGGCAAGCGCCGGCGCCGGCGCCGCCCCGGACTGGGCGGACAGGGCGGCAGCGGGGACCAGCAGGAGGACCCCGAGGAGGCGAAGCAGGATGGCGCGCGTCACGCGCCAAACCTATTCGAGCGAGAGGCCCCCGTCCACGACGATGACCTGTCCCGTGACGTGGCGCGCGGCCTCGCTGCACAGGAACCCGACCACGTTGGCGATGTCATCGGGTTCGGCGAGGCGCCCGAGGACCGAGCGCTTCCGGGCGCGATCGATCACGTCGCGCGGCAGCAGGTCGAGCCGCTCGGTGTGCACGAAACCGGGGGCAATGGCGTTGACGTTGACGTTGCTGGGCCCGAGCTCGACGGCGGCCGAGCGGGTCAGCGCCTCGAGCGCCGCCTTGGAGGCGGCATAGTTCGCGACGCCGAACCCCGGTCGCCCCGCCTGGTGGGCCGAAATGTTCACCACCTTCCCCCAGTGCTGTCGGCGGAAGTGCGGGGCGCACGCGGCGAGGGTGTGGAACGCGCCGGTGACGTTGGTGTCGAGGACCTCGCGCCAGTGCGCCTCGCTGAGGCGCCACAGCGCCCCGTCGTGCGCGATGCCCGCATTGTTCACCAGATAGTGGACCTCGCCCCACCGCGCGATGACCTGACCGATGAACGCCTGCACCTGGTCGCGGTCGCGCACGTCGCAGCGGACGGCGAGCACGTCGGCCCCGGCGTGCGACAGCGCGGCCTCGGTCAGCAGTGCCATCGACTCGACATCGCGGCCCGGCATCGGAATCCAGCAGAAGGCCACCCGACACCCCTGCCTTCCGAACTCGTGGACGATCGCCCGGCCCAGCCCCGTGGCTCCGCCCGTGACGACGGCGACGCGACCCGACATCGCCGGGTCGACCGGCGCGGGGCGCGGTTCGGTCTGGGTGGCCGGTGCGGTCGCGGCGGCACCGTGCGGTGCACCCCACGGCTCGTGCCGGTCCGGCGAGGCAAAGGGCATCCGGCGAAGGTACGGGCCGCCGGAACCGCCGGCAAGGGAGGCGTCCGGCTACGCCGCCCCGCCGAAGCGGGCGAGAAAGGCGTCGCGATAGGAACGGGTGAGGGTCAGGCAGGTGCCGTCATCGAGGCGCAGCTCGTGGTCGCCATCGCCGAGTGCCCGGAGGTCGCGCACGCGGTCGAGGGCGACGATGAGCGAGCGATGGATGCGCGCGAAGCGCGACGGGTCGAGCGCCGCCTCGAGATCGCGCATCGTGCGGCGCGAGAGATGGACGCCATCGTCGGCGTGGAGCCGCACGTAGTTGTCCGCGGCCTCGATGTAGCGCAACGCCGCCACGTCGAGCAGCGCGGTGCGCCCGACGCCGCGCGCGGCGATCCGCTCGAGATAGGCGGGCGACGGCCGCGCGCCGAGCGCCGCGATCCCCTGCGCGAGCGCGGCGGCGCGGTCGAGATCGAGCCGGGCGCGGACCCGCTCGACCGCGCGTCCCAGCCGCGGCGGGTCGAACGGCTTGAGGAGATAGTCCACGGCCGCGGCATCGAAGGCCTGCACCGCGTACGCGTCGTAGGCCGTGACGAAGACGACGGCCGGCGCCGTCGCCGGGTCGAGTTCGGCCACGACGCCGAGGCCATCGAGCCCCGGCATCTGGATGTCGAGGAAGAGCGCATCGGGCCGCTCGCGCTCGACGAGCTCGAGCGCCTCGAGCCCGTGCCGCGCCTCGCCGACGACCGTGACGCCAGGCATCGCGGCCAGGAGGCGCGCGAGATCCGCGCGCAGCAGCGGCTCATCGTCGGCCACGACGACGCGCAGCGCGGTCACGCCGGCAGCTCCACGACAGCCACGACGCCGCCGGCCGCGGCGGGATCGAGGCGCAGCGACGCCGCCGAGCCGTGGCGCGTGACCAGCCGCTCGCGCGTGGTCGCGAGGCCGATGCCGTCGCGCGCCTCGGCAGCGAGCGGGGTCCCGTCGTTCCAGACCTCGAGGCGCACGCGATCGCCCGCGCGCGTGGCGGTGATGCGGACCGTGCCCCCCTCGGGACGCGGGGCGATGCCGTGGCGGATGGCGTTCTCGACCAGCGGCTGCAGCAGGAAGCGCGGCACGCGCGTCGCCTCGCTGTCCGGGGCGATCGCCAGCTCGACGCGGAGCCGATCGGCGAACCGGGTCGTCTCGATCGCGAGGTACCGCTGCAGCAGCGCGAGCTCCTCGCGCAGGGTGATCTCACCCTGCGCGCTCGTCGCCAGCGCATCGCGGAGCAGGTCACCGATCTGCGCGAGCATCGTGCGGGCACGCCCCGGCTCGTGCTCGACGAGCGCACTCACCGATTGCAGCGCATTGAAGAGAAAGTGCGGTTCGAGCCGCGCGGCGAGGGCATCGAGCCGGGCCCGCGTGGCCTGGGCCTCGAGACGGGCCGCCTGCAGCTCGCGCTCGCGCAGCGTCGCGCGGGTCCGGGCCGCGCGCATCACGCCGATGATCCCGCCGTACATCAGCAGCGAGAGGATCAGGCGCCCGCCGGTGAAGAGCGTGCGCCACGCGAGTTCCCAGGTCCAGCCTTCGTCCGGGGCGAGCCGCGCGAGCGACACCCACAGCAGCAGGAGGCCGGTGCCGAGGTGCAGCAGGGTGAACAGCACCAGATGACTCGCCGTGGCGCGCCAGCCGCGGCCGATGGGAAGGCGACGGTCGAGCCCCACGATCAGCGGCAGCACCGCGAGCCACGGCAACCAGGACACGGCGCCCACGGCGAAGACATCGAGCAGGGAGCCCGCCTCGCCCGACGCGCGCCGCGAGAGGTATCCCTGCACCGTGGTGAGCAGGGTCAGCCCGAGGAAGAACGCGACCGCCTCGCGCGGATAGCGCGGGCCGCGGCGGGCGACGGGCGGCGAGAAGTCAGGCATCGGGAGCAAAGCTATCGCGACGCGCGGGACCCCGCCCCGCGCCCTGCCCCGCCGGGACGCGACTCGCCCCACGCCGCGTCCCATCCTGACACCTGCCCGGCGAGACTGGCGTCACGTGGCCATCACTCGTGCACCCTGGAGGGGTTCCGTGCTCCGACGTTCGCTCGCCCTGAAGCTGGTCCTGCCATTGCTCGCCTCTGCGCTCCCCGCGCAGCGCGTCGCGCCGCCACCGCCGCGTGCCGTCCTCGACACCGCGATCGCCCGGATGGGTGGCGATTCGCTGCTCGCCTCGATGCGCACCGTGCGCCTCGACGTGCTGACCCAGTGGTTCCGTACCTCGTTCGCCACGACGCCGCTGCCGTATCTCTCGAGCTACGAGCGCAACGCCGAGCTGCGCGACTACGACGCGCGGTCGTGGCGCAACGTGCGCAGCAGCCTCGGCAGTGGCGGGCCCGCGATCGCGATCGTGGACATCGTCCGGGACACCGTCGGCTCTCGCACGGCCGGCGCGATGGCGATGCCGCTCAACCGGACCTACATCCAGGAGCGTCGCGAGCTGTTCGTGACGGCGGTCGATCGGCTGCTCCCGCTGATGCGGAGCGCGCGCGACCTGCGGGCGCTCCCCGACACGGTGCTGGACGGCGCACCGATCGCGCGCCTCGCCGCGACGGTGGACGGCTTTGCGCTCACGCTGCTGCTGCGCCGGGACGACGGCCTGCCGCTCGCGGTGCGCTTCCGCGCCGACGAGGCCGATGACTTCGGCCTCGCGCAGTGGGGCGAGCACGAGGTGGCGACCTGGTACTCGAACTGGCAGCGCGCGACGAACGGCGTGATCCTGCCGCGGCAGGTCGACGTGCTCCGGGTCGGGCGCCCGTACAAGCGGATGACCTATCTCGCGCTGACGCCGAACGCCCCGGCGCCCGCGGATTCGTTCGCGATCCCGGACTCGATGGTGACGCGCTACCTCACGACCGAGCGCCGGCCGATGTGGGAGCTCCCCATCGCCGAACAGGGACGCCTCGTCGAGGGACGCTTCGCGATGATGCCGCCGCTGATGGGGAGCGCGGGCGCGGTCCAGGTCGGGGGCCAGTGGGTAGTGTTCGAGACGGCGCAGCATCCCGACGCGATGGCGATGATCGCGGGATGGCTGGCCACAACCGACCCATCGGCCCGGGTGGGGCTCGGCATCGCGACGGTGCCGACCCCCGGCAATGGCGGCGCCCGGTGGTTCGTGGCCAACCGGTTGCCGATGGTGGTCGGGCCGGGTTCGCGGCCGATCGTGGAGCAGATCACCGGGTCGCGCGGGCTCACCGTGATCACGGCCGGCCGCTGGCTGCGCGTCGGCAGTGACTCGCTGTGGGTGGAGCCGGTGTCGGCCCCCGACTTCCCCGGTGCGCTCACGGTGTACGCGCCGTCGCTCAAGTGGCTCTATCTCCCGTTCGCCGGTGTGCCGGCGGCGCAGCGTACCCAGGCCACGATCCTCGCGGAGTACGCTCGCCGCGGCTGGCCGGTGGAGCTGATCGGGTCGGCGAGGGTGCTGCGGCGAGCGGTGCAGTGAGGCGTTAGGCGTTTGGCCTGAGGCTTGAGGCCTAACGCCTACGACTCACGACTTGACACCAATCCCGCTCCCACGCCGTAGCGTCAAAAATGCGCCTCTCCCTCCTCTGCCTCGCCCTGGCCGTGTCCGCACCGGTCGGGGCGCAGGTGCATGCCTTCGTCGATGTCACCGTCGTCCCCATGACGACCGCGCAGTCCCTCCCCAATCACACCGTGGTCGTGCGCGATGGCCGCATCGTCGCCGTGGGCCCCACCGCCCGCGTGGCCATCCCGCGCAACGCCACACGGATCGATGGCCGGGGCAAGTACCTCGTGCCGGGACTCGCCGAGATGCACGCGCACGTCCCGCCCCAGACGACGCAGCCGGACCTGCTCGCCGACATCATGTTCCTCTACGTCGCGAACGGCGTCACCACGATTCGCGGGATGCTCGGCGCCCCGTACCAGCTCGCGCTGCGCGAGCAGCTGCGGCGCGGCGAGGTCCTCGGCCCGCGCTTCTACGTCGGCGCGCCCTCGATCAACGGCAACACCGCCCCGAATCCCGAGACGGGCGCGCGCCTCGTGCGCGAGCATCGCGCCGCGGGCTATGACCTCGTCAAGATCCATCCCGGCCCGTCGCGCGCGACCTACGACGCGGTGATCGCCGCGGGGCGCGATGTCGGCATCACCTTCGGCGGGCACGTTCCCGCCGATGTCGGGCTCGCGCACGCGATCGCCTCGGCGCAGGGCACGATCGACCACCTCGACGGCTACATCGAGGAAGCGGCAGGCGGGGTCGGCGGCGTCCCGATGCAGGCGGCGTGGCACGCCGCCGACACTGCGATGCTGCGCGACTGGGCCCGCCGGACGCGGGAAGCGGGGCTGTTCGTGGTGCCGACGCAGTTCCTCTGGCAGAACCTGATGTACCCGCCCGATCCCGACAGCGCGGCCGCGCGCCCCGAGATGCGCTACGTCCCGACGCCGTGGGTGACCGGGTGGGCCAACCAGGCGCGCGGCCGCATCGCCCAGAACGCACAGCAGGGCGTGACGCGCGCGGACGCCGAGGTCCTCTTCGCCAAGCGGAACCTCCTCCTCAAGGCGCTCGCCGACGAGGGCGGCACGGTCCTGATGGGCACCGACTCGCCGCAGATGTTCAACGTGCCGGGCTTCGCGCTGCATCGCGAGCTCGCCGTGATGGCCGAGGCGGGGATGACACCCTACCAGATCCTGCAGTCGGGGACGGTCAACGTGGCGGACTACGTGCGCCGCATCCTCGGCCAGGAGGCCGCGTTCGGAACGATCGCCGTCGGGCAGGAGGCTGACCTCGTGCTGCTCGACGCGGATCCGCTGGCGTCGATCGCGAACCTCGCCCGACGCAGCGGCGTGATGGTGCGCGGCCGTTGGGTGCCGCAGGCGGAGCTCGACGCGGGCCTCGCGCGACTGGCGGCGAAATACCGGGGGTGATCGACTAGCTTTCCCGGATGCCCCACATCCTGTGGTTCCTCATCGCCGCGGCGGGAGCCGCGGGATGGGGGGCGATCGCCCTCCATCGCGGCGAGACGATCAACGCGGCGTGGCTCCTCCTCGCCGCCGGCGGCACGTGGCTCGTCGCCTATCGCGTCTACGCCCGCTTCCTCGCCGCGAAGGTCGCCGTCCTCGACGACACGCGCGCGACCCCTGCCCATCGCCTCGCCAACGGCCGTGACTTCGTTGCCACGACGAAGTGGGTCCTGTTCGGACATCACTTCGCGGCGATCGCCGGCGCGGGGCCGCTGGTCGGGCCGGTGCTCGCGGCGCAGTTCGGCTACCTCCCGGGCACGCTCTGGATCGTGATCGGCGTGCTGCTCGGCGGCGCGGTGCAGGACTTCGTCATCCTCGTCGGCTCGATGCGCCGCGACGGCAAGTCGCTCGGCCAGATGGCCAAGGAGGAGATCGGCCCTGCGACCGGGATGCTCGCGATGGTCGCCATCCTCGCGATCATGGTGATCCTCCTCGCGGTCCTGGGGCTCGTCGTCGTGCGCGCGCTGGAGCACTCGCCGTGGGGCGTCTTCACCATCCTCTGCACGGTGCCGATCGCGCTGGTGATGGGCTTCTGGATGAAGGTCTGGCGGCCGGGCCGCACCGGGGAGGCGACGCTGTTCGGCGTCGTGATGCTGCTGGCCGCGCTGGTGGCCGGGCGCTACGTCGCCGAGTCGCCGGTGTGGGGGCCGTTCTTCACCGCGAGCGGCACCACGATCGCGTGGGCGATCATCGCGTACGGCTTCATCGCCTCGGTCATCCCGGTCTGGATGCTGCTCTGTCCGCGCGACTACCTGTCGACCTTCCTCAAGATCGGCACGATCGGCGCGCTCGCGGTGGGGATCCTCCTCACGCTGCCGGAGATCCATCTCCCGCCGCTCACGCGCTTCATCGACGGGACGGGCCCCGTCTTTGCGGGGTCGCTGTTCCCGTTCTGCTTCATCACCATCGCGTGCGGC
>DASTAN010000136.1:0-5525 GCA_035712665.1 Gemmatimonadales bacterium
ACGCGCGCCTGCGTCGGGGTGGTCTGTCGTGGTCGTGCGGCACGCTGTCGCATCGTTGCCACAGGGTTTCTCCTCCTCGGGAGCTTCGGTGAACGCCGACGCGTCGCTGGTTGCGGTGCTCAACGATCAGGAATGGACCGCGCGGTCGCTCGAGACGATTCTCGAAGCCGCCGGCTACCGCACCCTGAGGGCCCACACGGCCGCGCAGCTCTTCTCGGCGACTCACGCCGTCGAGCCCGACGCGTTCATTCTCGATGTGCAGCTCCCCGACCTCTCCGGGATGGAGGTCGCCGCCCGCCTCCGCGCTGATCCGCGCTTCGGGGCCAGCACGCCGATCATCCTGACGACCGCCGGGCCGTCCGGTCGCCAGCAGCGGCTCGCTGCGTACGAGGCCGGCGCGTGGGACTTTCTGGGGCAGCCGCTCGATGGCGAGGCGCTCCTGGCCCGCCTCAAGGTGTTCACTGCCGCTCGACGCGCGACACGCCAGGCGCAGGCCGAGCGCGACGCGCTGACCGGCCTCTACGGCGCGGCCGGGCTGCTGGCCCGCGCCCGGGAACTGGCGGCGCTCGCCCGGCGTCGCTCGGCGCCGCTCACCTGCGTGGCGATCGCCGTCGAGATGGAGCCGGCACCGTCATCAGGCGAACAGGAGCGGGCGGTCGGGCGAATGGTTGCCGCGACCTGCCGTGGCGGTGACGCCGCGGGCCGACTTGCGCCCAACCAGTACGCGGTCCTTGCCCTTGACGCCGATGCCGCCGGGGCCGATCGCCTGGCCGGTCGCCTGATCGATGGGCTCGGGCGCCTCGGCCTTGCCGGCGCCCATCGGGTCGGTGTCACCACCGGCTCCGATGGGCTGATGTCCGGCGAGGCGCTCCTCGCCACCGCTTCGGCGGCGCTCGCCGCCTAGTCCTCGCCCTGCTCCGGGGTGTCCTGCCGCCCCGGGAGCGTCATCGGGACCGCCTTGCGCCCCGACTCATCTTCCGCCGAGTAGCCGTAGCTGTACGAGTAGTACTTGTACTCGTTCATCGTCGTGCGCACGTCGTTCAGCACCGCACCGACCAGGCGAATCGGCAGCTGGTCGATGATCTGCAACTTCGCCTCGGCGAACTCCCGCTCGGTCTCGCCGGCGCGGACCACCAGCATCAGATGTCCGGTCAGCGTCCCCAGCACGAAGGGATCGATCCCCGCGCCAAGCGGCGGCGAGTCGACCAGCACGACGTCGTAATCCTTCTGCAGCGTGTCCAGCAGGCGGCGCATCTTCTCGCCACCGAGCAGTTCGGGCGCGTTCCGGAGCCGTGTCCCCGCCGTCAGCAGCGTAAGCCGCGGGTGCGAGGTGGGATGCATCGCCGTCTCGAGCGACGCCTCGTCGGTCAGGTGGTCGAGCAGTCCCGGGCGCCGGTCCACGCCGAAGGTGCGATGCAGCTCGCCCCGTCGGGTGTCGCCATCGACCAGCAGCACGCGGAACCCTGCCTCCGCGAACGACAGCGCGAGGTTGCTCGACACCAGCGACTTGCCGTCGCCCGGCATCGGCGACGAGATCGTCAGCGAGAAACCGCGCTCGCGCCCGATGGCGTGCAGCAGGTTGAGGCGGATGCTCCGGAACGCCTCGATGACCTGCGCGGCCTCCTCGGCGCTCGGGGTCTCGCCCTTGGCACGGCGGATCTCCGGCACGGCCCCCAGAATCGAGAGTCCAAGCCCCGAGGTGATCTGGTCGGCATACCGGAACCGCTTGTCGGTCAGGTCGAGCAGGAACGCCAATCCAAGTCCGGCACCGAGGCCGAGCAGGGTGCCGAGGGCGATGATCACCGCCTTGCGGTTCTTCTGCGGCTGCGTCGGGGGGACGGCGCGGTCGAGGATGCTGAGGTCGGGCAGCGAGCTCGCCTCCTGCAGCCGCGACAGCTCGAAGCGGCGCACCAGCCCACGGTACTGCTCGTCGGCGATCTCGAGCTCGCGCATCAGCTGCTGTTCCTGGATGGTGCGCTGCGGGATCCCCTGCAGGTCGCGCGTCGCGGTCTGGATCCGCGCCTCGAGCGAGGCTTGCTCGCGCGCCAGCCGTTGCAGCACCGCCTGGACGTAGCGCGGCAGCGTCGTGGTGCGGAGTTCGGCGATGCGCGCCGTCACCGCCTGCACCGAATCGTGCGGCTCGCGCAGCGTCAGCAGCAGCGTGCGCCGCGTCCGCTCGGTCGCGGCAAGTTCGTCGAGCACCTGCCGCAGCTCGGGGGCGCGGCTCACCGCACCGATGTTGAGAAACCGGTCGATCGCCAGTTCGCCCGAGACCGCCTGGGACAGCGCCTCGCGCAGCTCGGCCTGCTCGCGACGCAGCGAGTCGACGGCGTTGCGCTGCTGCAGATAGCTGCCGAAGACGCTCGGGGTGTTGGCCTGCATCCCTGCGGTGATCGGCACGTCCTCGCGCGGCAGCGTCACCGCGCTGACCTTGAACGATTGCAGTGCCGCCTGCGCGGCGTCGAGCCGCTGCTTCGCCGCGGTGACCTGGGTGTCGAGCACCTCGGCCTCGGCGGTCAGGTTGCGCCGCTTGAGCCCGGCCGCTTCCTGCACGAACTGCGCGACGATGGCGTTGAGCGTCGCCGCGGCGCGCTCGGCGTTCTGCCCTTCGTAATAGAGGCGGAGGAAGCGCGCGTTCATCCGCTCGAGGTCGGGGCTCAGCTTGCCGCGGATGTCGTCGGCGACCTCCTGCGGCGTCAGGATGTCGAACCGGAAGGTCATCCCGGTGCGTCCGCCGGTCAGGTTGGGCACCCAGCGGAAGCCGAAGCCGCGGCCGACCGAATCGCCGACCGCACCGCGCTCGACCCGCTGGGTGCCCTTGTCGGTCAGGGTCCAGGTCCGGCCGTCCTCCGCGACCTTGAGCTCGAAGCTTCCGGTGCGGGCGGTCTCGGTGCGCTCGAAGGTGTCGAAGAGCGAGGCGTCAGGGCCGGTCGGCCCCTCGAGCGGCACGCCGAACGGCGAATCGGCGTTCGGGCCGCGGATGTAGAGCTTCCGCGCCTCGACCACCGGCGTCAGCACCTTGTTGGTGGTCAGCAGCTCGACCCACTGGCTCGAGGTGTAGAGCGCCCCGGCCTGGATCGGCGATGTCTCGTCGGTCTCGCGGACCTCGAGGGCCAGCGTGGCACGCACCCGGTAGGTCGGCGCCATGAAGCGGGTGGCGAGGACGCTCCCCGCGATACCGACTGCCAGTCCGGCCACGACGATCCACTTGAAGCGCCGGAGCGCCGCCAGCAGCCGGACCACCGGCGAGAGCTTGGGGCCGGCCCCGAAGGTCGCCGCTGGGGCGCCGAGGGCAGGGGTCGGCAGCGGGCCGCCGGGGACGACAGGAGTCAGCGAGGAACCGGACATCGTTGGGTGCCACCTCACCAAGGGGGGCCGAGGCCGGGATGGCCTCACGCATTCGCGCTGGGGATACGCAACAAGGATACCGCACTGGTGCCGCGTCCTTCCACCACTGTGGCATATAGTGTAGTGTCAGTGCGACACTGTACCGGGAAAGCGAGGCGGCCAAGCGACAGGTCGGGCACGGAACCTGCCTGTCTCGGGCGTCGCACGTATCCCGCGATCCGCCATTACCAGCCCCGGTCCACGGGGGAGCGCCAATGACTGTCGTATCCGGCGAGGGGGCCTCGCCATCCGCCACGGAGGGCCCGGGCCGCGACCACCTCGCGATTGCCCGGGAGGTGGCGGCGTCGATCCGTCTCCTGATCGTCGATGACGAGCGCACCCTGCGCGAGAGCTGCGCCTCGGTGCTTCGCGGCGAGGGGTACCAGGTGATGCTGGCCGCCCGCGGCGACGAGGCGCTCGATCTTGTCCGGCGGCGGCCCTTCGACCTGATTCTGGTCGACCTCTTCATGAACCAGGTCTCGGGGCTCCAGATCCTCGAGGCCGCGCTGGCCACCAACCCCGACACCCTCGTCGTGGTGATGACCGGGAATCCGTCGGTGTCGTCCTCGATCGAGGCGCTCCGCGCCGGGGCCTGGGACTATCTCCCCAAGCCGTTCTCGGCGACGCACCTGCAGGTGCTGATCGGGCGCGCGTCGCACGCCGTCCTCAAGGCCCGCGAGGCCGCCGACCTCCGCCAGCAGGTTGCCCGGCAGCAGGAAGGCGACGGGCCGGCGCTGATCGGCATCTCGCCGTCGTTCCGCCGCGCGGTCGAGCTGGCCCGCAAGGTGGCGGCGACCGATGCCTCGGTCTTCATCAGCGGCGAGAGCGGCACCGGCAAGGAAGTCATCGCCCAGTTCATCCACCAGCACTCGCGCCGAGCGCGGAAGGCGCTGGTGCCGATCAACTGCGCGGCGCTTCCCGAACCGCTCCTCGAGTCCGAGATGTTCGGCCACCGGAAGGGGGCGTTCACCGGCGCCGATCGCGACAAGCCCGGCCTCCTCGAGACGGCCAACGGCAGCACCCTCTTCCTCGACGAGCTGACCGAGATGTCGATGGCGCTCCAGGCGAAGCTGCTCCGCGTCGTGCAGGATGGCGTGGTACGCCGCGTCGGCGCCGAGACCGCCGGCGACCCGGTCGATGTCCGCTTCATCTCGGCCACCAACCGCGATCCGCAGGATGCGGTGGCGCGTGGCGTCCTGCGCGGCGACCTCTACTACCGGCTGCGGGTGGTGCCGATCGCCCTGCCGCCGCTCCGTGAGCGCTCCGAGGACATTCCGCTGCTGGCCAATCATTTCCTGACCTACTTCTGGAACCGGCATCGGCGACAGGTCGGGCACCAGCCGCGGCTCACCGACGAGGCAATCGGCTTCCTGCGGACGCGGCAGTGGCCCGGCAACGTGCGCGAACTCCAGAACGTCATCGAGCACGTCGCCGTCCTGGCCGATCCGGACAGCACGATCGGCCCGACCGAGATCCCGCTCTACGACGAGGGCGTGCCAGCCGGATCGACCGCGCGGAGCAGCGGCGTCGAGATGGATGGACCGTTCCACGCGGTGAAGGATCAGGTCGTGGCGGAGTTCGAGCGCGACTATCTCACGCGCCTCATCGGTCGCACCGGCGGCAACATGAGCAAGGCGGCGCGGCAGGCCGGTGTCGACCGCACCACGCTCTACCGCCTGATCGAGAAGCACGGACTGCAGCGCGGCAACGGCAACGATGAGTGATGCGCTCGCTCGCGCGGGCGAGGTCGTCGCCGAGGCGTGGGACGACCTCCGCGCCGATGCCACCGGTGCCGGTGAGGTCGCGTCCCAGCTCGACCTCCTGCTGACCGCGGTCCGCGCCGAGCGCGACGGGTCCGCGGTCCCCGACCTCGTCGCCTCGCCCCTCGCGCGGCGGCTGGTGGGTCGGCTGCGAGGGGCATATCTCGCCTCGCCGGATCGCGCCGAGGACGCCCTCGCTACGCTCCGGGCCATCGAGGCGGTCGACCTGCGGCTGGCACCAGCGTGGTCGGAGCGGTTCCAGGACCGGCTTGAGGGGCCGGGCGGGCTCGAGCTGGTGGTCGAGATCGCCCACGACCTCCGCTCGCCGCTCACCTCGATCCTCTTTCTCGCCGAGACGATGCTCAACGGGCGAAGCGG
>DASTAN010000137.1:0-2990 GCA_035712665.1 Gemmatimonadales bacterium
GGGACAGCCTAGCAAGATACCGGCGGGGGCACTGAGCCTCAAGCCTTGCGCCTCAAGCCGTAGGCCTTAAGCCGTAAGACCAAAGGCTTGCGGCCTACGGCCTACGGCCTGAAGCCCGCTTCCCCCGCCCACGCCAGGATCGCCGCCACCTGCTCCTCGAAGGCCATGTCGGTGGTATCCAGCAGCCTGGCGTCCGGCGCCTGGCGGAGGGGGGCCACGGCCCGGCCGGCGTCGAGCCGGTCGCGCTCGGCGAGGCGGGCGGCCTCGGCGGCCACCTCGGCCGGGTCGCCCTCGACCCCGCCCTGCCGGAGCCGGCGGCGCGCCCGGGCCTCGGGGGTGGCCGTCAGGAAGACCTTGAGCGGGGCATCCGGGAAGACCGCCGTGCCGATGTCCCGGCCATCCATGACCCCCCCGCCCCACTCCCGCACCGCCGCCCGGAGCCGCCGGTTGACCCAGTCGCGGACCGCCGGGATGGCCGCGACCTCCGAGACCCGGGCGGTCACCGCCTCGGAGCGGATCGCCGATTCGACCTCACGCCCCCGGACCCGCACCTCGAGCGTGGTGCCGTCCCGGACGAGGGTAACCTCCCCCGCCTCGGCAGCCGCAAGGATCGCCTCGGGCGCGTGCAGCTGCCGGACTACCGCGAACCACGTCACGACCCGGTAGAGTGCCCCGCTGTCGATGTGGATCCACCCCAGGGCACGCGCGACCGCCGCCGCCGTGGACGACTTCCCCGAGGCCGCCGGGCCATCGATGGCGAGCAGTCGCAGGGCGCTCATCGGGCGCGCAATCCGGCGAGCGCGGCCGCGAACCCCGGGAAGGACACATCCGCGCACGCCGGGTCATCCACCGTGATGCGCTGCTTCGGCGGGAAGCCGAGGACCTGGAACGCCATCGCAATCCGATGGTCGCCGTGCGTCACCACGCGACCCACGAGGGGCCGGTCGGTCCCGACCACGAGGAGGTCATCACCCTGCACCTCGGCCTCCACGCCGATGGCGCGCAGGTTCGCGGCCATCAGCGCCAGACGGTCGCTCTCCTTGACCCGCAGTTCGGCGAGTCCGCGGAAGCGGGACACCCCCTCGGCGCGCGCCGCCATCGCGGCGAGGATCGGGACTTCATCGATGATCGCCGGGGCAACCTCCGCCGGGACGTCGACTGCGCGCAGCGCGGAGGCGGCCGCCCCCAGGGTCCCGACCGGTTCGCCGAAGCTCTCGTCGAGGCCTTCCAGGCCGACGCGCGCACCCATCGCGGACATCACCTCGAGGAAGCCGACGCGCGACGGGTTGCAGCCCACCCCCGCAACCTCGATCGCCCCGGCGGGCGCGAGGGCCGCGGCGGCGAGGAGGAAGGCTGCGGAGGACGGATCGCCGGGCACCTGCAGCTCGAACGGCACCAGCCGGCCGGTCGGTGCGAATCGCAGGGTCGAGTCCGTCACCTCGACGGTGTAGCCGAAGTGTCGGAGCATCCGCTCGGTGTGATCGCGGGACGCGGCAGGTTCGTGCAGGACCACCGGCACCCCGCCAGTCACCCCGGCGAGAAGGATGGCGCTCTTGAGCTGCGCCGATGCGACCGGGAGGGTCCACTCGATCGCCTGCAGCCGGCCGCCCCGGATCGTGAGCGGCAGGCCGTCGTGCGTCGGCAGGTCCACGCGTGCCCCCATCGCGACGAGCGGCGCGCTCACCCGGCGCATCGGGCGGCGGCGGAGCGAGGCATCGCCGGTCAAGGTTGCCGGGAAGCGGTGCCCCGCAAGCAGCCCGAGCAGCAGCCGGGCCGTGGTACCGGAATTGCCACAGTCGAGCGGTCGAGTTGGGGCCTGCCAGCGTCGCGGGCCGATAATGGCGAGGATCGCCTCCGGGCGGAGCGGCGAGACCGAGGCTCCGAGGGCCCGCACCACGCGGGCGGACGACTTCGCGTCGAGCGAGGTCAGCGCCCCGCCGATCGTGGACCGGCCGGGGGCAAGCGCGCCGAGCAGGATTGCGCGGTGCGTGACGCTCTTGTCGCCGGGGACCCGATGCGTGCCACGAACCGCGGCGCGCGATGTTGGCGCCACGTGGCACGCTCCATCACGAGAGACGAGGGGGGGTGAAAATGCAACGCGGAATCGTATCTTTGGCGTGGCACGGGAACAACCATCCGCCCCGTTCCGCTCCCTTGTACACCTCACGACTGACCTTCGAGCGCCGATGACCTCGCCCGGCCCCGCGCAGTTTCCCGATCTCTGGCTGCAGCCGATCCTGGTCGAGGCCGGGATCGCCCCGGCCGACCGACTGGATGCGCTCGCCAGCAGCCTCGCGCCCACGCTATGGGCCGCCGCCGTCGGCGCCGGCCTCGCCACGGACGCGGCCATCGCCCAGACGCTGGCGACCCGATACCGGGTGCCGGTGCTTGATCCGGGCGAGATCGACCCGAAGGCGGTCGCCATCCTGCCCGAGGCCGTGGCCCGCAAGCATCGGGTGCTGCCGATCCAGCTCGACGAGCGCACCGTGCGCGTCGCGACGAGCGATCCGCGGGACATCCGCGCCGAGCAGGAGCTCGAGTTCGTCACGGGACGGAGCATCCGCTTCGAACTCGCCTCGCCGGGCGTGATCGCGGAGAAGCTCGACGAGCTCTACCGCCCCGAGAACAGCATCAACCGCCTCCTCCAGGGGCTCGCCCCGGCGCAGGTGGAGATCGAGATCACCGACCAGCAGGCCGACACCGAACGGGACCCGGCGCTCGAGGCGCCGATGGCCAAGCTCGTGGACGCGATGATCACTGATGCGGTGCGTGCGGGGGCGAGCGACATCCACTCGGAGGTCGAGGGCGCGCACGTCATCGTGCGCTACCGTGTCGACGGCATCCTGCGCGAGGTGATGCGCCTGCCCGAGGCCGCCGGGCCCGCGCTGGTGCGGCGCGTCAAGATCATCGCCGGCCTCGACGTGACCAACGCGATGACGCCGCAGGACGGCCGCAGCACGCTCCGGATGGACGGCGCGGTGGTGGACCTG
>DASTAN010000138.1:0-3098 GCA_035712665.1 Gemmatimonadales bacterium
GCCAGGGGGCGAGCGGCGGAGGCCAGACCCCAGACGATCGTCGTCGGCGATTCGACCCGGGCGAGGGTCACGGCGAAGGCCTCGCCCGACCAGCGATAGCGCGGGGGGCGACCAGCCACGAGCTCGACCGACGGTCCCCACTCGTCCGCCTCCGGCGACACCGAGTGCGGCGTGCACGCCACACTCGACATCATGAGTGCGGCCAGGAGGGCGGGGTTGGCTCTTGGGCGGGTCGGCATAACTTCTGCGAACTTGATCGCGCCGTGTCGATTGGCCGTCGGTCCGCCGTCGATCGAGCGCAACCCGCACCGTGATGCGGTTTTTCTCCCTCAGCCGGACGTGATGTGCTCCACCTGACGACGCTGGGCCAGTGCGACCTGACGGCGACCGACGGCCGCGATGCCTCGGCGCTGGTGGGGCAGCCGAAGCGGTTCGCGCTCCTCGCGTACCTCGCCGTGGCGCGGCCACGTGGCTGGCATCGTCGCGACGTGCTCCTGACGCTGCTCTGGCCCGAGGCCGACCAGGAGCGTGGCCGACGTGCGTTGCGCGACACCGTCTATGCGATCCGTCGCCTCCTCGGCGAGGCGACCATCGAGGGGCGGGGGAGTGAAGAGCTCGCAATCGGGGCCGGGCAGCTCACCGTCGATGTCGTGGCCTTTGAGGACGCCATCGCCGATGGCCGGCACGCAGACGCGATGGCGTTTTACCACGGCGACTTTCTGGCGGGCGTCCACGTCGCCGAGGCACCGGAGTTCAGCCACTGGCTCGACCGCGAGCGGGCGCGGCTCCGCGCGATGGCGCTCGGGGCCGCACGAGCGCTCCGAGCGGCGGCGGGAGATCGTCCCGAGGCGGTGCGATGGGCCGAGCAGGCGCTGGCGATCGGCGGCGACGAGGAAGCGGATGCCGTCGCGTTGGTCGCCATCCACGCTGCGCGCAATGATCGGGCAGCAGCCCTCGAGGCGGCCGATCGCTATGCTGCCCGACTCGAGGCGACCCTCGGCATCACGCCTGGCCCTGCCTTCGCCGCGGCGGTGGCTGCCGCACGTGCGTCGGCACCGACCGAACGGCCCGCGATCACCGCCGCGGCGGACCTGCCGTCGGTGGTGCGACCCGAGGGCAGCATCGCACCGCCCGCCCCGCGATCGGCCATCCCCCGCCGGACCCTGGTGTCCACGTTGGTCGCCTTGGCGCTCGTCGCGATCGCGCTGGTGGCGTGGCGCGGGCGGGCCGTGCCGCTGGTGCAGCCCGGTGGCACTGTCGTCGTGTTGCCATTCCAGGTCCACGGCGACGGCGACTCGGCGTTGCTTGGTGACGGGGTCGGCACGCTGCTGGGTGCGGCGCTCGACGGCGCGGGGCGCGTGCGCGTGGTCGACCCGCACGCGGTGGCCGCGGCGCGACCGGCATCCAGCCAGCCGATGGATGTTGTCGGCGCCGTGACGCTGGCGGACCGGTTTTCGGCCGATGCAGTCGTCCTCGGGAGTGCCGTCCTCGCGGGGCCGCGCGTGAAGCTCACGGCGTACCTGTACGATCGCCGCGGACGTGAACTCGCACGGGCCGACGTGTTGGCCGCGACCGATTCGCTCTTCGATGCGGTCGATGATCTCGGGCGGCGGCTCCTGGGCGGGCTGCTCGTCCGGCGCGACGAAGCGATGGCGCGCCGAGCCGGGGTGAGCACGCGGTCGTTGCCCGCCTTTCGGGACTTCCTCCGTGGCGAGGCCGCCTTCCGACGCGGCCGCTTCGAGGAAGCGCGCGAGGCCTTCGTCGCGTCGGTTGCCGCCGATTCGACGTTCGCGCTGGCGTGGTATCGCCTGAGCAGCGCGGCGGACTGGATCGGCGATGCCCAGCTCGCACGTCGAGCGATCGCGGAGGCCGCGCGATGGCGCGGGACGCTTACCGCCGAGGATCGACTGTTGGTCGAGGGTCGCGAACACTACTGGCTGGGTGATGCCGCCAAGGCGGAGCGGGTCTACGAACAACTCACGGCGGCGCGACCGACCTCCGTGGAAGGATGGTTCGAACTGGCCGAGGTGCGCTTCCACGCGGGACCCTGGCGCGGGCACTCGCTGGTTGACGCGAAGGCCGCATTCGAAAAGGTGGTTGCGCTGGTGCCGGATCACGCCGCCGCATGGCTCCACCTTGCCCGGATTGCCGCCATGCAGCGCGAGCTCGCGGCGCTGGATCGCATCACGGCTCGACTCGCCGCGATCGAGCCCGGCCACGAGCGTGGCGTCGAGCTGGTCCTGCTCCGTGCCGGCCTGACCGGCGCAGTCGGCGATGTCGCGCGGGCGCGCGAGGTGCTTCGGGGACTGGAGCCAGGCTATGTCATCACCGTCACGGAGCGGATGGCCGCCTTCGCGGGTAACCCTCGGCTCGCGTGGGAGCTCCTGCGCGACTACGGCGCCGAACCCGGACGACTGAACCGAGATCAGGAACCGCTCGAATCGCTGGGGCAGTTCGCGGCCGGGGCGGGCGAGTGGTCGGCCGCGTGGTCAGCATTTGACCGCCTCGCCCGGACCGCCCCGCTGCGCGCCGCACACGCGCGGGCGACCACGGTGCTCACGATGGGGCCGGCCGCGACGGCCGAGCTCTGCACCGCCGCGCTGCGTGGACTGGGTGATGCCCCCGTGGCTCGGCATGCCGCAACCGAGATCGAGCCGGTCGTGCGTTTCGCGGTCGAGCGCGAGGCCTTGTTCACCGCCATGCTTGGTGCCTGCGCCGGCGACGGTGCCGCCGAGTCGCGCGGGCGGGCCGTGCTCGATTCGCTCGTGCGCGGTGCACCAGCCGGGTCCCCTGGTGCGCTCGTCGCTGCGCACTATCGCGATGCCGTGGACGCCTACGCGATGTGGCGTCGCGGCGAGGGCGCGCGCGCGCTCGACGCGCTGGTGGCGTCCTGGCCGCCGGCACTCCGCCCGATCAGCAACGCGTGGGCCTGGAACCACCCGGGCGTTCTGCTTCGCATGCTGCGGGCGGAGCTCCACGCTGCGGCGGGCGAGGCCGAGGCTGCGCGGGCGTGGCGCGCCTCGGTCATCGAGGACATCGGTGGCACGCCCGCGGTGTGGCAGTGGTGGAATGAGTCGTGAGAGATGAGTCGTGGGTCG
>DASTAN010000139.1:0-4446 GCA_035712665.1 Gemmatimonadales bacterium
GACGCCGGCTGGTGGGGCGTCGCGGCGCGGCGTCCGGCGTGATCACGGTCCTCGCCGCTCCGGGGACGGTGCTCCCCGGCGTCGGCGTGGTGCTCGATGCCGACGAGCTGCATCACCTCCGGGTGCGGCGCGTGGGCGCGGGCGAGACGGTGCGCGTCCTTGACGGGGCGGGGGCCCGTGCCATCGGCACGCTGGAGCCGGCCGGCCGCGACCTCGTGGTGCAGATCACCTCGGCCGAGCCCGTGGAGCGCCCCGCCGATCTCGTGCTCGCGGTCGGCGCCGGCGACAAGGACCGTTTCGCCCGCCTCGCGGAGCAGTGCACCGAGCTGGGGGTGACGCACCTCGTGCCGCTCGACACCGAACGCTCGCGGCACGTCGAGAGCCGGATCCGCGACAGCCACCTCGACAAGCTGCGGAAGCGCGCCCGTGAGGCGTGCAAGCAGTGCGGCAATCCGTGGGCGACCGTCATCGAGCCGTTTGCGCCGCTCGAGGTCATCGCCCGTCGACATCCCCAGCTCCGCTGGTTCCTCGCCGATCCGGGTGGCCACGCGATGCCGGCGGTGGCCGCGGATGACGGCGTCGCGTGGGCGATCGGCCCCGAGGGTGGCTTCACCCCGGGCGAACTCGAGGTGCTGCAGGGAACGCTGCACGCCGAACGGGTCTGGCTCGGTCCGCACATCCTCCGCTTCGAGTCGGCCGCCGTCGCCGGCGCGGCCCTCACCCTCGACCGCCGCGCGAGCGGCGTGGGAGATCGATGACCGACTGCATCTTCTGCCGGATCGCGCAGCGCGAGATCCCGGCCCCGCTGGTGGCGGAGTCGGAGCTGGCGGTGGCCTTCCGGGACCTCAACCCGCAGGCCCCGACCCACGTCCTGGTGGTCCCGAAGGCCCACGTGACCTCCGCCAGCCACGCCGGGGCCGACGACGCCGGGGCCGCGCTCCTTGGCGAGGTGATGCGGCTCGGGGTCCAGGTCGCCCACGACCTCGGGCTGGCCGAGTCGGGGTATCGATTCGTGATGAACACCGGCCGGGACGGGGGGCAGTCGGTCTTCCACCTGCACCTGCACGTCCTGGGCGGGCGGGGGATGGGGTGGCCGCCGGGCTGACGCCGAGAGGGGAGATCGGAGAACGGAGATCCGAGGGGGAGCCCTCCGATCTCCGATCTCGGGTCTCTCATCTCGTCGTCCGAGTTGCCCTCCCCCCGCATCGGCCCTATCTTCTCGGTCTGTCAAGTTTTTGGCCGCCCCTGGAAGAGGGGGCTCGAGAGGGGTGATTGGGCAATGTCGGAAGTCGTCATCCACGAGGATGAGAGCTTCGAGCGGGCACTGAAGCGCTTCAAGAAGAAGTGCGAGAAGGCCGGGATTCTCTCGGACCTTCGCAAGCATCGGCACTACGAGAAGCCGAGCGAGAAGCGCAAGCGCAAGATGAACGCGGCACAGCGGAAGAACCGTCGCGGGCGCTCGCATGCCTGATCTGATGGCCCAGCTGCGCGCTGACCAGGTCAGCGCGCGCAAGGCCGCCGACAAGGACCGGACCCAGTTGCTGGGGACGGTCCTTGCTGCGTTGAAGAACCGCGAGCTCGAGGGCGCCACGCCCCTCACCGACGCGGAAGCGATCGAGGTCCTCCGCAAGCAGATCAAGCAGCGGCAGGATTCGGCGCAGCAGTATCGCGCTGCCGCCCGGCCCGAGCTCGCGGAGCGCGAGGAGGCCGAGATCGCCGTGATCGCCGGCTACCTGCCGCCGGATCTTGATCCGGACATCATCCGGGCTGCTGCCCGCGAGGCCGTTGCCGCCGGCGCCACCGACCTCGGTCGCCTGATGGGCACCCTGATGGGGCGCTTCAAGGGCCAGGCCGACGGCAAGGTCATCAACGCGATCGCGCGCGAGGCGCTCGGCCAGGGATGACCTCGACCGAGGCCCTCGGCGCGCTGGAGTTCGGCGCCGTCCTCGAGGTCGTCGCCGGGTACGCCGCCGGTCCGCTGGCGGCCGACGACCTCCGCCACCGTACCCCCGACACCGACCTCGGCTGGATCGCCCGCGAACTCGGCTATGTCGGCGAGGTGCTCGCGGAGCTGCGCCGCGGCAATCCGATCGACTGTCCGCCGATGCCCGACGTCCGCGGCGCGCTCGGTCGCCTCCGCATCGAGGGGAGCGTCCTCGAGCTCGGCGAACTCGGCGCACTCCGCGATGCCCTCCGCGCCGGCCGCACCATCGCCACCGAACTCGAGCGCCTCGGCGAGTCGTGCCCGCGCGTGAGCGGGCTCCGCGCGCCGCCGGTCGATCGCGGCATCGAGCGCGCGCTCGAGCAGGCGATCGGCGACGACGGCGAGCTGCTCGACAGCGCGAGCCCCGGCCTCCGCGCCGCGCGCCGCGAGGTGCACGCCGCGCGCGAGCGGCTGATCCGCCGCCTCGACGGGATGCTCCGCGATCTCGAGACCGCCGGCGCCGGCAGCGTCACGATGCGGAGCGGTCGCTACGTGATCCCGGTCCGTCGTGATGCGCGCGTGCGCCCCGAGGGGATCATCCACGACGAGTCCGGCTCGTCGGGCACACTCTTCATCGAGCCGACCGCCGCCATCGAGCTCGGCAATGCGATGCGCGAGGCGATCCTCGCCGAGGAGCGCGAGGTCCTGGCGGTGCTGCGCGACCTCACCGAGCAGCTCCGCCCGGCGCGCACCGCGATCGTGGCCCTGTTCGAGGTCGCCGTCGAGGTCGACACCATCGTGGCCCGGGCGCGCTGGGCCAACGACTGTCGTGGCGAAGTGCCCGCGCTGTCGGGGGCGGGCGGCACGCTGCGCCTCGTCGGCGCCCGCCACCCGCTGCTCCTCGCGCGCGGCATCGCCGTGGTGCCGTTCGACCTCGAACTCGATGCGACCGAGCGCACCTTGCTGATCACCGGCCCGAACACCGGCGGCAAGACGGTGCTGCTCAAGGGCGCCGGGCTGATGATCGCGCTCGCGCAGGCCGGCATCGTGCCGCCCGTCGGCGAGGGCAGCGCCGTCCCGCTTGTCACCGATTTCTTCGTCGACATCGGCGACCATCAGTCGCTGCAGGCCGACCTCTCGACCTTCTCCGCGCACGTGGCCGAGCTGCGCCGGATCCTCGACACCGCCGGCGCGTCGTCGATGGTGATCCTCGACGAGGTCGGCTCGGGCACCGACCCGGCCGAGGGCGGGGCGCTGGCGATGGCCGTGCTCGAGACGCTCACGCGGCGCGGCACGCTCACGCTCGCGACCACACACCTCGGCGCGCTCAAGTCGCTCGCGACGCGCGTCCCCGGGGTCGTCAACGGCTCGCTGCAGTTCGATGCCGAGACGCTCTCGCCGACGTATCGCTTCACCAAGGGGATTCCCGGTCGGTCGTACGGCCTCGCGATCGCGCGGCGCCTTGGTGTCGATCGCGACGTGCTCGCGGCGGCGGAAGCGCTGGTCCCCGAGGCGGAGCGCGAGCTGGATCGGCTCCTCGCGGCCGTCGAGGCGCGCGAGCAGCTGCTGGATCGTCAGGAAGCGGAGCTCAGCGAGCGCCTGCACGACCTCGAGCGGCGCGAGATGGTGGTGACCCTTACCGCCGACACGCAGGCCGCGCGCGAGGCGGAACTGGCGCGCCGCGAGAAGGAGGCCGAGCGCGAGCGCGCGAAGCAGGCGAAGGCGTACCTGCTCGAGGCGCGGAAGCGCGTCGAGGAGGCGCTGGCGCTCGCGAAGGGCGCGGCCGACGAGGCCGCCGCGAAGGAGGCGCGCCGCCTGGTCGAGGAGGGGGTGCGCACCGAGGCGCGACGGCTCGACGAATCCGACGAGGACGTCGTGCGCGGCCCCGATGGCCAGCGCCTCGCCGTCGGATCGCGGGTGCGCCTCACGACGGGGGCGACGGGGGAGGTGGCCGAGCTGCGGCCGGACGGCAAGGCCGTCGTCGTGGTCGGCACGATGCGCCTCGTCGTGAAGTCGGCGACGCTGGTGCTGCTCCGCGGCGAGGCGCCGAAGCCGAAGGCGAACGCGACGCTCCGTGGTGACGACCCCGTGCGGGACGCCGCCACCGAGCTCGACCTCCGCGGGATGCGCGCCGACGAGGCGGAGTCGCTGGTCATCGGCGCGATCGACGCCGCGGTGCTCGCGGAGCGGCCGGAGCTCCGCATCATCCACGGCATGGGGACCGGGGTGCTGCGCGATGTCGTGCGGCGCCTGCTCAAGAGCGACCGGCGCATCGCCTCGTTCGACTTCGCGCCGCGCCAGCAGGGTGGGACCGGCGTGACGGTCGCGGTGCTGCGCTGATGGCGCGCATCCCGGACGAGCTCGTCGAACGGATCCGCGACACCGCGGACCTGCTGGAGATCGTCCAGGAGTCGGTGCAGCTCAAGCGGCAGGGGAGCGACTGGCGCGGGCCGTGCCCGTTCCACGGCGGCACCAACCGCAACTTCGCCGTCATCCCGAAGAAGAACCTCTACTACTGCTTC
>DASTAN010000140.1:0-2483 GCA_035712665.1 Gemmatimonadales bacterium
CTCGAGCTCCCGGGCACGGGCGTGCAGTGGGCCGTGACCGGCGCCGACGCCGAGCAGCAGCGGACCACCTCGCAGCTGGGGCTCGTGGCGCTGCTGGCCGTGGCCCTGGTCTTCCTGGTGCTCGCGGGCGAGTTCGCCTCGTTCACCACGCCGATGCTGGTGATGCTCACCGTGCCGCTCGCCGCGGCCGGCGGATTGATCGCGCTCTGGATCACCGGGCAGTCGCTCAACGCGGTGTCGCTGATCGGCCTCGTCGTGATGATCGGCATGGCCGACAACGAGGCGGTCGTGAAGCTCGACGCGATCCAGCGCTTCCGCGAGCAGGGCCATTCGATCGAGGACGCCGTCAGGCTCGGCGGTCGCCAGCGCCTGCGCGCCATCGCGATGACGCTGCTCACCACGATCACCGGCGTGCTGCCGCTGGTCTTCGGCTGGGGCTCGGGCGGCGAGCTCTACCAGCCGCTCGCGGCCGGCATCATCGGCGGCTCGGTGTCGGCGATCCTGGTGACGTTCTTCCTGCTGCCGACAGCGTACGCGGTCGTCGAGCGGCGCAAGGCGCGTCGCGCCGGGGCGGCCGCATGATCCGCTGGGCTGCGGGTCGGCCCGCCGTCGTCTGGGCGCTCGCCACCGGCATCGTCATCGCCGGCGGTGTCGCGTTCACCCGGCTCCCGCTCGCGACGCGCACCACGGTCGAGCTGCCGCAGATCAGCGTCAGTGCCGGCTGGGTCGGCGCCTCGCCCGAACTGATCGAGACTTACATCACCTCGCCGATCGAGTCGGCGATCCAGGGGGTGCGCGGCGTCCGGAAGGTCAGCTCGACCTCGACCGAGGGGAGCGCCTCGCTGCAGGTCGACCTCGACCCGGCCGCCGACGTCACGCTCACGCGCCTCGCGATCCTCGAACGGATGGAGACGCTGCGGAGCGACCTGCCGCAGCAGGCGCGCAACTCCGTCCGCGTCAGCAACTACGTCCCCACCGAACTCGACGAGGCGCCGCTGCTCGAGATCTCGGTGATCGGCGCCTACACGCCCGGCGCGCTGACCAAGATCGCCGAAGATCGCGTCGTCCCCGGGGTGTCGGCGATCCCCGGCGTCGCGGGCGTCGACGTGCGCGGCCGTGCCAGCAACGGCGTGGTCGTGTCGTACGACGCCTCGCGGCTCCGCCAGCTGGGCGTCGACCCGTCGGAGCTGACGCGCGCGCTCGGCGAGGCGCGGCAGGTCGCGGCCCTCGGGCTCGACAGCGAGCGCGGCGGCGAACGCGCCATCGTGCTGCGCGACACGCCGAAGGCGCTCGAGGACCTGCATCGCATCGCGATCCGCGGCCCCGCCGGTCGCGTCTTCGCGCTCGGCGAGCTCGCGGCGATTCGTCCGGAGGAGGATGCGCAGGGCGGCTTCTACCGGATCAACGGCAAGACCGCCGTCACCCTCACGATCACCCGCCAGGCCAGCGCCGACGCGATCAAGACCGTGGCGCGCGTGCGCGAGCAGCTGACGCGATCGGCCGAGGCCCTGCCGCCCGGGATCGCGCTGCGCATCGAGAGCGACCAGAGCGAGGACCTCGCGAAGCAGCTCCGCGACCTGCTCATCCGCGGCGCGATCGCGTTCGGCGCCGTCGGCCTCGTCCTGCTGCTCACGCTCCGCGCGGTGCGCAGCACGGCGCTCGTGCTGGGCAGTGCCGCCGTGGCGATCGCCGGGACGGCGCTCGGCCTCTATCTGCTGGAGATCCCCGCCAACCTCCTCACGCTCGCCGGCCTCGCGATGGGGATCGGCATCCTGGTGCAGAACGGTCTCGTCGTCGTCGAGCGGCTGCACACCGTCGCCGACACCGCCGACGCCCGCGCCGCCGCGGGGCGCCGCATCGCGCCGGCCGTCATCGGCTCGACGCTCACCACCGCGGTGGTGCTCTTCCCGTTCCTCTTCCTGCAGGGGAACGCGCGCGCGGCGTTCATGCCGTTCGCCGCGGCGTTCGCGCTGGCGCTCTTCTGGTCGGTCGGCACGGCGCTGGTGCTGATTCCCGCGGTCGGGCACGGCGGCGACGTGAAGGGCGGCTGGTCGCGCCTCTCCCGGTTCTACCACGTCCTGGTGCGGGCGACGCTGCGCTGGCGCATCGCCACGATCGTCGTCACCGTGGCGACGATCGGCGTGATGACCTGGGGCTTCATCAGCAAGGTGCCGCGGAACGCCTGGGGCGGCTGGGGTGGCGAGCGGCGCGAGCGGGTGAGCGCGTCGGTGTCGTTCCCGCGCGGCTCGGACCCGGAACAGGTCGAGCGGCTGGTGCGTGAGCTCGAGTCGGTCGCCGTCGGGCGTCCCGGCGTCGGGATCGTCCGCGCGATGGGCGGCCGGCAGAGCGGGCAGCTCGTCGTCGAGTTCACCCCCGAGGGTGGCCGCACCGAGGTGCCGTGGCTCATCGCCGACGAGCTGACCCAGCGCGCCACGCTGGTCGGCGGCACCGACAACATCAACGTCCAGCCGCCCGAGGGCACC
>DASTAN010000141.1:0-3499 GCA_035712665.1 Gemmatimonadales bacterium
TGATATCACAGTGATGTCTTTGATGTCAAGCGGTGAGGGGTGAGGGGTGAGGGGTGAGGGGTGAGGGGTGAGGGGTGAGGGGTGAGGGGTGAGGGGGAACAGCGGGGCGAGAGTTGGGTTCTCCCCCTCACCCCTCACTCCTTACCCCTCGCCATCCGTGCCCGCTCTCGTCTGGTTCCGCTCCGACCTCCGCACCGACGACCACGAGCCGCTTCGGCGCGCCGCGGCCGCCGGCCCCATGCTCGGCGTCTACGCCCTCCACCCGGCACTGCTGGCCCCGTCGCCGCTGATCGGGGTGCCGCGGGCCGGGGCACACCGGCTGCGGTTCCTGCTCGAGTCGCTCGGGGCGCTGCGGGGCGAGCTGCGCGCCCTTGGCAGCGACCTGGTCGTGCGTCGCGGGGCGCCGGGCGCGGTGGTGCCCGCGCTGGCCCGGGAGATCGGGGCGACGGCAGTCTTCGCGCACGAGGAACCCGGGACCGACGAGTGGGCCGACGAGGATGCGGTGGCTGCCGGGCTCGACGAGCTCGGCATCCCGCTCCGCACGTCGTGGGGGAGCACGCTGGTGCATCCCGATGATCTCCCGTTCGAGCTCGAGCAGCTCCCCGACATCTTCTCCCAGTTCCGCCGCATCGTCGAACGCCAGGTGTCGTTCCGCCGTCCCGAACCGGCGCCGAGACTGGCCGGCGTGCCCGGATGCGAGGCGGGGATGATTCCGACGCTCGCCGACCTCGGCGTGGCGCCCATCCCCGAGGATCCGCGCTGTGCGGTCGTGATGCAGGGCGGCAGCGTACCCGGTCGCGAGCGGTGGGAGGGCTGGGCCTTCGCGCGACGCTGCCTCGGCCGCTACAAGGAGACGCGGAACGGCATGCTCGCCCCCGACGACGCCTCGCGCCTCTCGCCGTGGCTGGCGCTCGGCTGCCTCTCGCCGCGCCGCGTCGCCGATGATGTGCGCCGCTACGAGCACCAGCACGGCCGCAACGACTCCACGACGTGGTACGTCGTCGAGCTGCTCTGGCGCGACTACTTCCGCTTCGTGCTGGCCGTGCACGGCGATCGGCTCTTTCGCGCGTCGGGCCTCCGCGGCGGCCGCGTGGCGTGGCGTCACGACGCGGAGCGCTTCGCGGCGTGGTGCGCGGGGCGCACTGGCCAACCGCTGGTCGATGCCGGGATGCGCGAGCTCGCCGCGACGGGATGGCTCTCGAATCGCGCGCGCCAGAACGTCGCGTCCTTCCTCGCCAAGGAACTCGAGATCGACTGGCGCTGGGGCGCCGAGTGGTTCGAGCATCAGCTGCTCGACTACGACCCCGGGAGCAACTGGGCGAACTGGGCCTACCTCGCCGGTGTCGGCAACGATCCGCGCAGCGATCGGCGATTCAACCTCGAGCGTCAGGCGAGCGAGTACGATCCGCGGGGCGACTATCGGAGGACGTGGTTGGCCGACAGGTGAGGGGTGAGGGGTGAGGGGTGAGGGGTGAGGGGTGAGGGGTGAGGGGGCATATTTGGGGCGATGCATCCCACATCCAGGCAGACCGGTCGGCGGCTCGGCTTGCTTCTCCTTGGCTACCTCGCGGCGCTGGTGGCGGTCGTCGTGCTCGCCCCGTTCCGCTTCGCGTGGCCCACGGCGTCGCGCTTCGTCGTCGTCGCGGGCGAGGCGTGGTGGCTCGACGCGATCCTCAACGTGGTGCTCTTCGTCCCGCTCGGTTTCGTGGGCGCGCGTGCCGTCGATCGCCGGGGTGTACGGTGGGTCGTGGTCGTTGGTCTGCTGGTCTTCAGCGCCACCCTCGAGACGCTGCAGCTGCTGCTCCCAGGTCGCTACAGCACCTGGTCCGACATCGTCGCGAACACGACCGGCGCGCTGGTCGGTGTCGCGCTGGCGCGGCTGGTCGCGCGCCGTGTCGGGGACGATCGGGTGCTTGTCCCGAATCTGCTCCTCGACCTGCCGCTCACGGGACTCCTCTGGCTTCTGGTGCCGGCGCTCTGGCTCGACGGGCTCGGGGCGGCCGGCAATCCGGCGCGGCTTCGGCTGTTGCTGCCGGTCGCCGTCGCCGGCGGGCTCGCCGCCGCGGCGGTCGCGACCTCGGCCGCGGGCGAGCGTCGGCGCGGGGCGGAGGGGGCGGTCGGACTGGTCATCCTGTGGTATGGCATCGGCGTGGTGCCGGCGGTCTTCGTCGATCCGACCGTCGCGGCGCTCGGCTTTGCGGTGGCGATGGCGGCGGCGTTCGCCGGCGTCCCCGCCTGGCGCGAGGCACTGCGGCGCGAGCGGCGTCTGGAGCCGCACGTCCTCCGCTTTCTCCTCCCGCTGCTGGTGGCCTACCTGATCGGCCTCGCGGCGTATCCCGGCGCGCTCGAGGTGCTGGGTCCCGAGGGCGGTCGGGTGGCGGTGCTTCGGTGGATCGAGCGGGTCGCCGCGTTCACCGTCCTCGGCTACGCGGTCGCGGAATGGGGCGGCCGACGCGAGGCACCGATCGGCGAGACGGTTCTCCCCGGGGTGCTCGTTGCGGCGCTGCTCGCCTCTGGGCTCCAGGGGTTCGGTGACCCGCCGGCCGGGTGGTCATCGGTGCCGCTCTTCGCGTGCGCCGCCGCGGTGGGCGGGGTGCTCTACCATCTGCAGCGCGCGCACGTGATCGCGCTCAGGCGCGGTGAGTGATGCGCGCTCCCAACAGTTTGCTTGCGACGGATTCTGCGGCCGACGGGTGATGCGCCAGCGCCACACGGGGTGGTGGCTGGCGTCAACAATTCGGCAGAATTCCCCGGGGTCTGATTCGGCTATCATGTTGTTGAACAATGGCTTACGATGTGGTTCAATGCTGGCACGCCGCCTGCTGATGAGGGAGTCGTCAGGAAAGAACACCACGTACCCCTCCCCGAGGTCATCACATGAAGTCCCGTATCCTGTTCGCGGCAGCTGCTGCCCTTGCCATCGGAGCGTTCGCGCCGTCGTCGGCTGCGGCGCAGTGCCTTGGTCCCACGGCCTACGCTGACAACACCGGCGCCCCGCTCTCGGGCTGCGGCAACGACATCAACATCAGCGCCGGCACCTTCGGCGTGTCGTACTCGGGAAGCTCGGCCGGCTTCTGGCACTCGCTGTGGGTGTTCTCGACGGCCGATCTCGTCGGGCTGAATCCTTCCGCCCCGATCAACCCCGGGACGTCGGGCCAGCTGCTCTTCTGCAAGTTCACCGACTGCTCGGTGAACGGGAATCCTGGCGTCGCCCAGCCGGGCGTGGAGAACGTGAACTGGGGCGGCGGCGTCGCCGTCTTCGGTCTCTACGTGCTTCCGACGGGTGCGGGCACCTCGTCCACCGACGGTTACCCGACCGGTGGGTACTGGGTCTTCTCTGGCGACCCGACTCGCAATCCTGACGGGGCCGCGCACGCTGCCTTCTTCTCGGGCTTCGTGAACGATGACGGTGGGAACCTGCTGGCGACCAACACCTCGAGCTTCATCCTCGGCTTCGAGGACAAGTGCGCGCGCGACATCCGCAATCAGGCGGGTGCCC
>DASTAN010000142.1:0-8269 GCA_035712665.1 Gemmatimonadales bacterium
CCCCTCACCCCTCACCCCTCACCCCTCACCGCTTGACAGCCAAGACATCACTGTGATATCATCCAGATGTCACCCTCACCCGGACGGACCGCATGATCCGCGAAATCGAACGCAAGGCCACCAACGGCGCCCTCGCCCTCATCCTCCTCTTCGCCGCCACGGCGGCGATCATCCTCGGCATCGTCCGCGCGGCGCAGGCCGATGATGGGGCCCGGGCGATCGGGCTCCTCCTCGTCGGCGTCGTCGTGCTGGTGCTCTGGGCCGGCCTCTTCACGGTGCAGCCCAACCAGGCACGCGTGCTGACGCTGTTCGGCAAGTACAAGGGCTCGGTGAAGAGCGAGGGGCTCTGGTGGGTCAATCCGTTCATGGTGAAGAAGGACGTGTCGCTTCGCGTCCGGAACTTCGAGACGGCGAAACTCAAGGTGAACGACCTCGACTCGAACCCGATCGAGATCGGCGCGGTCGTCGTCTGGCAGGTGGTGGACAGCGCCGAGGCGCTCTTCGAGGTCGACAACTACGAGGACTACGTCCGCGTGCAGAGCGAGTCGGCGGTGCGCACGCTCGCGACGCAGTACCCGTACGACACCAACGCGCCGGGGGCCGTCTCGCTGAGCCACAATGCCAGCGACATCGCCCAGCGGCTGGCCGAGGAGGTGCAGGACCGGCTGCAGAAGGCGGGGATCAAGGTGCTCGAGGCGCGCCTCACGCACCTGGCCTACGCCCCCGAGATCGCCGGCGCGATGCTCCGCCGCCAGCAGGCCAGCGCCATCATCGCCGCGCGCGAGAAGATCGTCGAGGGCGCGGTGTCGATGGTGCAGATGGCGCTGGCGCAGATCGAGCGCGACAACATCGTGACGCTCGACGAGGAGCGGAAGGCCACGATGGTGTCGAACCTGCTCGTGACACTCTGCTCGGACCAGCCGATGCAGCCGGTCGTGAACACCGGCACGCTCTACAGCTGAGTCGCGCGTGAGCGAGCGCAAGGCCGTCCTCGTTCGCCTCGACCCCGCGCTGCACGCCGCCGTGCAGCGCTGGGCCGCGGACGACCTGCGCTCGTTCAACGCGCAGGTCGAGTTCCTCCTCCGCCGGGCGCTCCGCGACGCGGGGCGCCTCGGCGCCACGGACCCCATCCCCGACACCGACAGTCGCGATTAGCTTCACGGGAGGCCAACGCGCGTACGCGCCGCCGCGAGCGGGGCGTGTGCCACGTTCGACCCCGCCCTCCCGGGAGTTCCGATGTCCGCAGCCGACCCGACGACCGCCCCACCGGTGGACAAGTCCACCTGGCTCAAGGACGACCTCGCCGCCTCGGTGGTCGTCTTCCTTGTCGCCCTCCCGCTCTGCCTCGGCATCGCGCTCGCTTCCGGCGCCCCGCTCCTCGCGGGGATCGTCGCCGGCGTGGTCGGCGGTCTCGTGGTGGCCCCGATGTCCGGCTCGCAGCTGCTGGTCAGCGGTCCGGCCGCCGGTCTCACCGCGATCGTCATCGCGGCGATCGCCGAGCTCGGCGGCTTCCAGCCCTTCCTCGCCGCGGTCGTGATCGCCGGCGCGATGCAGGCGGCAATCGGCATCGCGGGCTGGGGCATCGTGTCGTACTACGTGCCGTCCTCGGTGATCAAGGGGATGCTCGCCGGCATCGGGCTGATCCTCATCATGAAGCAGCTCCCGCACGCCGTCGGCTACGACGCCGACGCGATGGGCGACGAGACGACGCGGACCAGCGAGGGGACGATCTTCGACTCGCTCGCGGCGCTCCCGGGCTCGATCGAGTGGGGGGCGGTGCTGATCGCGGCGATCTCGCTGGCGATCCTCGTGCTCTGGGAGCGCCCGGCGCTCAAGAAGCTGCTCTTCCTCCCGGGGCCGCTCGCCGTGGTCGTCGTCGGCACCGTGCTCAACGTCGTGCTCGGCATCGCGAACTCGCCGCTCGCCCTCGGCACCTCGCACCTGGTGCAGCTCCCGGGCACCTCGCAGCTCCTCGACGAGATGCTCTTCCCCGAGTGGAGCGCGCTGGCCGCGCCGGCGACGTGGAAGGTCGCGATCACCCTCGCGATCGTCGCGTCGCTCGAGACGCTGCTCTCGATGGAGGCGACCGACAAGATCGACCCGCTCAAGCGCCAGTCGCCGCCGAACAAGGAACTGATCGCGCAGGGCGCCGGCAACGCGGTGAGCGGCCTGCTCGGCGGCCTGCCGATCACGGGCGTGATCGTCCGCTCGTCGGCGAACATCGACGCCGGCGCCAAGACCAAGCGCTCGGCGATCGCGCACGCCGTCCTGCTCGGCGGCGCGGTGCTCCTGGTACCCGGGCTGCTCTCCTACATCCCGCTGGCGGCCCTCGCCGCGATCCTGCTCTACACCGGCTACAAGCTCGCCAACCCGAAGCTCTTCCGGATCGCCTGGCGCCTCGGCAAGCAGCACTTCATCCCGTTCATCACCACGATCGTCGCGATCCTCGCCACCGACCTGCTGGTCGGCATCGGGATCGGCCTCGCCGCCGGCGCGTTCCAGATCCTCAAGGATCACGCCGCGCACGCGCCGATGACGCGCGTCTCGCCGGACGGTGCGGTGCTGCAGCGCTTCGTGCTGGGCGACCAGGCGACCTTCCTCGGGAAGGCCTCGCTGTCCGAGTTCCTGCAGTCGGTCAAGCCCGGGTCGCGCGTCGAGATCGACGGGCGCCAGGCCCGCCGCATCGACTACGACATCGCCGAGCTGCTGAACGACTTCCGCGCCACCGCGCGCGCGAACGACATCGACTACCGACTCGTGGGCATCCCCGACGTCACGTCGACGCCGGCCCACTGACCCTCGACCGAGGACGACCGCGATGGAGTACTACGACCGCATCCTGCAGTTCAACCGCCAGTGGGCGGCCGACATGGTGGCGAAGGACCCCGAGTACTTCGCGCGCCACGCGGAGAGCCAGACCCCGCACACCCTCTTCATCGGCTGCTCCGACTCGCGCGTGCAGACCAACACGCTGACGGGCACCGAACAGGGCGAGATGTTCGTGCACCGCAACATCGCCAACCAGATCTACCAGTCGGACCTGAACGTCCTCTCGGCGATCGAGTTCGCGGTGAACTACCTCGACGTGAAGCACATCATCGTCTGCGGCCACTACGGGTGCGGCGGCATCAAGGCCGCGGCGCAGGGCGGCGCCTCGCACGGGGTGATCGACCACTGGCTGGGGCAGATCCGCACCATCATGCGGATCCACCAGGAGGAGCTCGACGCGATCACGGACCAGCGGGACCGCCTCGACCGCCTCACCGAGCTCAACGTCCTCGAGCAGATCTACAACCTCTCGTGCGCGCCGGTGATCCGCGACGCGTGGGAGCGCGGGCGCCGCCCGATCGTGCACGGCGTCGTGTACGACATCAAGACCGGCCTGCTGAAGGAAGTCGCGACGCGCATCGACGGTCCCGACCGCGTCCGCGAGCTGGTCCCGCACATCCCGATCGCCGCGTTCTGACGCGCTACGGCCGCAGCGCGGCGAGCGACGCCACGCTGCCGTCCCACGGGAGCGCTTCCGCACCGGAGGCGCTCCCGTGTCGCATCACCCGCCCGACGCGCGCGCCCGCCATCGCCAGCATCACCGCCGGCGACCGCGCCACGCCCAGCACCTCCGCCGGCGGGAGCGCGCGCGCAGCCAGCCAGTGCACCAGCGCGTCGGGACGCGGCGCGCCGGCACGATCGTCATCGCTCGCCGGGACCAGCCAGGGCCGCACGTCGTCCGGCACCGCGTCGTGGGGCACCGACGCCACGACGCCGACCGCCTGCCCCGCGGCCTCGCAGCGCCGGAGCAGGTCGATCGCCTCGGCCTCGACGGCGAGCTCGCGCCGGAGCGCGCGCGACCACGTCGTCCGCAGCGTGGCGATGTCCGCCGCATCGACGTCGCGCCCGTGTCCGCCAAGGGTCGTCTCCAGCGCCCACCCCGCCGTGCCGCCGACCACCGCATCGAGCGCGCCGGGACGGACGGTGACGCCCGCGATGCCGAGGGCATCGGCCAGCGTGCGCCGGACCGCGTCGCGATCGTCCACGATTGGGCCGACCAGCTCGACGAGCAGGCCGCGGCGGCTCACCCGCTGCCCCCACTCGCGCGCCGCACTACCTTTCGCGCGGCGGCACGGCAGGTGCCGAGCCCGACTGACCCTAGATGCAGGATGGATACGATGATGACGCGCTCCTCGCTGGTGCTTTCCACGCTGGTCCTTGTCGGCGCCATGGCCTGCGGCGACGGCTCACCGCCGCCGGGCGGCGCCGAGGCCGGCGACACGACCACCGCCGTGGCCGCCCCGGAACCGAAGAATCCCCACGTGATGGCGATCGACCTCGGTCGAGCCATCGACTCGACCGGCGCGATCATCGGCGGGACGCTCGAGATGTTCCCGGAGCTCGACACGCTCCACGTCTCGGTGCGGACCCAGTACGTCGCGGCCGGTGCCCCGATCGTCGTCCGGCTGCTGCAGGGCAGCGCCACGCTGGCGACCCAGAACCTGACCGCCGGGACCGCCGACTCCGCCGGGATCGCCCGCGCGGTGGCGACCTTCCCCGCCGACGCGAAGCGTCGCGATGGCGCCTACCGCGTCGAGGTGCTGCTGGACACGCTGTCGGCCGGGATCAAGGAGTTCACGGTGCAGGCGCCGCGCTGACGTCGCACGCGTCGCGCGCCCGCACGGGCCGGCCCCACCTCGGGGCCGGCCCGTCGTCGTTCACGCCGCCGGCGGCTCTGCGTCGAACCCGGGATAGGCCTTGTGCGAACCGTCGCAGAACGGCTTGGTCTTCGAATGGCCGCACCGGCAGAGCCCGCACTTCACCCCCTCGCGCACCAGCGTGCCGTCGGGCATCACGACCTGGAACGGCCCCTCGAGCAGCAGCGAGCCGCCGGGACGCACCGTGATCTTCACGGCCGCGGCCGCCGGCTGGGGCTCGGGAGGCGAGGGCACCTGATGGACCGCGGTGATGAACGATGCCTGCAGCGCGCCGGAGGGGCACTTCGCGACGGCTGCCAGGACCGCATCCGGCGAGGCCGCCTCGGGCCGGACCCAGCGCGGACGGCTGACGTCGAACACCGCCGGCAGCGCACGCAGGCACGTGCCGCTGTGGATGCAGACCTTCGGGTCGAAGGTGACGCGGATCTGGTCGGTCTCGTAGACCTGCAGGCGATCGGACATCGACGCTCCGGGAGGACGGGGAGAAGTGCTGAAATGTAGCCGGGGAATATCCTGTTCAACGAGCGGTGGCAGCGCCGTGTTCCCCGCCGTACACTGTTGCGCATGACCACCGCCGCCCTGCCCTCGCGCCGCACCCTCCTCGCCGCCGTCACCCGCCGTGACGCCGACTGGGACGGTCTCTTCTGCTTCGCCGTCACCACCACCGGCGTCACCTGTCGTCCGAGCTGCCCATCACGGCCGGCCCGACCGGAACATCTTCGTTTCTTCGCCTCGGCCGCGGACGCGATCGCGGCGGGGTTCCGGCCCTGCAAGCGCTGTCGTCCCGAGGCCGACACCGCGGCACCGGCGTGGTGGGACGCCGCGCTCGCCTTCGCGGATCGGACGCCCGGGCGCGTCACCGACGCCCAGCTCGTCGCGGCCGGATTCGACCCGGTCCGGCTGCGTCGACGCGCGCACCGGCTCCACGGCATCACCTTCCAGGAGATCGTGCGCCGGCGTCGGGTGGCCGAGGCCCAGCGTGCGCTCGCGGCGGGCGCGTCGGTGGATCGGGTGATCCTCGATTCCGCGTGGGAATCGCACAGCGGCTTTCGCGATGCCTTCGTGCGGGCCGTCGGGGCGGCTCCCGGTCGGGCGCGCGACGGCAGCGCGATCCACCTGGAGACCCTCGACAGCCCGCTCGGGCGGCTGGCCATCGCGGCCACGGACGATGGCGTCTGCTTCCTCGAGTTCGGTGACGCGGCCCGCATCACGGCCCAGGCGGCGCGCCTGCGGCGCTGGTTCGGCGGTCCGCTCGTGCCGGGATCGCATCGACATCTCGAGACGCTCCGCGCCGAGCTGCAGGCGTACTTCGCCGGCACGCGCACGACCTTCAGCGTGCCGCTCGCGCTGCGCGGCACGGCGTTCGAGCTGCGGACGTGGGAGGCGCTGCGCGCCATCCCGCACGGCGAGACCCGCGCCTATGCCGACATCGCCCGCGCCATCGGCGCGCCGGATGCCGTGCGCGCCGTGGGAAGCGCGAACGGCCGCAACCGCATCGCGATCGTGGTCCCGTGCCACCGCGTCGTCAACGCCGACGGGCGACTCGGCGGCTACGGCGGCGGGCTGTGGCGGAAGCGGCGACTGCTCGAGCTGGAGGGCGTCACGCCGCGCGACTGACCGCGCGCCCGCGCCACGCCCACCAGAGCGACGCGACCATCACGATCGTGCCGACCAGCCGGATCGCGCGCGCCAGCGCGAGGTCGCGATCGAGCATCTCCCACTCGGCGAGCAGCAGGAACCAGTCGTGCTCCCCGCCGCCGACGAGCGGGAGTTCCTGTGCGCGCGCATCGGCCACGTAGCGCGCGATGTTGAAGTGGTTCTGTCCGACCCACCAGAGCGCGGTGCCGGTGCCGAGCGCGTCGTGGCGACGGTGGAACGAGATCGCGATCGCCAGCGGCATCAGGAGCTGGAAGAGCGTGCCGCCGAGGATCGCCAGCGTCTCGCCGCCCCACGCGAAGACGAGGTGCCCGGTCTCGTGGATCGGCAGGTTGATGAAGTCGGGCAGGTGCCACGCATCCGCCGTCGCGAGGATCCGCACCGTGTACAGCGCGAGCAGCGCCACCCACGCGGTGCGCAGCGAGGCGACGGTCATCCGTCGAGCACCAGTTTCGTGCCGGCGAGGATCAACACCGCGGCCAGCAGTCGGCGCAGCGTCGCGGGATCGAATCGCGTGGCCCCGGCGCGCGCCCCGATCGCGCCCCCGACGATGACCGCCGGCACCCACGCGACGAGCCACGATGGCAGCGAGGCCGGCGTGACGCCCTGCCCCGCGAGCCCGGCCACGGAATTGGCGAGGATGAAGCCCGCGCTCGTGGCGGCGGTGACGCGCAGGTCCGCCCACCCGAGGGCCAGGAGGATCGGGCTCAGGAAGATGCCGCCACCGACGCCGGTGAGCCCGCTCAGCAGGCCGAGTCCGATGCCGAGCACCACGCGCGCGGCGTGGGACGGCGTGCGGGACGATGCCGTGTCCGGACGATGCCCAGTGACGACGAGACGCACGGCGCTGGCGAGGAGCACCAGGCCGACGACGGTGCGATACCACGGGGCTGGCAGCGTCAGCGTGCCGCCTACGTAGGCCGCGGGCACCGAGCCCAGCAGCAGCGGCCAGAGCAGCGACCAACGGAGATGTCCCGCACGCGCGAACGTCGCCGTGCCGATCAGGGCGACGACGACGTTGAGGACCAGCGCCGCCGGGCGCATCGTCGCGGGGGCGACGCCGAGGAGCGCCATCACCGCGAGGTAGCCGGACGCACCGGCGTGGCCGACGCTGGCGTACAGCATCGCCGCAAGCCCCGCGAGCAGGGCCCCGAGCGCGGCGACGACTGTCGTCACGGCGTCGGCTGGCCTCCGGGATGCCACGTCGGGCGCGCGCCATCGGCGAGGATCCGCACCGCGCGCGTCGCGGCCGCGATGATCGCGTCCATGTGCACGAGATCGGCGAGCGCCGCGTCGTCGGTGACGCGATGGTAGTCGGTGTGCATTCCGTAGCTCGAAAGCGTATGCGCCGGGATCCCATTCAGCGCGAAGGCGTAGTTGTCGCTGCGCTGGAAGAAGTTCTGCGACGGGCGCGGATCGGGGATGATCGGGATCCCGTTGTCGCGCAGCAGGTCACCCATCGTCGAGCGCTCGTAGCCGGTGAGCCACGCCTTCCCTGCACCGCCCGCGAGCGAATCGGGCCGTGCGATCATCTCCACGACCAGCACGGCGACCGTCGTCTCGAGCGGAACCGCCGGCTGGTTGAGGTAGTGGCGCGCGCCGAGCAGCCCCATCTCCTCGCCGGTCATCGCGGAGATGATGATGGTGCGCTTCGGCCGCGGGCCGCTCGCGATGCGACGCGCCACTTCCAGGATCGCGGTGACACCCGACGCGTCGTCATCCGCGCCGTTGAAGATCGAGTCGGTGCCAACCGGGCGACCCATCCCCACATGGTCGTAATGCGCGACCAGCAGGATCGCCTCGTCCTTGAGCGCCGGGTCGCTGCCCATGAGCATCCCCGTCACGTTGCGGCCGACGGCACGCAGCGAGTCCGGCGCATCGGTCGGGGCGCGCGGATCGCTCGCGAG
>DASTAN010000143.1:0-2363 GCA_035712665.1 Gemmatimonadales bacterium
GGCCTCGATGCTCACACGCGCCGAGAGCGAGGCCGGCAGCACCCGCTCGCGCCACGCCGCGTCCTGCGCGGTGAAGAGCTCCCACGACGGCATCGAGACGACCCGCGTGGGGATCCCCTCGCCGTCGAGCGTCGCGGCGGCGGCCACGGCCACCGACACCTCGGACCCGGTCGCGAGGATCACCGCGCGCGCGGCCGTGGCCGGCTCATGCACGATGTACCCGCCTCGCGCGGTCTCTGTCACCGCGTCGGTCGCGCGGGTCAGCGCGGGGAGCTTCTGCCGCGTGAGAATCAGCGCCGTCGGCCCCGCGGTGCGCGTGATCGCGACCTTCCACGCCTCGACCGTCTCGGCCGCATCGGCCGGGCGGAGCGTGACCAGGTTCGGGATCCCGCGCAGCATCGCGAGGTGCTCGATCGGCTGGTGCGTCGGGCCGTCCTCGCCGACGCCGATCGAGTCGTGCGAGAAGACGTAGATCACCGGCAGCCCCATCAGCGCCGCGAGGCGGATCGACGGCTTGCAGTAATCGGCGAAGACGAGGAAGGTGGCGCCATACGGGCGGACACCGCCGTGCGCAGCCATCCCGTTGAGCGCCGCGGCCATCCCGTGTTCGCGGACACCCCAGTTGAAGCGCGGGCCGGTCGTGGTCGGACCGAAGACGTCGCCGTGCTTGATGTTGGTGCCGTTGCTGCCGCCCAAGTCGGCCGACCCGCCGGCGAGCCCGGGGATGATCGGGGCCAGCGCGGCGAGCGCCTGCTGCGAGGCCTGGCGCGTCGCGAGCGACTGCCCCTCGAGGTTCGGCAGCGACGCGTCCCACCCGCTCGGCAGCGTGCCGGCCAGCTGGGCGCGGAACTCCACCCCGCGCGGATGCGCGGCGACGCGCGATTCCCACGCGGCGACGAGCGCATTCCCCTCGGTGATGAGCGTCGTGCTCGTGTCGTAGGCACCCTCGGCCACGTGGAACGGCTCGCTCGGCCAGCCGAGGATCGCCTTCGTCGCCGCGATCTCGGCGGCACCCAGCGGCGCACCGTGCGCGCCCGAGGTGTCGCGCTTGGTCGGCGCCGGGTCGGCGATGATGGTGTTGAGGACGATCAGCGTCGGCGCGTCGTGATGCGCGGCAGCGCTGGTCAGCGCGGCGTCGATGTCGGCGAGGTCGTTGCCGTCGCGGACGTGCAGCACGTGCCAGCCGTAGGCGCGGAAACGGGCGCCGACATCCTCGGTGAAGGCGAGGTCCGTGCGCCCGTCGATCGTGATCTTGTTGTCGTCCCAGACGACGCAGAGGCGGTCGAGCTTCAGGTGACCGGCGAGCGACGCCGCCTCACTCGCGACCCCTTCCATCACGTCACCGTCGGAGGCGATGACCCAGGTGCGGTGATCGCAGACCTCGGGGCCGTACGTCTCGCGGAGCATCCGCTCGGCGATCGCCATCCCGACCGCGTTGCCGATCCCCTGGCCGAGCGGACCGGTCGTGGTCTCGACGCCGACGGTGTGGCCGCGCTCGGGGTGACCGGGAGTCTTCGAGCCCCACTGCCGGAACTGGCGGATCTCGTCGAGCGGGAGGTCATAGCCCGTGAGGTGCAGCAGCCCATAGAGCAGCATCGAGGCGTGGCCGCACGACAGGACGAAGCGGTCGCGGTCGGCCCAGGTCGGGGCCTGCGGCGCGTGCTTCAGGTGCCGAGTCCAGAGGACCCACGCGGCCGGGGCCAGCGCCATCGGGGTGCCGGGGTGGCCGGAGTTCGCGGCCTCCACGGCATCCATGGCGAGGACGCGGAGCGAGTTGATCGCGGGCCACTGGGCAGCGGCGTCGAGCGGCGGGCGGGTCGGCTGGGTCACGGGCGTCGCATCGGGCTCAAGGTCAGCGGCCCGAGGGGGGAGGATTCGGAGCCGCAGAATACTAACAGCGAACGGCGAACGGCGAACCGCGAACGGCGAACCGTGGTCATCCCGAGCGCAGCGAGGGATCTCGGTACGGGCCACCCCCACGACCCTCGCACTCCGCTCGCAGTTCGCTGTTCGCCGTCTTCCTCATTCTGTCCAGTCTGGCTAGCTTTCCCCCTATGGCCACCTGGACCCTCGAGAAGGCGAAGAACCAGTTCTCCGAAGTGGTGCGGCGCGCGCTGGCCCACCAGCCACAGGTCGTGACCCGCAACGGGCGCGACGCGGTCGTGGTCATCGCCCGGGCCGACTACGAGCGGCTGGTGGCACCGGCGGGGCTGGTCGAGATGCTGGCCGCGTCTCCCGTTCGTGCCGCGCTGCTCGCGGGTGAACTCCCCGAGGATGCGTTCGAGCGGTCCGCCGATCCGGGCCGAGACATCGATCTGTAGTTCGTGCGCTACCTGCTCGACACCAGCGTGCTCTCGGAGCCG
>DASTAN010000144.1:0-4115 GCA_035712665.1 Gemmatimonadales bacterium
CCGCCGCGACCGGACTCGCACCGTCCGCGTTGCGGCACTACGAGGCCAAGGGACTCATCCGACCGGCGGGGCGGCACGGGCTGCGCCGCATCTACGAGCCCGAGGTCCTGGATCGACTGGCGCTGGTGGCTCTGGGGCGTGCCGCGGGGTTCACGCTTGACGAAATCCGCCGGATGTTCGGCGCGGATGGACGTGCGCGGATCGACCGCCGGCTGCTGCGTCACAAGGCTGATGAGCTCGACCACCAGCTGCGTCGGCTGAAGCGACTGCGCGACGGCCTGCAGCACGCGGCCGAGTGTCCGGCGCCTGATCATCTGGCGTGCCCGCGCTTCCGCCGCCTGCTTGGGATCGCCGCCACGTCACGCCGCGGGCGAGGCGAGACGATCCCGGGCGGCATCGCCGTCTTCTCCGCAATCTGGGTGGCGGTGCTGCCGCTGGTGATCCCATGGCGAGATCTCGTCGGGCGAGCCCCGTGAGTCGCGGCTCGCCAGCGTTTGCGCGGATCCACGGCGAGGTGATGCAGGTCGTTGCGCGCATCCCGAAGGGAAGGGTCGCGACCTTCGCCGACATCGGCGCGTTCCTCGATGTGGTGCCGCGGCAGGTGGCATTCCTGCTGGCCCGCCGCAACGACCCCGCGCGCGAGGCGGTGCCGTGGCATCGCGTCGTGTCCGACGATGGCGCGCTCGGCCGTCCGAAATTCGATGCGCACGGACGGTCGCAGGCCGAGCTCCTCGCGGCCGATGGCGTCGTGCTCGGCCCCGATGGACGAGTCCCGCTGACCGGCCGCCGCAGGTTCGTCCCCACCACCCGCACCACCGGGGTCACGCCGACGCCGAGGTCGGGCTAGTATTGCCTGATGCGCGGATACACTGGTGTCCCCCTCCGGTCGCGTTGTCGCCACCTGATCCTGCTCACGGCCATCGCCATCTCGCTGGCGGCGTGCGAGCGCGAACGCACGTCGCCCGAGCGGCAGGCCACAGCGCCGGTCACCGCCCGTCGCGGTGCGCCAGTCACCGCAGAGAGCGTCGGCGTGCGGGTCATCGCCGTCCCCCCGCGCTCGACCGCCACAGCGCGCTTCGTCATCGAGCCGACGGCTGTCGTGTCGATCGGCGGACTCGCCGACAACCCCGATCGCGAGCTGCGCTCGGGTGCTGACGTGCAGTTCGTCCGTCGCTCGGATGGGTCGTTGGTGCTCACCGATGGGGATCGGCTCCGACTCCACGCAGCCGACGGAAAACTCCAGCGGATGGTCGGTCGGAACGGCGGCGGGCCCGGGGAGTTTCGGCGGCTGGCCGGACTCTGCCTGTCGCGCGGCGACACGCTCGTGGTCTACGACGGCGACAACCGCCGGATCGGCGTCTACGATCCGGCGCTGACGCTCGTGCGCGAGCTGCCGCTTGCGTCCGGGTCGATGTCGTGGCGGGACGGGTGTCTCTCCTCCGGCCACTTCCTGGTCGAGCGGTCGGTGGTCCTGCCCGACCAGTCTATGGTGATCGTCGAACGGCATCCGCTCCGGTCCGGCGCGATCGACACGGTGGGGCGCTGGTGGGCAAGCGACCGGAATCGGTTCATCACCTCGACTGCCGCGGTGCTCGCGCTCGGTGCGGAGATCCTCCACGCCGATCCGCGGAGCGGCACGCTCACGCGCCACGACGGGACTGGGGGTGTCACGGTGCGAATGCAGCTGGCTGAATCCCCGCGCGCGATTCCCCCGTCAGAGCGGAGTGCGCTCACGCCCTCGTTCTGGACCCGGTCGGGGAGCGATCCGGCGATGGCGAAGGGAGCGGCGGCCATCCTCGAGCGGGCCGATCGTCCGACGCACTACCCGCTGTTCGGTGGAGTGCTGTTTGACGGCGCGGAGACGATCTGGCTCCTCGAGCACCGGACGCCTCCACACGACCCCTGGGTCTACTCGGCGGTGACACTCGATGGTGCGCCCGTCGGTCGGCTGGTCGTCCCCGCGCAGCGCACGTTGGACGATCCAGCGGTGGTCGGCTTCACGCCCGGGGGCGTGCTGCTCCGTCGACACGACGCCAATGGTGCGCTTGTGATCGCCGAACATCGCCTGACGCACGCGGCACCAACCGGATCAGAGACGACGCCCTGATGCTCAACTACCTGACAAAGCTTGCCGCTCACGGCGCCTGGGCCGACGCACGCCTCGTCCGAGCGGCGCAGCACGCCACCGGCGACCTCGCACCCGTGCTCCGCGAACTCGGCCACATCCGCGGAGCGCAGGAGATCTGGATGTCCCGGATCAGCGGACGCGCCCCGACCATCGCGGTCTGGCCGGCACTCACCGCTGATGAACTGGCGGGGCTTGGGCCGACGCTCGACACGGCGTTGCTGGCGCTGCTCGGCTCGCTGTCCGTCCCCGATCTCGAGCGCGTGATCCACTACACCAATTCCACCGGCACCATGTTCCACACGCCGCTCGGCGAAGTGCTGCTGCACCTCCTGACCCATGGGCAGTATCACCGCGGCAAGGCGAACGCCCTGCTGCGCGCCGCCGGAGCCGAGGCCGTGAACGTCGATGTCATCACCTGGCTGCGCGAGACCGGCCAGGCGCACGACTGATCACCCCCAACGAGTGAGCGCACGATGAGTTTCCTGTGGGACCTGATCCAGCAGAGCCAGCTGTCGAAGAGCGCCCAACGCACCGGCGGCCTCGAGGAGCGCGTCATCATGCTCGAGGCGCAGCTGGCGCATACCCAGCGGCTCCTCCACGAGACGCTGATGCGACTCGAACAGCGACTGGGGGATGACCTGAACGGCGACGGACGCATCGGGCCGTGACGCCCGTTGTCACGCTGCGCGATGCCACGCCGGCCGATCTCCCGCTGCTGCAGCGCTGGGACGAGGAGCCGCACGTCGTCGCCTCCGATCCCAACGACGACTGGCATTGGCACGAGGAACTGGCACGGACGCCGACCTGGCGCGAGCAGCTGGTGGCCGAGGCGGATGGCGTCCCGATCGGCTTCGTGCAGATCATCGACCCGGCCGAGGAGGAGTCGCACTACTGGGGCGACTGCGAGCCGAATCTGCGCGCCGTCGACATCTGGATCGGTGAGGCGGCGTATCTGGGCCGCGGGTTCGGCACCACCATCATGCGGCTCGCGCTGGCACGCTGCTTCGCGCCACCCGAGGTCACCGCTGTCCTGATCGACCCGCTGGCGAGCAACGTCGACGCGATCCGCTTCTACGAACGGTTGGGGTTCGAGCGGGTGGGTCCACGACGGTTCGGCGAGGACGACTGCATCGTGTATCGGATGTCGCGCCAGCGATGGACCGCATTCCGGGACGCTTGACGCCCCACCCCGCACCCCGCACATTCCGGCCAGCGCGCGATGGGGCGCCTCCAGTCCGCGGCAAGGGAGCCTGCTCCCACCCAGCAGTCCTGCCAGACAATCCCGTGCTTCTTCCTGGCCGATCGCAAGCGGACATCCGGCCCTTCCGGAAGGAGTGCCCAGATGCCCCGCTCGATCACCGATCGCACGTCCGTCGCCGTCCTCAAGCAGGAGGCGAAGCGCTGGCTCGCCGCGCTCCGTCGCGGCGATTCCGCCGCGCGCGCACGCCTGTCCAACGCATGGCCTGCGGCCCCCGCTGCGCCGGGGTTGCGCGATGTGCAGCACGCGCTCGCCCGCGAGTACGGCCACCGTGACTGGACGGAACTCACCGCGGCCATCATCGATCGCCTCGCCGACCGCCAGACCGAGGTCCAGCACGTCGAGGCGATCCTCCGCCACGGCTTCGGCGGCGATGTCGCCCTCGCGCGACGCATCGTGGCGCGCCATCCCGCCGTGCGCGACGCGTCGGTCTTCACCGCCGCCGCGACCGGTGAGGTTGCGCAGGTCGCCCGGTTCCTCACCCGAGACCCCGCGCTCGCCCGCGCCACCGATCCGATCCGCCACTGGACGGCCCTCGCGCACGTGGCCTATGGTCGCCTCGACAGCGAGCACGCCGTGGCCATCGCGACGCTGCTGCTCGATGCCGGTGCCGATGCGGCCGCCGTGTTCGACGACGGCTGGGGCAACCCCCACTCGATCCTGACCGGCATCGTCGGGCTCGGCGAGCAGGGGGTACCGACGCATCCCCAGGCCGATGCCTTGGTGGAT
>DASTAN010000145.1:0-15019 GCA_035712665.1 Gemmatimonadales bacterium
GGTCGGGGCGCCGCCGCTTGTCGCGCAGGGCGTCGATCCGGTGCGCCTCCGTCTCGCGGTGGAGGAGCCCCCGCGGGTCGGCCGCGCCGCGCCGCCGCTCCGGCTGCCGTATGCGACGCGCGAGGGACCCGGCCCGGCCGACCAGCCGTTCGACCTCGCGAAGGAGCTCGGGCGCATCGTGGTCATCGCCTTCTATCCCGGCGACTTCACGCCGGGCTGCACCGCCGAGTGGCGCGCGTTCCGGGACCGTGCCACCGCGCTGTTCGATGCCGACGTCGTGGTGGCCGGCGTGTCCGCCGATTCGCTCGCGTCGCACACGCGCTTCGCGCGCGAGCTCGACCTCCCATTCAAGCTGCTGACCGATGCCGATCGCCGGGTGGCGCGACGCTGGGGCGCCTCGGACGGGCGCAGCACGCGGCGTGTCGTCGTGGTGGTCGGGCGGGACGGGACGGTCCGGTACGTCGACCCCGCGTTCGCGGCGCTGGATCCCGCCAGTTACGCTGCCCTCGATGCCGCGATCGACGCGGCCCGCAAGGAGATGTGAAATGACCACGCGTGTCATCTGGCTCGCCGCGCTGCTCGTCGTGCCGTCGCTCCTGGTCGCCCAGCGCGAGGCGCCGTCGCAGCGCTGGCGTTTCATCGACCAGCGCGACGGCCTCTGCGTCTGGTTCCTGGCCGACACGACGACGCTGGCCGAGGGGATGCCGCGGGGCGTCGCGCCGCGCGCGGCCAGCGGCGTCACGGAGCTGCCGGCCTCGCTTACCCGGGTGCTCGCGGACGAGCCGCGCTTCGCCGCCTGGACGCCGGGGGTGGTCTGCGCCGAGCGATTCGGGAGCGTGCAGCTCGGCGACAACGAGGTCGGGCGGGCGAGGGACGACGGCCCGGGGTACCTGCTGACGATGGTGGCGCTGGCCACCGAAGGCGGGGCAGGGTGGACGGTGCTCGAGCTGGGTACCGATCTGACGCCGCTCCAGCGCCGCGGCGCGGAGGTCGCGCTCCGGGTGGCTGACCGCAAGATCAGAGCGACGCCCGGCGGCGAGAACGAGGATCCGACCTGGGAGATCGGGCTGGACGGGGCGAAGCTGGTCTGGACCGGCCATCCGACGGGCGAGGCGCGTGTCGCTTCGACACGGTCGATGTCGTTTGGATACACCGGGAACCGGAACACGAGCTGGTCGGGGACCCTCTCCGCCACGGAGGGCAGCGAGCGCGCCCAGGTTGGCGCCCTTCGGGTGGACGGGAAGGGGTGGCTCGCGAAGGCGCTCAAGGCCTCGCCAATCCGGGCGGTTGGCGCGGTCGCCACCGGCGGCACCCTCGAAGTGACGCTTTCTCGGCAGTCCGGGCGCTGAATAGCCCCACCAATCCGGGGTTCGGCACGGCAGTTGCTACCTCCCTGCTCGGCTCCGTGTGTCCGTGACGGATCAGGCAGGCGATCCTGCGGGCCCAGAGCCGGTGAACGGGTTGATGGAAGTGACGATCTGGCAACGGGTTGACCCACCTCCAACGGCCCAGTAGCTTTCCCGGCTGGCCCCGGATCCGCACCGGTCGCGCACGGCGTGACGGTACGGTAGCGGGTGTCGGAACGACGCAGGGTCTCGGGGACCTCGTCGTGTCGCGGTTCTCGAACCCCCGGCCTCGCCCGTGCGATCGGTGTCACGGGCCACGCAGTACCGAAGTGGTTGGACGGTTGTACCAGTGCTGGACCTGCTGTCTGTAGGCCCAACATCCCTTTTCAGGAGAAGTTCATGCAGAAGTTCTACCGCAACGTGTTCGCGACGGGTGTCCTCGCGCTTGGCCTCGCGGCCTGCGGCGATGACGTCGTCGTGACCGAGGCGCCGCCGCCGGTGGACAACACCCCGAACATCATCTCGTTCTCGGTTTCGCCGAGCTCGGCGGTGATCGCCCCGGGTACGTTCACGCAGGCTGGCGCGAACCTCGTGACCAAGCAGGGTGTCAACGGCACCGTGGCTTGGACCACCTCGAACGCCGCTGTCGCGACCGTTTCGAACACCGGCCTCATCACCGCCGTCGCCGAAGGCGCCGCGGTCATCGAGGCGACTGCGACCGCCGGCGGCCAGACCGCCAAGGCGCAGATCGGCGTCACCGTTCGTCCGATCCAGGCCGCCCAGGTCTCGATCAAGAGCGTGACCCAGGGCCTCACCACGCTGCCGGTCAACCTCGGCAACGTCAACGGCCAGATCGAGGTCACCCTCAATTTCAACCCGGGCGAGCAGACCGTTGACTCGGTCGCCGTCTTCATCGGCAACAAGCGCGCGGCGAAGCAGACCTTCGCGACGTCGCCGGCCGCTGGCGACATCGTCCTCTCGATCAACACCGCCAACTACGTGAAGAACGCGACGACCGGCGTGGCCACCGTTGACTACCTCAACGGTTCCTCGACGATCTCGGCCGCGGTCTACCCGCGTGGCGGCGCCGCGACCGCGACGAACACCATCGCGATCGTGCTGAACAACACCGACAGCTGGGCGGCTGACTGGACCAAGCCGACCGCGACCGCGAACTCGGCCGGTGGCCTCACCTACTGGGGTGGCCCGACCGCTGGCGGCGTTTCGACCGCCACGCTCTACCCGGTCATCTACACCGCTGGCCGCACCATCCAGTCGGTGACCTGGACGGTCGGTGGCTGCGCGAACGTCGTGCAGACCGCGCTGCCGTTCCGCCGCACCTTCGGCTACACCGCCGCTCCGGCCTCGGCGCAGACTGCCTGCACCGGCTATGAGTGGACCGGTGGCGCCCGTGACAACGTCTCGGTCTCGGCCGCGATCGACAACGGCAACAACCCGTACGCCACGACCCCGCTCATCGCGAACGTCGTCGTGCTCGGGTCGACCCCGGACTCGCTCCGCCTCGACTACGCGGCGCCGTCGGTCTCGACGCCGTCGATCGCCCGCACCGCTCCGGCCGTCACTGGCTGGGTGAACGCGGCGTTCAACTTCATCAACTTCAGCTCGACCGATAACGGCGTCGGCCTCCGCGCCACCCGCGATCGCGCCGTGTTCTACAACGCCCCGAACTGCGGTGGCGCGACCAACGTCGCGATCCCGACCGGCACGGGCGCGGACATCCCGGAGTGCGCCACGAACTTCATCGGCGGCGCCCCTGGCCTCGCCGGCACCGCTCCGTACCGTGCCTACGGCACCGAGTCGGATCGCCTGGCGAACCTCGGCACCTCGTCGCAGACCCAGAACTTCGGCGTCGACAAGACCACGCCGTCGATCCGCTGGGGCAACAACGCGGACGCCGCCTACGCGACCCAGGTCGTGATCGCGGTGGACTCGCAGTTCCGCGCGGCGAAGCCGGCTGCGGCTGACGAGTACCGCGCCGAGTACCTCGACGAGCGCTCGGGCTTCTTCCTTGGCGTCGGCGCCGGGGCCGCGCAGGTTCACGCGCTGTCCACCGCTGGCCACGTCAACAACGCCGGTCTCTGCGTCGTTGGCACGGCTCCGATCGGTGCGGCCTTCGTGACCGCCCCGAACTGCGGCATGGTCGGGATCACGGCGCTCGGTACGCTCCGTGTCGACGGCTGGCAGGGCGGCATGTCGGTGCCGAACACGGCCCTCCAGAACGAGGGCTACTACGGCTACCGCACTGCCGTGTCGGACGCTGCGGGCAACCAGACTGCTCCGCTCTTCCGCAAGGCCTTCGTGAACACCGTCTCGCCGTTCGCCACGGGCCTCACGGTTCCGGCGACGCTGACGGCCACCACGTTCGCCTTCGGCCCGACCTTCGCCGACTCGGTTGAGGTCGTCCGTCAGTCGCTGCAGCTCGAGTACCCGGCGATGCTGAACTTCGGCGCCGCCACCGACTCGGTCCGCTACAGCCGCTCGGCGATCGGTGTCGTCTTCGACGACGCGATCACCTCGCCGTTCCTCTCGTCGATCGCCCCGAACACTGGCGCGCCGTTCGTGCGTCACCTCGAGGCCGTGAACGCCAACGCGTTCCCGACGAACAACATCCAGGCTGCCCCGACCGCCACCAAGCCGACGACGGTGTCGGCGTGGTCGTGGAACCCGGGCTCGATCCTGGCGGGTGGCCCGGCTGCCGGCCGCTCGGCGATCGTTGCGATCCCGGCGCTGCTGGTGCAGGACGGTGTGACGTTCAACACCTTCAACACCGGCAACACCACCAACTCGATCACGCACTGGCGCATCATCGCGTCGGTCGCGACGACGAACCAGTTCGGCTCGACTGCGCCGCTCCGCGCGCAGGCGGTCTCGCCGACCAACACGCCGAACGCTCCGTTCGCGCGCGTTGACTTCTACCGCTGGGTTGCGGCTGACAATGCCTGGTCGTACCTCGGCTCGTCGGCCTCGGCCATCGGGTCGGACCAGGGCACGTACCGCTCGTGGGTGTACAACGCCCCGGCGACCTTCGTGAACGCCTGGAACGGCACGACTGCGCAGGCTGCGGTCGCGTCGGGCGACATCATCGCGGCGATCGGTGTGACGGCGGCCGGCGACGGCCTCGTGACCGGCGTCACGATGACCCCGTGATCAGCTAGCTGATCGCAGGACTGCAGTGAAACAGGAGCGGCTCCGGGCAACCGGGGCCGTTCTTGTTTTCTGGGCATTCCTTGGGCTTCTGGGAACTGAAGCGAGGGGAGATCAGAGATCGGAGATCGGGGGATGAACCCTCTGCTCTCCCCTCTCACTTGGCCGGCGTCTTTCGACTCCGCTGCCACAGTCGGTACGTCATGCCCTTGGTCGCTTCGCTACGACGGACCAGATCACCCACGTCGACCCCAAGTGACTGCAGGAAGCGGAGGAGGCAGGTGGTCTCTACGGCCGAGGCGTAGGCGATCCGGAGGTGGGCACGGCAGCGATCGCCGGGACCCGAGGCGTATCCCTCCGCAATGTTCAGTGCGACCGACAGCGCCGCCCGACGCAGCTGGTCATGGATCGGCGCATCACGCCGGTTCCACTGAGTGTTGAGCTCGACGAAGATCGCTCGGGCGACCGAGTCAGCCGATTGCCACGCGCGCAACGATTCGTGTCCGGGCATGGCGCAAACTCACCGGCGGCCTCGTCGGCGACAGGCACGAAAAAGTGCCACGCCAATTCCTCTGACGCGGCACCTGCCGGAGCAACCTCCGATCTCCGATCGCCGATCGCCTATCTCTTCTGCAACTGCTCCCGAGTGAGCACCTTGCCGAGCTCCACACCCGGTTGATCGAACGGGTTCACGTCATACCACGCCCCCGCGAACCCCGTGGCGCACTGGAAGAACATCAGCAGGCGCCCGAGACTCCGCGCATCCACGGTGTCGAGCTCGAGGGTCGCGCTCATCCGGCCGCGACTCCGGAGCGCCTCGCGCGTGGCCGTGAACTCCGCATCGAGGAGCTGCCCGAGGGTCTTGCCCTCGAGGTAGCCGAGCGCGTCGCGCACGACGGCCTCGCCGCGCGCAGCGGTGGGTGGGTGCGCGGGGATCTCGAGCAGGGCCGCCGTGTCACGCACGCGCAGGAAGGTGATCGTCTTGTCGAACGGCCCCTCGATGAAGAGCTGCACCTGCGAGTGCTGGTCGGTCGCCCCCAGCGCGCCGAGCGGCGTGGGGCCGCGATGGACGGCCTCGCCGCCCCGGTCGTGCTCCTTGCCCAACGACTCGGCCCACAGCTGGCAGAACCACGCGCTGATGTCCTTGAGTCGATCGCTGTAGGGCATCAGGACGTGAATGTTCGCGGCGGTCGTGGCCTGCGCCAGGAACTGCATCCCGGCCCACCGCGCCGCCGGGTTCGTATCCAGCGACTCGCTCTCGGCCTCGGCCACCGCGACCGCCGCACCGTCCACGAGCCCCGCGATGTCGAGCCCCGCGAGCGCGGCAGGGACGAGCCCCACCGCCGTCAGCACCGAGAACCGACCGCCCACCTCCGGCGGGACGTCGAAGGTCGTGATCCCCTCATCGGCGGCGATGGCGCGCAGCGCACCACGGGCCGGGTCGGTGGTGAAGACCAAATGCTCCCGCGCGGCGTCATCCCCCACGGCCCGCGCGAGCCACTGCCGCACGATCAGATACTGCGCCAGCGTCTCGGCGGTCCCGCCCGACTTCGAGATGACGTTGACCAGGGTGCGCCGAGGGTCCAGACGGTCGAGCGTCGCGAGCACGGTCGTCGGGTCGACGTTCTCGAGGATCGTCACCGTCGGCCAGCCGTCGCGGCGATCCGGGCCCCACTCGTTCCACGCCGCCGGGCGGAGCGCCGTCATCAGCGCGCGCATTCCGAGCGCCGAGCCGCCGATGCCGAGGATCAGGAGGTGATCGAACGTCCCGCGTCGCGCATCGGCGAAGGCGTTCGCCTTGGCGATGAGATCGGGCTGCTGCCCGAGGCCGAGGAAGCCGAACTCGCCCTCGTGGCGACGACGCGCCACCTCGGCGCGGATCTCCGGGAAGCGAGCCGCCAGCTGGGCCGGCGCCCCGTCGGCGAGGCCGTGCACGCCGTCGAGGGCCGAGCGCAGGAAGTACCGGTCGTCGAGGGTCAGGGTCATCGGGTCGTGTCCACGGTGAGGCCGTCGTAGCCCGGCTCGATGCCGGGAGGGAGGTCGCGCAGCAGGTCGCGGTGCGCGGTCTCGTGGGTGAGGTGCGTGAGGAAGGTCCGTGCGGCGCCGATCCGGCGCGCCGTCTCGACGGCTTCCTCGATCGAAAGATGGGTCGGATGCGGCCGATGCCACAGGGCATTCAGCACCAGCACCTCGACCCCGCGGAGGGCAGCCACCGTCGGGTCGGGTACCGACTTCACGTCGGTCACGTACGCCACCGGCCCGAACCGATAGCCGAAGACCTCGGCGTGCCCGTGCTCGAACGCCAGCGGGAGGACCGGGACTCCGGCGATCGTCGTCGCGACACCGGGGTGCAGCTCGTGGGTGACGAGGCGCGGCTTCGAGGTCCCCTCGATCGGCACCACGCCGTCATCGAAGATGTAGCTGAAGCGGTGATGCAGGTGCCGCAGCGTCTCGGCCGGGCCGTAGAGCGGCAGGTCGCCCTGGCGAAGCAGCGAGAACGACCGGAGGTCGTCGATGCCGTGGACGTGATCGGCGTGGAGGTGGGTGTAGAGGACCGCATCCACGTGGCCCACCCCGGCCGCCAGGAGCTGCAGCCGGAGTTCGGGCGGGGTGTCGATCAGGAGGCGGGTGCCCTCGTGCTCCACGAGGGCGGCAGTGCGGGTGCGGCGGTCCCGGGGATCCTCGCTCTGGCAGACCGGGCAGCTGCAGCCGATCTGGGGGACCCCCATCGAGGTCCCCGTCCCCAGGAGGGTCAGCCGCATGGGCTCACACCGTCTCGACCATCAGGAGGTTCGTGGTCCCGGGCTGGTCGAACGGCACGCCGCAGGTCACGATGACCCGGTCGCCCTCCTGGGCCAGTCCGCGCACCAGCAGCTCCTGGCGGCCGAGCTGCCACATCGGGTCGTAGTTCTTGAGGTGCGGGATCAGCACCGGGACCACGCCCCACGCGAGACCGAGCTGCCGGAAGGTCTCCTCCTCCGGCGTCAGCGCCAGGATCGGCACCCGCGGCCGGTACGACGAGACGGTGCGCGCCGTGAAGCCGCTCGACGTGAAGCAGACGATCGCCTTCGCGTCCAGCATGTCCGACGCCATCGAGACCGCCACGGCGATCGCGTCCTGCGTCGGGATATGCCCCTCGTCGGTCCGGGTGAGGTGCGGGGCGGGGACCTGCCAGCGCCGCCGCCGCTCGCCGTCGGCCGAGCGCTTGGAGGCCATCTCGACCTCCTTGGCGATCCGGTCCATCGCCAGCACCGCCTCGAGGCCGTACTGCCCCACCGCGGTCTCGGCCGAGAGCATCACGGCGTCGGTGCCATCGATGATGGCGTTGGCGACGTCCGAGGCCTCGGCCCGGGTCGGGCGGGGATTGGCGATCATCGACTCGAGCATCTGCGTCGCGGTGATGACCGGCTTGCCGTACCGGTTGGCCCGCTGGATCAGCCGCTTCTGGACCAGCGGCACCTGCTCGAACGGGAGCTCGACCCCGAGGTCGCCGCGCGCCACCATGATGGCGTCGGTCGCCTCCATGATCTCGTCGAGGTGGTCGAGGGCGGTGTCCTTTTCGATCTTGGCGACCAGCTTGACCTTCTTCGGGATGATCCGCCGAAGGGTCTGCAGGTCCTCGGCCTTCCGCACGAACGAGACGCCGATGTACTCGATCCCGAGCTGGATGACCCGGAGGACTTCCTCGCGGTCGTGTTCGGTCACGGCCGGGGCCGAGACCGAGGAGCCGGGGAGGTTCATGCCCTTGTTCGGCTTGAGCAGGCCGCCGTAGCGGACCCGCCCCTCGACCCGGTCGCCACGGACCCCGGTGACCTCGACCGCCAGGAGGCCGTCGTCGAGGAGGATCAGCGACCCGGCTGTGACGTCCTGCGCCAGCTCCGGATAGGTCGTCGGGATGTCGCCAGCCTCGGCCGTCGCCTCCGGGGCGAACGTGACGACCTGGCCCGGGGCGAGGGAGATCGGCTCCGGCAGCTTGCCGACCCGGATCCGGGGGCCATGGAGGTCCACCAGGATCCCGATCGGGGCGTTGCGTTCGGCCCGGACCTTGTGGATCCGACGAATCCAGGTCTCCCGCGTCTCGGGGGAGCCGTGGGAGGCGTTGATCCGGACGATGTTGACCCCGGCATCGAAGAGGGCGTGCATCCGCTCTTCGGACTCCCAGGCCGGGCCCAGGGTAGCGACGATCTTGGTGCGGCGGATCGGTGATCCGGACATGGTCCTCTGGTCGGGAAAAGGATGAAAGGCCAACCCCTAATTTAACCCGGCAGGGAAGGGGAGGGTGTGTCACGAAACGGTGTGGAAGGAGCCTCGTCCACGGCGGGCGTGGATTGTGGGAAAGTGGTTGTCCACATGGAGCATTGGGCCCTGAGCCTTGAGCCTCGGGGCTCACGGCCCGAGGCCCACGGCGTCTTCTCACACCCTCTCCACATCCCCTCCTCCTCGCCATCCCGCGTTTCACGGCGACTGACCACAGCTGTGGAAAGTGGGAATTTCCCACATTGGACAGCGGGGAAAACCGGGGGGAAACCGGGTCAAGTCCGCGTGCAGCATTGGGATCCGAATCCACGCCGTTGTCCACACGAGCCATTTTTCCTAAAGACAATTTCCACAATAACTTGGCTGATACAATTGATGTGGAAAATCAGGGTGGGGACAGTGTCGTCGAGCGGCTGATTTTCGGCCCGTTTGCCACGATTCCGTGGCCATCGGTGCGCGGCTATCGGTCGACGCCGGCGCAGGTTAGATTGTCGCCGTCGAAATCCACCCTTCAATCCTGGAGTCGTGATGTCGGACGTGCAGCAGCAGCTGGTGGCCGGGTTCAATGGCGGGGTGTCGCTGGTCGGGGGGCGTGTGGAAATCTCCCGTCCGGAGGTGCTCCGGTCCGAGGCGACCGACCGGCTGGTGCACGCGGCGGTGTTCGGTGACGAGGCCACCAAGGGGGCGGCGCGTCACCTCATCTGGGAGCTTGGGCAGGCGGTCGGGGTCCGGCCGGGATCGATCCACGACCTCTACATCGCCCGGGGTCGGGGCGAGTGCCGGGGCTTCACCGTCCCGGCGATCAACGTCCGGATGATGGCCTATGACACCGCCCGGGCGATCTTCCGCGCGGCGAATGACTGCCGGGGCGGGGCGATCATCCTCGAGATCGCCCGCTCCGAGATCGCCTACACCGAGCAGCGCCCGGCCGAGTACGTCGCGGTGATGATCGGGGCGGCCCTCCGCGAGGGGTACCACCAGCCGCTCTTCATCCAGGGCGACCACTGCCAGGTCAACGCCACCAAGTACAAGGCCAACCCGGAGGCCGAGGTCGGCGAGGTCAAGAAGCTGATCGCCGAGGAGGTCGCGGCCGGGTTCTTCAACATCGACGTCGACACCTCGACGCTGGTCGACCTGAGCTTCCCAACCCTCGAGGAGCAGCAGCGCCTCAACTTCGAGCACGCGGCCGAGATCACCGCCTTCATTCGTGACCGCGAGCCGGCCGGAGTGACGGTGTCGGTGGGCGCCGAGATCGGCGAGGTCGGCCACAAGAACTCGACCGTCGAGGAGCTCCACGCCTTCATGCAGGGGTACAACCGGTCGCTGGCCGGGCTCGGCAGTTACGTCGGGATCTCGAAGATCTCGGTCCAGACCGGGACGTCGCACGGCGGCGTGGTCCTGCCGGACGGCTCGATCGCCGACGTGAAGCTCGACCTCGAGGCGCTCGAGGCGCTGTCGCGTTCGGCCCGCGAGGACTACGGGATGGGCGGGGCGGTGCAGCACGGCGCCTCGACGCTGCCGAGCAACGCGTTCGGGAACTTCCCCCGGATCGAGACGGCCGAGATCCACCTGGCGACCAACTTCCAGAACATCGTCTTCGACCACCCGGCGCTCCCGGCTGACCTCCGGGCCCGGATGTATGCCTGGCTCGACGCCAACGCCCAGTCGGAGCGGAAGCCGACCGACTCGGACGAGCAGTTCTACTACAAGGCCCGCAAGAAGGCGATCGGGCCGTTCAAGGCCGAGCTGTGGAACTTGCCGGCCGACGTTCGTCAGGCCATCGGGCAGTCGCTGCAGGAGACGTTCGCCTTCCTGTTCGCGCAGCTCAATGTGACCGGCACCGCCGACCTGGTGGCGCAGCACGTCTCGGCCCCCGAACTTCGGTACGGGGCGCTGGGGACGGGCGGGCAGCAGGCCGAGGACGATCCGGACGCCGGCGAGTAAGACTTCTACCGAAGGAGGCAGGCCGTGGCACGCTATGACGAGGATGTGACCGTCATCGAGACCGACAGCGGGAGCGGGGTGAAGTGGTTCCTGCTCGGGGCGCTGGTCGGGGCAGGGCTTGGGCTCCTCTTCGCGCCGCAGTCGGGCGAGCGGACCCGGAAGCAGATCGCCCGGAAGGCGAAGGCGCTGCGCGAGGATGCGGAGGATCGCTGGGATGACCTCGTCGATGACGTCGAGACCAAGGGCCGCGCGCTGAAGGACAAGGCGGAGTCGCTGGTCGAGGACGTCCGCGAGGAGTTCGCCGAGGGGAAGCGCGAGGCCCGGCGGGCGGCGCGCTCGGCCCGCGACGAGCTCGAGAAGCGGCTGGAGGCGGCGCGGGCGCGTCGCCGCGCGGCGGTCGGGGCCGACGGCGTCGCGGACGACGACGACGACGAGACCGCGTGAGTCGCCCGAGGTTCCTGGTCCGCCTGCTGGCGGTGGCGGACCGGGTCAACCTCCCGCTCCTCGCCTCGGCGCTGACGTTCGACGCGCTGATGGCGATGATCCCGCTCGCGATCCTCGTGGTGGCCGGGCTCGGCTACCTGCTCGAACAGACGAGCTACTTCGGCACCAGTGACCCTGGTGCGCTGGTCGGGGCGTTCCTCCCGGTGCACCTGCACCGCGACGGGACGCCCGATCCGTTTGCGCTGGTCGAGAGCATCCTTGCCACGGTCCGCAACTACCGCAGCAAGCTGACCCTCGTGGCAATCCCGGCCTTCGTCTGGTTCGGGTCACGAGTCTTCGCCTCGATCCGCGTCTGCCTGTCGCAGATCTTCCAGGTCCGCGGGCCGCAGCGGCACCCGTCGCTGGTGCTCGACTACCTGATCGGCTACGGTTTCGGGAAGCTCCGCGACGTGGTGATGCTCGGCGTCATGCTGGTCCTCGCGCTGGCGAACACGGTGCTCTCGGCCGGGGTCGCGCTGCTCACGACCGAAGGGGTGATGATCCCGCGCGGGCTGGGCTTCTTCGCCACCGGGCTCGGCGTGGTGCTCACCGAGGTGGTGGCGATCGGGAGCGCGCTCGCGCTCTTCCTGCTGCTGTACCGGTACGCCTCGCCGCGGGTGCTGCCGTGGCGCACGGCGCTGGTGGCCGCGGCGGTGACGACGGTCGGCTTCGAGCTCGCGAAGCGGCTGTACGGACTCTACCTCGGCTTCCTCGCCGGCGGCGGCGCGCTCAGCGTCGACGCGAACATCGGCGCGGTGCTGCTGTTCATCCTCTGGGTGTGGTACATGGCCCTGGTGTTCCTGATCGGCGCGGCGGTGAGCGAGGGGTGGCACGCGGGAAAGTGAAGGGTGAAGGGTGGAGGGTGAAGGGCGATGCAGGCCTGATATGCCCTTCACCCTCCACCCTTCACTCTTCACGCCGTCCCCGTTCACTTTTCACCATTCACCTTTCACCGGGCTCCACATGCGCCTCCTCCTTGCCGCGCTCCTGATCGCCATCCCCGCCGCTGCCCAGCTCCCCTTGACCGTGAAGGTCGGGGCCGGGGCCGAGCCGTACGACTTCTACGCGATGGGGCCGTACCGCGCCGCGGTGCCCAGGCCCGATTCGATGCTCGGCCATCCGATCGGGCATCGCCACACGATGTATCACCAGCAGCAGGCGGTGCTGGACGCGATGATCTCGGCGAGCCCGGACCGGGTCCGCACCGAGGTCACCGGTCGCACCCACGAGGGAAAGGTGATGCGGGTGCTGGTGATCTCGAGCCCCGCGAACCTCGCGCGGCTTGATGCGGTGCGCGGCGATCTCGCGGCGCTGGTGGACGCGCGAAAGACGAGCGACGGCGAGGCGGCGGCGATCATCGGGCGCATTCCCGCGGTGGCGATGCTCTCGCACTCGATCCACGGCAACGAGCCGGCCGGCTTCGAGGCGTCGATGCTGACGGCCTACACGCTGCTCGCGTCGGAGTCGCCGCGGGTGAAGGCGATCCTCGACAGCACGATCGTGGTGATCAACCCGAGCCAGAACCCGGACGGCCACGAGCGCTTCGCGGCGTGGAACAACTCGATCGCGGTCGGCACCGACGAACCCGGCGCGGTCGAGCAGTCGGAGCCCTGGGCGATCCAGGGGCGCTTCAACCACTACCGCTTCGACATGAATCGCGACGTGCTGGCCCTCAGTCAGCCCGAGACGCGCGCGACCGCGGCGGCGGTACTCCGCTGGCGGCCGCAGGTCTTCGTCGACCTGCACAGCACCACGCCGCAGTACTTCTTCCCGCCCGCGGCCGAGCCGATCAACGCGAACCTGCCGCGCGCGTCGATCGACTGGCTCGAGGCGTTCGGGAAGGGGAACGCCGCCGCCTTCGACCGCCACGGCTGGCAGTATTACGTGCGCGACGTCTTCGACCTCTACTATCCCGGCTACTGGGACTCGTGGCCCTCGCTCCTCGGTGCCACGGGGATGACCTTCGAAAGCGACGGCGGGCCCGAGCTCGCGATCCGGAAGAGCGACGGCAGCGTCACCACCTTCCGTGAGGGGATCGCGCATCACGTCGTCGCGTCGCTCGCGACGCTCGAGACGCTGGCCGCGAACCGCACCGCGCGACTCCGCGACTATCGCGCCTTCCACGCCAGCGCCCTCACCGCGCCGGCGACGCGCCCCTTCCGCCGCGTGATGATCGCGCCGGGGCGTGACCCCGAGCGGACCCGCAAGGTGGTGGCGCAGCTCCGTTTCCAGGGGATCGAGGTCCTCGAGACGAGCCAGCCGACGACGCTCGTCGCCGCGCGCGACTACCTCGGCGGCGCCCCGGCGCGGCGCACCTTCCCGGCCGGGTCGTATCTCATCGACCTCGCGCAGCCGCACGGCCGCCTCGCGACCGCGCTGCTTGAGCCGAAGGCGACCCTCGACTCCGCGTTCGCGCAGCGTCAGCTCGATCGCTTCGAGCGGAACCGTCGTCGCGGCGAGGACGCGCCGCGCGAGGGCTACGAGTTCTATGACGTGACCGCGTGGTCGGTGCCGCTCACCTACGGGCTCGATGCCGCCTGGACCGACGAGCCGATTGCCGCGCCGTCGGCCGCGATCGCGCCGCGCCAGACGGTGTCGGTGGTGCAGCCGGCGCGGAGCGCGTACCTCATCCGCCCCGGCACCGAGGCCGCGCAGCGACTCACGCTGGCGCTGCTGCAGGAGGGGTTCACGCTCGGCGTCGCCGAGCAGCCGCTGGTGGCCGAGGGGGAGAGCTTCCCCGCAGGCACGGTCGTCGCGCGCGTGGTGCGGAACCCCGACTCGCTGCACGCGCGGATCAGCGCGCACGCGAGCCGACTCACCGTCCCGGTCGTCTCGGCCAACTCGGCCTTCCCCGATCGTGGGCAGGTCGGCGTCGGGAGCGAGCAGGTGCGTCCGGTGCGCGCGCCGAAGATCCTCATCGCTGCGGGCGATGGCGTGTCGCAGACGTCGTTCGGCGATGCGTGGTTCTACCTCGAGCAGGAGCTCGGGGCCAAGGTCGTCCCGGTCGAGCCGCGCCGCCTCGCGGGGATGAACCTCGACGCCTACAACGTCCTGGTGCTGCCCGAAGGGAGCTACGCCGGCGTCCTCGGCACCGCTGGGATGAACCGGGTGCGCGACTGGGTGCGCGGCGGGGGCGCCATCGTGGCGCTCGGCTCGGCGGTGTCGGTGCTCGAGCACAAGGAGATGGGGCTCCGCACGCCGGTCGAGGCCGACGCGGCCAAGCCGAAGCTCGAGGCCGCGGACACCGCGGTGCGCGCGGGGGCAGGGGCGGCTCCGTTCGTCTCGCCGAGTGCCGCGGGGAACACGCGGCCGGAGTACGTGCCGGGGGCGATCGCGCGTGCGGCGCTCGACCGCACCCACTGGCTCGCGTGGGGCTACGATCGCGACCAGCTCGCGGTGCTGGTGCCCGGTGACTTCCTGCGGCCGAGCAAGACCGGCGAGAACGTGGTGCTCTTCACCGACAAGAGCCCGGTGCTCGCCGGCTTCACGTGGCCGGGGAACACCGAGAAGTTCCTGGTCGGGTCGGCGTGGGCCAGCGTCGAGTCGGCGGGGCGCGGGACCGTCGTCGCGTTCGCGGAGAACCCGCTCTTCCGCGGCTTCTGGCGCGGCACGGCGGGATTGCTGGCCAACGCGGTGATCTTCGGCGCCGGCCGGTAGCCGATGACAGGGGACACGTGACACGTCACAAGCGACAGGGGCATCGGTGTTCCTCCCTTGTCCCTTGTCGCTTGTCCCGTGTCCCCCTGCCATCCCCTTGCCCCCACGACTATCTTCTGAGTGCCTCAGGTCCACAGGGCGCCGGCGCGTGAACCGCGTCAGGACCT